>DETX01000038.1 GCA_002362145.1 Clostridiales bacterium UBA3277
GCATCCGGGACCCCATCCGGTGCTATGAGTATATGGGCCGGTTTTACGTTCAGGAGGGCAACAAGCGGGTCAGCGTTCTGCGCCATTTCGGCTCCCCCCGGATCACCGGAACAGTCACCCGGCTTCTGCCGCCCCTGTCGGAGGAACCCCGGATTAAGGCCTACTACGAGTTTATTGAGTTTTATAAGGCCTCCAGGCTCTACTGCGTCCAGTTCCGTCGGCCCGGAGATTACGCCAAGCTCCTGGCGAAGCTGGGTAAGCAACCCGGCGATACCTGGACCGAGGAGGAACGGCGGAATTTTAACGCCTACTTCCACTATTTCCGGGCCGCCTTCTGCGCCGTAAGCCCCCGGGACACCGAGATCCTGCCGGAGGAGGCGCTGCTGCTGTGGCTGGAAATCTACCCCTATCAGGACCTGGGAAAAATGACCGCGCCCATGCTGGAAAAGAGCGTGGCGGCCCTCTGGGCGGACATGGTCACGGGGGCCAAGGAGGACGCGGTGAAGGTGGAGACCAAGGCGGAGGACGCCACCAAGGGCAGCCTCATCGACCGGCTCATCACCGGCTTCGACCAGCTCCATGTGGCCTTCGTCCACCAGCTGGAGCCCGGGGAAAGCGCCTGGGTCATGGGCCACGAGGACGGTCGGCGGCACTTGGAGAAGGTATTCGGAGACGATCTGGTGATCAAAAGCTACTTTGGCGCCCGGGACGCCCAGCTTGCGGACGCTCTCATTGAGCAGGCCGTGGCCGAGGGGGCCCAGGTGGTGTTCACCACCGCGCCGCCCCTGAGCAAGGCCACTTTGCGGGCGGCGGTGAAGTACCCCAAGGTCCGCTTCCTCAACTGCTCCGTGGACCAGCCCTACGCCTCCATCCGGACCTATTACGGAAGAATTTATGAGGCCAAATTCATCACCGGCGCCATCGCCGGCGCCATGGCGGGAACCGACCGCATTGGCTATATCGCCTCCTATCCCATTTTCGGTGTGCCCGCCTCCATCAACGCCTTCGCCCTGGGCGCCCTGCTGACCAACCCCCGGGCCCAGATCGAGCTGCGCTGGTCCTGCGTGGCGGGGACACCCCAGGCGGACTTCTTCGCCGACGGCATCCGGGTCATCTCCAACCGGGACGCGCCCACCCAGTCGAAAATGTATTTGGATTTCTGCAACTACGGCACCTACCTTATGGACGACCGGGGGGAGATGATTTCCCTGGCATCCCCCATCTGGTCCTGGGGCTCCTTCTACGAATTCACCATCCGCAGCATCCTGGCCGGAGGCTGGAAGAAGGAGAAGAGCTCTCCCATGGCCCTCAACTACTGGCTGGGCATGGACAGCGGGGTCATCGGCATCAACCTCTCTGACAAGCTCCCCGAGGGCCTGCGGCAGATGGCCCAGATTCTGCGCCGGGGCCTGGAAAACGGCACGGTGGACCCATTCTTCCGCCGGATCGTGGCCCAGGACGGCACGGTGAAAAACGACGGCTCCCGCAGTTTTACCGCCGAGGAAATCCTTCACATGAACTGGCTCTGCGGCAACGTGGTGGGAGAAATTCCCGTCTTTGAGGAAATCCTCCCCATCTCCCAGAACATGGTGCGGGAGCTGGGCATCTACCGGGACACCGTCCCGCCGGAAAAGGAGGCTGGGGCAATTGAAGATCCTGACCGTATCCGATGAGGAATGCCCCGCGCTTTGGGATTACTATATGCCCGGGCGGCTCCAGGGCTATGATCTCATCCTCTCCTGCGGGGACCTGAAATCCGACTATCTGAGCTTTCTTGTGACCATGGCCCGGTGCCCCCTGCTCTATGTCCACGGCAACCACGACGGTCACTACCAAAACCGTCCCCCCGAGGGCTGCGACAACATCGACGGCCATCTTGTGACCTACAACGGGGTCCGCATCCTGGGCCTGGGAGGCTGCCGGAGATACCGGCCGGGCCCCCACCAGTATTCCGACGAGGAGATGCGAAAGCGGATTTCCCGTCTCCGCTACCAGCTCTGGCGGGCGGGGGGCGTGGACATCGTGGTCACCCACGCCGCCCCCAAGGACCTGGGGGACGACGAGGACCCGGCCCACTGGGGCTTTGAGGCCCTGCGGGAGCTGATGGACAAATACAGTCCCAAGTACTTAGTCCACGGCCATGTCCATATGTCCTACGGCACCAATGTGCCCCGGGAGCTGATATACAATGACACAAAGGTCTTAAACGCCTACGAGCGGCACTCCTTCGAAACGGAGGAGGGGGATTATAAGCCCCGGGAGTTCTGCCAGCTGATCTACAAGACCCGTCCTCCCAAGCGGGAGCACCCCTGGGGAGACGTGACCCTATGAATAAGGAAGGTAATGTTATGTTTACCGGTTTTTCACCGGAGACCGTGGATTTCCTCTGGGGCATCCGCATGAACAACAACCGGGAGTGGTTCGCCCAGCACAAGCAGCAGTATGTGACATACCTGTATGAGCCCATGAAGGCCCTGGGGGCGGAGCTGTTCACCCCCTTCGCCCAGGGCAGCGGCAATATTTTGAAGGTCAGCCGCATCTACCGGGACGCCCGGCGGCACCACCCGGACCCCTACAAGGAGGGGCTGTGGCTGTGCATCCGCCGGGAGGCGGAGGAGTGGATGGACCATCCCTTTTTGTACTTTGAAATCAATCCCGAGGGGGCGGAGTACGGCTTCTGCTACTGGAGCCCCAAGGCCGCCGTCATGGAGCGGTTCCGCCGGGAGCTGGCGGCAAATCCCAGACCCTTCCTGGAGCTGATTTCCGCCACGGAGGCGGCGGTGGGAATGCCCATCCAGGCAAACCCCTACAAAAAGCCCAAAAAGGCGGAGGACCCCAGCCTGGACCGCTTCTTCAGCTGGCACAACCAGATCTGCTGCACCCGCGCCATCGCCCCGGGGCCGGAGCTGTTCGGCCCGGAGCTTAAGGACGAGGTGGCGGACTTTTTGGAAAAGCTGACCCCCATTTACGAATTTTTTAACCGCTTTCAGGACTAAATCCCGACGCGGTATCCCAAAATAGAAAGAACCACCCATAAAGGAGAAATACCAATGAAAAGCACAGTGTTTACCGGCATGGCCACCGCGCTGGTCACCCCCATGACCGCCGACGGCATCGACTATGAGGCCATGGGCCGCTTTATCGACTTCCAGATTGAAAGCGGCATCAACGCCTTGGTGGTCATGGGCACCACCGGCGAAAACGCCACCATCGAATACGAGGACCAGGAGAAGGTCATCCGCTTCACCGTGGAGCGGGTGGCGGGCCGGGTGCCCGTCATCGCCGGTACCGGCACCAACAATACAGACCACGTGCTGAGCAATACCTGCAGAGCCTGCCAGGCCGGGGCTGACGCCGTGCTGGTGGTGACGCCCTACTACAATAAGGCCACCCAGAACGGCCTTATCAAGTTCTTCACCACCATTGCCGACGCCTCCTCCGTGCCGGTGATTCTCTACAATGTCCCCGGCCGCACCGGGGTGAATCTGCTGCCCGGCACCGTGGCGGTGCTGGCGGAGCATCCCAACATTGTGGCCGTGAAGGAGGCCACCGGCAACGTTGCCCAGATGATCGAGATTCAGACCCTCTGCGGCGACAAGATCGACATCTACTCCGGCGAGGACGCCCTGACGGTGCCCATGATGGCCATGGGCGCGGCGGGCACCATCAGCGTGCTGAGCAACGTCATTCCTAAGGAGTGCGTGGAGATGACCGACGCCTGCCTCCGGGGGGACTTCAAGACCGCCGCCGGGATGCAGTGCCGGTTCATGGGCCTGATTAACGCGTTGTTCAGCGAGGTCAACCCCATCCCTGCCAAGGCCGCCGTCTCCGCCATGGGCTTCGGCCAGGAGCACATCCGCCTGCCCCTGACGCCCATGGAGGATGACCACCGGGCGGTGCTCTTTGAAAAGATGCGTCAGCTGGGGGTGCGGGTATGAGAGCGGTAATCTGCGGCGCCAACGGCGCCATGGGAAAGCTGCTGTGCCAGAAGCTGGGGGAAGCCGTAGTCGGCCGGGTCAGCGCCGACGGGGGAAACGGCGTGCCCAGGACCTTTGAGGACCTGGGGGAAGTGAAGGCGGATGTGGTCATCGACTTTTCCCACCACACCGCCGTCTCCGCCGTTCTGGCCTACGCCAAAAAGATCGGGGCCGCCGCCGTCATCGGCACCACCGGCCATACCGCCGGGGAGCTTGACCTCATCCATCAGGCGGCGAGGGAAATGCCCGTTTTCTTTTCCGGAAACATGAGCCTGGGAATCGCGGTGCTGTGCCGCCTTGCCAAGGAGGCCGCCGGCTATTTCCCCGACGCGGACATTGAGATTGTGGAAACGCACCACAACCGGAAGGTGGACGCCCCCAGCGGCACGGCGAAGATGATCTTCTCCGCCATCCAGGAGGTCCGGCCCCAGGCCGTGGCCCACTGCGGCCGGGCGGGGGAGGGGAAGCGCGGCAAGGACGAAATCGGCATCGCCTCCCTGCGCCTGGGCTCCGTGGTGGGCATCCACGAGGTGGTGATCCACACCGGCTCCCAGATTCTGACATTAAAGCACGAGGCCGTGTCCCGGGAGATGTTCGCCGACGGGGCGGTGGAGGCTGCCCGGTTCATGCTGGGCAAGGGCCCGGGGCTTTACAACATCGAGAGCACCCTGCACTGAGGTTTTTCTATGAATGTGACCTATATGAACGGCGCGGGCAACGACTTTATGGTCCTGGACGCCCGGGGCCGGAAGCTGGATTTTCCCCGTCTGGCGGTGAAGTTATGTAAAATTACCCATGCCGACGGCTTCATGGCGGTGGATTATTCCCAGACGGCGGACTTCCGCCTCCACTTCTACAACGCCGACGGCTCCCGGGGGGAGATGTGCGGCAACGGCGCCCGGTGCATCTGCCGGTACGCCTTTGACCACGGCATCGCCGGGGAGACCATGACCGTGGAGACCGACGCCGGGCTGGTTCCCGGCTGGCGTCTGGACGAAAACCGGTATCGGATTCGGCTCAACACCCCCGGGGTGCTGGACCTGCACCGGAAGGAAAACGCCGCCTACGTGGAGCTGGGAAACCCCGGCGTCCCCCACGCCGTGGCGGAATACCGGGGAGATCTGTGGGGCGACCAGGAGAAGCTGAAAGAAACCCTCCAGGCCCTGCGCCACGACCCGGCCTTCCCCAAGGGGGCCAACGTGAATTTCTTCCAGGAGCTAGCCCCGGGAGAGATCCGGATTTTGACCTTTGAGCGGGGTGTGGAGGACTACACCCTGGCCTGCGGCACAGGCTGCGGCTCCACGGCCGTGGTACTGTGGCTGACGGGCCGCCTGCCCCAGGGGCGGCTCACCGCCCACAACCGGGGGGGAGATCTGTCCGTCACCGTGTCGGGAAAGGACGGGAAAGTAGAGCGGCTTCTGCTGGAAGGCCCCACCCAGGTGGTCCGGGAGTACGAGCTGTAGAAATATGAAAAAAGTCCTCCGTATGGAAACCCATACGGAGGACTTTTCGGTTTTTGCGGGCCGGAAACGGGTAGCTTACTGGACCGCGGCCTCCTTGACGATGGCGAAGCCCTCCACCAGGTTGGCCTTTTCCAGGGTGCCCTCAATGGCCATCTGGCGCTCCATCAGGTCGGTGAGGATGACCATGCCGTCCCGGCATTCGATGGTCATGACGTTTTTCATCATGACGGCCTCGGGGGTCATCTGGTTTTTGTATACGGTAGAAAGACACATGGTGATTTTCCTCCTTGCGTTGCGTTGTTCATTTCAGGCTGGCCAGGACCACGTTCAGCCGCAGGCAGCCCTTTTCAAAATCTGATACCGCCGCCATGACCTGGTCGTAGGCGGTGCGGTTGCCCTGCTGCTCCAGAAGGGCGGCCAGCTGCGTGAGCTTTCTGATCTGGACGGCATTGCCGCCGGCCATGTATTTCATCAGAGCGGTGAGCTCCTCCATGGGGGTGTGCTCGCAGGGGGTGGCGCAGCCGGAGCAGGAGCCGGAACATCCGGCGCTGTGTTCAGCATCCATAAAAAGCCTCCTTTTCTTTGCTTTCCTATTATACCACCGGCGGCGGCAATGTCAAAGCATTTATTTTCCTCAAAATCCCCCGGTGGGGCTTGCGAAAACCGGGGAAAAAGGGTATAATAGCCCATATCCCGCCGAAAGGAGGCCCTTCCATGTCCGAGGCCCATACCCACGATCCTGAGCAAGAACACGAACATGATCACGACCACGAACACAATCACGATCACGACCATGACCATGACCATGACCATGCCTACTACCATGCCCATGGCATCCCCCATTCCCACGGCCATGTCCACGAGAACCAGAAGGCCGTCCTGAACCGGCTGTCCCGGGCCATCGGCCACTTAGAGAAGGTCCGGCGGATGGTGGAGGAGGGCTATGACTGCTCGGAGGTCCTCATTCAGCTGGCGGCGGTGCGTTCGGCCCTGGACAGCACCGGCAAGGTTATCCTCAAGGACCATATGCGCCACTGCATGGTGGACGCGGTGGCCGCAGGGGACGAAGAGGCCATCGACGATCTGTGCCAGGCCATCGATAAGTTTATGAAGTAAGGGTTCCGCCGGAATGGCGGAATCTTTTTTTCGGAAGATTGTAACCTTTTGCCTGCCCCGGGTGTATGATAGATGAAAAGGCTTTTCAAAGAAGGCCCTTAGAAAACCGGACAGCCCCGGGATTTCTTCAGGGCCTGCAAACAAACGGCAGGACGGGGCGGGAGGGCGCACTCCCGTGTCTCCCCGGCAAAAAGGAGCGGACATATGAAACCACCGGCAGAGGTCCTGGCAAAGACTTACCTCAAAAATCTCTATGCGGCGGCATTCAGCGTGTGCCGGAATGTCCAGGACGCGGAGGACGTGGTCCAGGACACCCTGGTCGCGTACATGACCTGCAATCGCGATTTTCAGTCGGAGGAGCACCTGCGGGCGTGGCTTCTCCGGATGGCCATCAACAAGGCCAAAAATAAGCGCCGGTCCCTGTTCCGGACGGTGCCATTGGAGGAATACGTGGAGACGCTGAGCTTTGAGACGGAGGAGGCCTCGGAGGTGTTTGGGGCGGTGATGAACCTTCCGAAAAGCTATCGGATTGTGATCCACCTGTATTATTATGAGGACTACTCCGTGAAGGAAATCGCCGGAATTTTAAAGCTCCGCCCGGAGGCTGTCAAGACCAGGCTCTCCCGGGGCCGGGCCGTCCTGCGGACCCAACTAAAGGAGGTATGGGAAGATGACGAATCGTGACCGGTACAAGCAGGCGTTTGCCGCCATCCCGATCTCCGACGATTTCTCTTTGGAGGCATTGCATATGAAAAAAATAAGTCAGAAGCGGGTATTAAGCCGGGTGGCGGCCATTGCGGCGGCCTGTGTGCTGCTCTTCGGCGGGGCGGCCACCGCCTACGCCGCCGATCTGGGCGGCATCCAGCGGACGGTCCAGATCTGGCTCCACGGGGAGATGACCCAAGCCGCCATCACCTTTGACGGCTCCGGCAGCTACGAGGGCAGCTATCTGGACGAAAACGGCCAGGAAAAGGAATTTGGCGGCGGCGGTGTGGCCTTTGAGGATGACGGCACGGCGCGCCCCCTCACCGAGGAGGAGCTCATGGAGGAGCTGAACAGCCCCCAGATGTACACCCAGGAGGGCAGGACGATGATTTCCTGGAAAAATCAGGTCCTGGACATCACCGACAAGTTTGAAAACGGGGTCTGCTACGTCCTTCTGGAGGACGGGGAGGAAAGGCTCTACCTGACCGCCCGGGAAGGCGGCGGCTTCGCCTCCAGTCCCAGCAAGTATATAAGCCCCTCGGAATTTTCGACGAGCCCCGATTAAAGAAACAGGTCCCCGGCGTTTCAGCGCCGGGGACCTTTGCTGTTTTTCGGTTATTCCTCCACCACCGCCACGGTATCGATGCCGTAGCGCCGGAAGAGAGAAATTTCCGCTTCTCCGATTCGTTCGCCGGAGACGGCGATGGGGATGGCCGGGGGGCAGCCCACGGTGGGGGCGGCGCAGATCCGGCCCAGGGCCTCCTCCACTGGCAGCCTTTTCTGGGGGGCAAAGACGGCCTCCCTGGGGGTCAGCACCGCCTCCCCGCCCAAACGGGGCAGGGGCAGGCCCTCGGCGGGGGCGTCCGTATTTTTCCCCAGGGCGTCCATGAGGGCGTCCAGATCCGCCTGGGTGGTCTCCGTGGAGACCATGAGCACCAGATGCTCCCGGTCCGCGTATTCGCATTGGATGCTGCTTTTTCGCAGCAGGGCGGCCAAATCCTCCCCCGACCGGCGGCGGGTTGCCAGAATGGTGATTTTCAGAGGCTCCGCGGGGAAGAGGGACCAGCCGTTTTCCACCAGCCGGGCCTTCGTATCTGCCGCCAGGGCGGCGGTGTCCCGGAGCCGGGCGGCGTAGCCCTGGTCGAGATACCGGTTGCAAAGGTCCAGGGAGGCGAGGATGAGATAAGAGGGACTGGTGGAGCCGAAGAGGGCCATGGCCTGCTTGGCCCGGTCCGCCAGGTCCCTGGGGGCGTCCTTTCCCACGTGGAGATAGGCCCCCCCGGTGAGCACCGGCAGGGTTTTGTGGGCGGAGTCGCAGCACAAATCCGCCCCCAGGTCCATGGGGTGGCGCTTTTCCGGCAGGAAGTGGAGATAGGCCCCGTGGGCGTTGTCCACCAGCAGGGGCACGCCGTACTTGTGGCAGACCCGGGCGATGTCCCCGATGGGATTTTCCCAGCCCAGATAGTCCGGAGAGGTCAGATACACCGCCGCCGGAGGATATTCGGCAGCGTTTAGGGCCGCCTCCACCTCCTCCGCCGTGACGGGGCAGGAGCACAGAGAACCGGAAGCGGCGGGATAGAGCCAGCGGACATCGGCATCGCACAGGGCCAGGGCGTAGAGAAAGGCCTTGTGGGCGTTCCGGGCGGCCAGGAGATAGGGCTGCCGGCCGGATTTTTCCCGGCTCACCGCCAGGTATACCATGGCCCGGATGCACTGGCTGGACCCCTCGGTGGAAAAGACCGTCCGGCCGGCGCCGAAGAGGGCGGCGGCGTTTTCTTCACTTCGGGCGATGATGCCGTCGGCCTCGTACAGGGCGTCGGCCCCCGGGACCTCGGTGATGTCCCGGTCCTCGCAGCCCAGAAAGAGGCGCCCCTTGTGGCCGGGCATATGCAGACGCACCGGGGCAGAGCCCCGGTACGCCTCGATAAAATCATAGATGGGGGTGTCCATCATCCCTGGTCCTCGGCGGCCTTGATCATGATGGCGCACTCGATGCGCTTTTTGAAGAGCTCACAGCCGGGCGCATAGACGCCCCGGATGGAGCCGGTGGCGTGGTAGGCGTTGGCGGCGCAGCCGCCGGAGCAGTAGAGCTTGGCCCAGCAGTCGGCGCACTCGGGCCGGGCGTAGGCGTTGCAGCTGCGGAACTCCTCCCGCAGGGCCTCGTTGGTGACGCCCTGCCAGATGTCGCCCAGCTTGTAGGCCTCCTCGCCCACGAACTGGTGGCAGGGGTACAGATCGCCCCAGGGGGTCACGGCCATGTACTCCGTTCCCGAGCCGCAGCCGGAGATGCGCTTGTAGACGCAGGGCCCCCGGGTCAGGTCGATCATGTAGTGGTAGAAGGTAAAGCCCCGGCCCTCCCGATTTCTCTTGATCATTTCCTTTGCCAGAATTTCGTACTGCTCCTTGACGATGGTCAGATCCTCTGGGGTGAGAGCCATGGGGTCGTCGGGGGCGCAGACCACCGGCTCCATGCTGAGCTCTTGAAAGCCCAGATCCGCCATGTGGAACACGTCCTTCGTAAAGTCCGGGTTGCGGTGGGTGAAGGTGCCCCGCATATAGTAACTCTTCTCTCCCCGGGCGGCCACCAGCTTCTGGAACTTGGGCACGATCTTGTCGTAGCTGCCGTGACCGGCGTAGTCCACCCGGGTGGCGTCGTGGATTTCCTTCCGGCCGTCCAGGCTCAGCACCACGTTGCTCATTTCCTTGTTGCAGAAATCGATGACGTCGTCGTCGATGAGGACGCCGTTGGTGGTCAGGGTGAAGCGGAAATTTTTGCCCTTCTCCTTCTCGATGGACCGGGCGTAGGCCACCAGGTCCTTCACCACCTGCCAGTTCATCAGCGGCTCGCCGCCGAAGAAGTCCACCTCCAGGTTGTGCCGGGAGCCGGAGTTCTCCACCAGAAAGTCCAGAGCCCGCTTGCCCACCTCGAAGGACATAAGGGCCCGCTGGCCATGGTACTTTCCCTGGCTGGCGAAGCAGTAGCTGCAATTTAAGTTGCAGGTGTGGGCCACGTGGAGACACAGGGCCTTGATGACGTTGCCGGACCGGGCCTTGAAGGTTCCGGCCTGAGGGGCGTAGGTGTCAGGGGTGTAGAGCTTGCCGCTCGTTACAAGGCTCTGGATGTCGGCGTAGCAGATTTCTAAGTCCTCTCTCGTCACGTCGGGACGGGAGGCGTATTTTGTGAGCATCTCCGCGATGATCCGCTCCCGGTCCCATTCAGGGTAGCGGGCGATCATGTCGTAGGCCACCTCGTCCACCACGTGGACGGAGCCGGAGCAGGTGTCCAGAACGATGTTGTAACCGTTTAATTTGTACTGATGAACCATGGGTATTCCTCTTTTTCTGATATGGAAAAGGCCCTGGGGAAATTTCGCCCGGGCCCTGTGTGGGCGTATGGCGGCGGGGGATGGCCCCGCCGGGCCGAAAAAAGTGCCGCAGCAACGGCGCGGCACTTTCTTCTATCGTTAGAGTTACTTCTTCTCGCAGGTCTGGTTGGCCACGCCGCAGCTGGTCTTGCAGGCAGACTGGCAGGAGGTCTGGCACTCGCCGCAGCCGCCGTTCTTGGCGCTCTGGCACAGATCGCGGGTCTCCAGGGTCTTGATTCTCTCCATGATTCGCATCTCCATTTCGTTGAAATTTTAGATGTGGATATTACACCTATCTAGCATCCTATTCTAGCACAAACATATCTCCGGGTCAAGCGCTAAAAATCGGGAATGAAGCCCCGGTCCGCCGCCCCGGCCTCCTGGGTAAAGCCCTCAAGATCGTTGAGGTACATCCAGCTGAGCACCGCCTCAAATTCCTCCTGGGTGATGGGCCGGTCAAAGGGGGCGCTCAGGCCTCCCATGGGGGTGTACTGCCGCATGAGGCTCACCAGCACCTCCCCGGGAGCGAAATTCTCCCCAATCCAGTCTAAAACCCGCAGGGAATTTTCCACACAGCCCGGCAGGATGAGATGGCGGATGACGGTGCCCCGGACCACCTTTTCCCCGGCCCAGCGCACCGGGCCCGTCTGGCGGACCATCTCCCGGATGGCCGCCGCGGCTGTGGGGAAATAGTCCGGCGCGCCGGAGAGAACCCCGGAGAGGGCGCTGTCGGCATATTTCAGATCCGGCAGATAGATGTCGATGTGCCCCGCCAGCTCCCGGAGGGTCTCCACCCGCTCGTAGCCGCCGCAGTTGTAGACCACGGGAACGCCCAGCTTCGGCGTCAGGGCCGGGAGGATGGTGGGAAGAAACTGAGTGGGGGTCACCAGGTCGATGTTCTCCGCCCCCTGGGCGATGAGGCTTTCAAAAAGCCGCCGAAGCTGATGGCTGTCCATGGCCGTGCCCCGGGGCCCGGCGCTGATGGCGGCGTTCTGGCAGAACTTGCAGCCCAGGGTGCAGCCGCCGAAAAACACCGCGCCGCTGCCCCCGGCCCCGGCAAGGACCGGCTCCTCCCACATATGGAGCATGCTTTTTGCCACCAGGGCCCCATCCGGGCACCGGCAGAAGCCCACGTCTCCCTTTGACCGGTCCACCCCGCAGGCTCTGGGGCAGAGGGTGCAGTTTTCATAAGTCATGGCATTCACCTTCCGGGGGTATCATAGCAGTTTTTTCTCCTTTTCTCAACCCCCGGCTTTACGTTTTGGGAAAACTGTGGTACAATGAGGCAAATTCAGAAAGAGGGAATTCACAATGGACATTCGTTTCGCGGGGGAGGGAGACATCCCCGGCATGATCGACCTGCTCCGGCAGGTGGGGGAGGTGCACCACGCCATCCGGCCGGACCTCGTCCGGGCCGGGGCCCAGAAGTACGACGAGGCCGCCCTGAAAAAACTGCTGGCCGATCCCAATCGGCCGATTCTGGCGGCGGTGGAGGGGGAGGCGCTTCTGGGCTACGCCTTCTGCATCCTCCGGGAGACCCGGGACGACCCGGTGATGATGGACCGGAGGGTCCTCTACATTGACGATCTGTGCGTGGACGAAAATCAGAGGGGCCGGGGTGTGGCGAAGGCCCTCTATGACCGGGCGGTGGCGCTGGCCCGGGAGCTTCGCTGCGACGCCGTCACGCTGAACGTCTGGTGGGGCAACGACCGGGCCCTGGCCTTTTACAAAAAATGCGGCCTTCAGCCCCAGAAAATTGGAATGGAGTATATTTTCTAAGAACGTGCCGTTCCCCCGCCCCTTCGGGGCAGCCGGGAAGGGCCTGCCTGGTTTCGCGGCGGGCCCCGCGGCACAGGAAGGGACGGAGCGATCCGGGAAGGAGAAAAACCATGGCCTTTGACGCCTTTTTTCTGTCCGCCGTGCTTTCGGAGGTCCGGGAGCGGTGCCTGGGCGGACGGGTTGACAAGATTTACCAGCCCAGCCGGGACACTTTGATTCTGCTCATCCGGGGCCGGGAGAGCCGGGAGAAGCTGCTCTTCGCCGCGAATCCCACCGCCCCCCGGCTCCATCTCACCACCGCCTCCCCGGAAAACCCGGCGGAGCCGCCCATGTTCTGTATGCTCCTGCGCAAGCACCTGCTGGGGGGCAGGCTCACAGAAATCTCCCAGCTGCCCATGGAGCGGGCGGCCTACTTCACCTTTGAGTGCACCGACGAGATGGGCTTTCCCGTCCGGAAGATTCTGGCGGCGGAGCTCATGGGCCGGACCTGCAATCTGTACCTGCTGAGCCAGGAGGGCCGGATTCTGGACTGCCTGCGGCGGGTGGGTCTGGACGAGAGCGCCCGGCGTCCGGCGCTGCCGGGGCTCAACTACCAGAAGCCCCTGCCGGTGGAAAAGCTGGACCCCCGGGAGGACGTGGACTACCGGGCGATTCTGGAGGGGCCCGGGGCGGATGTGCTGGCGGACCGGCTGATGGACAGCCTGGGGGGATTGTCCCCGCTGGTGTGCCGGGAGGCGGCGCTGTATGCCGCCGGGGCGGTGGACGCCCGGGTGGAGGGCTGTGAGCGCGCCGCCGTGGCGGAAAAGCTGGGCCTGTTTTTCCGGGAGCACATTTTCCATCCGGCTCCCTGGTTCTGCACCCAGGCCGACGGAACGCCCAGGCAGTTTGCCTTCTGCCCCATCCGGCAGTACGGCCCCTGCCAGCGCTCGGAGAGCTTCGGCGCGCTGCTGGACGGGTATTACACCCTCCGGGACCGGCGGGACGCCATGCGCCAAAAAAGCCAGGCCGTCCGCAAGACCGTCCAGAACCAGATCGCCCGGCTCACCAAAAAGCTGGCCATCCAGGAAAAGGAGCTGGCGGCGACCTACGACCGGGAGCGGCTGCGGCAGCTGGGGGATATCCTCACGGCGAACCTGCACCGCATTGTCAAGGGCCAAAGAAGCGTCACCTGCGAGGACTTCTACGATGAAGCCATGGCCCCGGTGGACATCCCCTTAAGCCCCATCCTCTCCCCCCAGCAGAACGCCGCCAAATACTACAAGGACTACGCCCGGATGAAAACCGCCGAAAAGGAGCTGACCCACCAGCTGGAGCTGGGCCGAGGGGAGCTCGGCTACCTGCAAAGCGTGCTGGAGGAGCTGAACCGGGCGGCCACGGAGGCGGAGCTGGAGGAAGTCCGCCAGGAGCTCCAGGACGGAGGCTATCTCCGCCCGGACACGGCCCGCAGGCGTCCCAAAACGGGAAAGCTGGCGCCGTTGCGCTTTGTCTCCACCGACGGCTATCCCATCTATGTGGGAAGAAACAACCGGCAGAATGACGAGCTGACCTTCCGCCTGGCGAGGAAGGACGACATCTGGTGCCACGCCTCCAAGGTCCACGGGGCCCACGTCATCATTTCCTGCGGCGGAACCCGCCCCCCGGACGACACGGTGACCCAGGCCTCCCAGCTGGCGGCCTACTACTCCGAGGCCGGCGGCGGCCAGAACCTGCCGGTGGACGTGACGGTGGTGAAGCAGGTGAAAAAGGTCCCCAGCGGCAAGCCCGGCATGGTGATCTACCACAGCTACCGCACCGTCATCTGCAACCCCTACCCGGACATTGTGGTGGACGAGCTGAACGCGGAGAAAAAGCCGGACCAGAGCTGATTGCAAAACGCGGAAACACCCAGGCTCCCTTGCGGAAAGGGAGCTGGGCATTGCCCCAAGCCTTCTCCTTTGGGGACACCCCAGGGTGGCTTCTCTTGCCCCTGCGGGGCAATTCACCTTC
>DETX01000125.1:0-305 GCA_002362145.1 Clostridiales bacterium UBA3277
CAAGCTAAGCGCCGCCCGGCAGGGCGGCGCTTTTGTGTCGTAATGAATCATGTGAGGCAAAGGGTCCCACTGGACAGCGTTACACGTGCTGCCCGGCCAGGGCGGAGGCCACCCGGCGGATGTTTTCCTCTACGGCCTCCCGGTTTCGGTGGCAGTACTCCTGGTAGAGCAGGTCCATGACCAGAAGCTGGGCCACCTTGGCGGGGATGGACCCGGCCTGGAAGGGCCCCTCGTTGGACCCGCAGCGCAATGTCACAGTGGCCAGCTTGGCCGCCGGGGACTTGTGGAACCGGGTCACCAGCACC
>DETX01000125.1:576-8817 GCA_002362145.1 Clostridiales bacterium UBA3277
TTGTGGAACCGGGTCACCAGCACCGTGCGGACCCGCCGCTCCCGGGCAAGCTGCAGCACCTGCAGGCCGCTGGTGGTGGCGCCGGAATAGGAGAAGAGGACAATGACGTCCCGCTGGTCCATGGTGGCGACAGCGGAGAGCTGGCTGTGGGCGTCGGTGACGGGGAAAAACTTCCCGGTCACCGTGGAAAACAGGTGGCAGCACTCCTGGGCCACGATCATGCTCCCGCCGGAGCCCATGCACAGAATCCGGGGGGCATCCTCAAAAAATTCCACCGCCCGAAGGAGCTTTTCCGGCTCCGCCAGCTCCACGGTTTGGCGGATGGCGTCGGCGGAGAGCTGCCCGGCCTTGGCGCAGCGGCCCTGGATGGTGTCCGGGTCCTGATCTCTAGGCTGCTGGGCAGCGGCGGCGGAATACTTGGCAATTTCGATCTTAAAGGCGTTGAAGCCCTTGAGCTTGAGGCTCCGGCAGAATCGGGAGACGGTGGCCTCGGCGGTGCCGCACTCGTCGGCCAGCTGGGTGATAGACATGAACTGGACCTGGTCGTGGTTGCCCAGGACATAGTCCGCCACCTTCCGCTCCGCGGCGGTGAGATGGTAGTAAGAAGCGTGAATGCGCTCTAAAATGTTCTGCTCCTCCATGGGTTGGCCCCTTTCGCATAGATAATCACCGGGTGGTTCGGCGGCGTTTTGGAAATGCCCGGGGCGGTCCGCCGCCCCGGGCAGGTTGGCTTATTCGCTTAAAAGCTGGCCCATCATCTGGTCCACCAGAATCAGGCAGCGGGGGACATGGAAGGGACCCTTGAAGGTGGAACCCTTGCAGGCCGGCTGGGTGGGCAGACCGTCCCGGCGGAGATAGCCGTACCACTCGCCGTACTCGTCGGCAAAGTGGGCCTTGCAGTAATCGAGAATCTGATAGAAGATATCCAGATACTTTTCGTCCCGGGTGTCCCGGTAGATCATGAGGGAGGCGATGAGGGCCTCGTTGTGGGGCCACCACAGCTTCATGTCGTGCTCATAGGCCTCGGGAGGATTGCCCAGGCAGTCCATGAAGTAGAGGATGCCGCCGTACTCTTGATCCCAGCCCATGGAGAAGGCCATGTCAAAGACATGGATGGCCTTTTCGTGGAGCTGCTGGTCGCCGGTCTCATTGGCGTAGTCCATGAGGAACCAGGAGCACTCGATGTCGTGGCCGGGGTTGACCATCCGACCCTCGGTGATGTCCAGGCGGGGGGTGCCGTCGGGAGCCACGTTTTCCAGGGTGCACTTGAGGTCGGGCTTGACATGGTAGGCGAAAATGTCGTGGATGCACTCCTTGGCCCGCTCATCATAGAGGGCGGCGTTCTCCGGGTCTACCCGCTTCATCACGCCGGTGACGTTGAGAATGATCATGGGAATGCCCAGGGCCCGGCCGGTGCGGGTCTCGGGGATGGTCTTGGGACCCATGCCGGTGGGGTCGGGCATGCCGTGGTTTAAGTCCCAGTACAGATCATAGGCCCGGCGGGCACGGAGCAGATGCTCCTTTTCTCCGGTGATGCCGTAATATTCGGCGTTGGCGATGCAGTAGAAGGCCTCGCTGAAGCAGTAGCGGCGCTGGCGCAGGGGCTTGCCGTCCCCGGTGACGGTGAAGTACAGCCGCCCGCCGGCGTTATGGTTGATGCAGTGGTCCTCCAGGAAGTCCAGGCAGCTCTTGGAGGCCTCCAGCCACTCCTGGCGCACGCCGTAGACATGGCACAGGTAGGCGTAGGTCCAGCCGCAGCGGCCCTGCATCCACACGCTCTTGTCGGTGGAGTAGATCTTGCCCTTCCGGTCCAGGCAGGTGTAGATGCCGCCGTGTTCCTTGTCCATGCCGTTTTTCAGCCAGAAGTCGGCGACGCCCTGGAGCTGAGACTGAATCCACTGACGTTCTTTAAGCATTTTTTGACGATCCATTTGGTATTCCTCCTATTTTGATAGGTTATGTTCGATGCCCGGCCGCCTGCCGACGGTCACGGATATCATAGCATTTTCGAAAATAAATTGCAATCCAAAAGAAAGATGAAAACGATTTTTGTCGGTGACAGACGGGAAAAGCTGTGATACAATGGCTCCAAGACATCTAAGGAGGCGCTTTCATGTTCCGAAATATCCTGAATCCCGACAGCTCGCTGATGCTGACCTTTGCCCACATCACCGACTGTATTTTCCTGAGCCTGTTCTTTCTGATGGGCTGCGTGCCGGTGGTGACGGCGGGGGCCTCCTTCGCGGCGCTGTATGACGCCAGCTTCCGGGCCTTCCGGCAGCAGAACCGGCACAGTTGGAGCCGCTTTCTCCAGGTCTACAAGGACAACTGGAAGCAGAGCATCCTGCCCACCCTGGTTTTCTATGTGGGTATTTTCCTGACGGGCAAGGGTGCCATCGCCCTGTGGAACGCCGCTGTGGCGGGAAACCTCAGCTGGGCTGTTTTCGCGGCGGGGGCGGTGCTGGGGTGCCTGGCCCTGGGGATTCTCGGCGTTTTGTTTCCCCTGCTGTCCCGGTTTGAAAATTCCTTTTTGGGCCTGCTGAGAAACACGCTGCTCCTGTCCCTGGCAAATCTGCCCAGGACGCTGCTGCTGGGGGCCTGGAACGCTGTGGTGGTGTACCTGTGCACCCGCTTCATCCTTCCGCTGTTCTTCCTGCCCTCCCTGGGGGCCCTGGTGGGAAGCCTGTTCCTGGAGCCCATGTTCCGGCCCTATATGCCGGAGGAGGCCGGGGCGGAGATCAGCCCGGAAAAAACGGAAGATTGATCCTCTCCCCGCGCTGTGCGCGGGGAGTTTTTTGCGGCGCGAAGCCGGAAAAGGCGGGGAATGTGCCGCATTTCCGCCCCTTTGGGCAGGCGAAAAGGATGGGAAAGCCTCCGGCGCGGAAAAACGTGAAGCCTTATACCAGGGCGGGGACCAGCTCCGCCAGGGCCTGGGCGAGGCTTGCGTGGCCCTTCCGGGTCAGGTGCATGAAGTCCACCTGGTTAAACTCGGCGATGCCCTCCGCGTCCAGGAAATGGACCCCCAGGGCGTCGCACTTGGGCTTATAATATTGGGCCAGAACCCGGGACTTTTCCGGGCAGCCCTTGCCCATGGGCTCGTCCCAGAGACCCTCGCCGATGTGGGGCGGGCAGACCACCAGAATGTTGGGGGTGTTGTTTTTCCAGGCGGGGACGGACATGGCCTTGAGAAGCAGCCGCTCCAGGCCGATGGCGATGCAGGCGGGGTTCATGCCCAGCCGCTCCTTGACGTCGTTGGTGCCCAGCATGACAATGAGCAGGTCCACCCGCTCATGGCTCATGAGGACGGAGTAGATGACGTCCAGGGCCGACATGGTCTCGTGGAGGGGGTCGGAAAAGACCGTAGTCCGGCCGGAGAGCCCCTCTTCCAGCACCAGATACTCCTCCCCCAACGCCTTTTGCAGCAGGCAGGTCCAGCGCTCGTTTTCATTAAAGCGGTCGCCGTGGTCGGCGGTGTCGCCGGGATCGGCGCAGTAGCCGTGGGTATTGGAATCTCCGAGACAGACGATGTGTTTTTTCATAAGAGGTACCTCCTGATATTTTTTTGGAAGGCGCCGCGATGGGGTGAACCAAGGCCGCGAACGCCTGGACATTCTGAGCCAATCTACCCTAAGAATATCATTTTTTGAGAGGCCGTCAAGAGGCCGGAGAAACTTTCGTCATTGTGCAAAAATTGGAAGGGTCCGTTTTGGTGATTTTGGAAAAGGTTTTTATTTCGACAGAATTTTGGAAAATAATTTTCAGAAAACGGTTGACAAACGGAAAAATGTTGTGTAGTATCTTGAGTAGAGAGTCGCAGTCAGATTCCTTGATTGTGCAAAAAATACAAAATACTGGGAAGCTGAATTTTCACGAAATTGGGCCGGCCCAATTTCCTTCTCCTAAATTCTTAGGAGAAGGATGCCCCTCTGGCTTTTACGGCGAAGGCGCCGTGAGCATATCAAGAAAAAATTTTTTTAGGAGGAAACGTAATGAAGAAGTTTATTGCCCTTCTGCTGACCCTGGTCATGGTTCTGTCTCTGGCAGCCTGCTCTGTCGAAAAGACCGAACCTACCACCACCCAGGCCACGACGGCTGCCACCGAGAAGCCCGCCGACGACGCCGCCCCCACCGAGGCTGCCGAGCCCGCCGCCGCTTCCGAAATCTCTGTCTGGCTCTATCCCGTAGGCGGCTGGGGCGACGAGAACAAGGTTAAGCCCCTGGTGGACAAGTTCACCGCTGAGACCGGCATCAAGGTCAACGTCGAATGGCTGGCCTACGCCGACGGCGACGACAAGGTCAACACCGCCATCACCGCTGGCAAGGCTCCTGACGTGGTTATGGAAGGTCCCGAGCGTCTGGTTGCTAACTGGGGCGTCAATGGCCACATGGTCAACCTGGCCGACATGCTGGACGACACCGACCGCGCTGAGATCGCCGAGGCCGCTCTGAAGGCTGGCACCGCCGAGGATGGCTCCGTCTATCTGTACCCCATGTTCCTCACCGCCAACTGCATGGCTGTCAACTACACCGCGGTTCAGGAAGCCGGCGCTGCCGACAACATCGACCTGTCTACCCGCCTGTGGAGCGTGGAGCAGTATGACGCCACCGTGAAGGCCCTGTACGAGAAGTTCGGCGGCACTGTCACCGCGATCTACTGCGGCGGCCAGGGCGGCGACCAGGGCACCCGTGAGCTCCTGCGTAACCGCTACGGCACCAAGCTGACCAAGGCCGACTACTCCGGCTACACCTGGAACACCCCCGAGCTCATCAACGCTCTGACCGACTTTGTCGCGATGGACGGCGTGGACTTTGACGCTTCCATGGTGGGCAGCGACGAGATCAAGAACTTCTATCAGGGCAACCTGAAGATGGTTAACTGCTGGAACGCTGCCCAGCAGCTGGACCCCAACAGTGCCGGCACCGGCACTGGCAAGACCCTGAACGGCGATGAGATCGTCTACATGTGCTTCCCCACTCAGGACGGCAAGTCCTCCGAGCTGGGCAGCGGCATCTGGGGCCTGGGCATCTTCGACAACGGAGACGCTGGCCGGATCGCTGCCGCCAAGACCTTCATCAAGTATATGTGCGACTCTGAGAACACCGTGCAGGCTGCTGAGATCTCCAACTTCCTGTCCGTCCGGTCCATGGCCGAGGGCGTGGAGATTAAGCCCAGCAACGAGACCCTCGTTGAGTACTGCGACCTCATGATCCCCCACCTGGGCGAGTACTACCAGGTCACCAAGGGCTGGGCCGGCGCCCGGACCGAGTGGTGGAACATGCTTCAGGAGATTGGCGCTGGCGCTGACGTGACTGCCACCGTGGAAGCCCACGAGGCCGTTGCCAATGCCGCTGCCGCTGGCTGAGCGAAATTCGTCAATCGGACATAGAAGGGTTGCGCGCCCCTTCCCCGCATTGCGCGGGGGAAGGGGCGTGTTTTTCCGATGGGGGTACCCATGGCACGTCCGGCTCCGCCGGACGTGGGACGGGTATCTCCATCTGCCGTGCGCATCCATGATGATAAAATGTTGAAAGGGGTGCTTTCCTTGAAACCGAGATCCAGCGCCAGCCGGGTGCTTGCCCGGCGGGAGACCATGACTGCCTACCTGTTTTTGCTTCCCAGCCTTGTTTTCTTCCTGGGCTTTGTGGTCTTTCCCATGATCACCTGCATTGGCTACAGCTTTACCAATGCCACCATGAACTCCAAGACCGCCGCCACCACCTTTGTGGGCCTGCGCAACTTCATCGACCTCTGGCAGGACGCCACGTTCCTCCAGGCGCTTAAGAACACCTTCGTCATCGTGGTGGTCAGCGTCCCCACGGTGTGCCTGTTCTCCCTGTGGGTGTCCTCCGCCGTCTATAAGATGAACAACAAGCTCCTCTCCGCCTTCCGCTGCATCTTCTACCTGCCTGTGGTCACCGGCTCCGTGGCCGTCACCGTGGTCTGGAAGTGGATGTTCGATTACTACAACGGCATTTTCAACTACATCCTCAAGGATGGCCTGGGTGTCATTGAGAAGAACATTAACTGGCTGGGTGATTCCCGCTATGCCCTGTGGTGCATTATCCTCATTCTGTTCACCACCTCCGTGGGCCAGCCTATCGTATTGTACATCTCCGCCCTGGGGAATGTGGACAACTCCCTGGTGGAGGCCGCCGAGGTGGACGGCGCCACCCAGGTGCAGGTATTCTGGCGCATCAAGTGGCCCCAGATGATGCCCACCACATTGTACATCCTGGTCATCACCACCATCAACTCCTTCCAGTGCTTCGCTCTGATTCAGCTGCTGACCTCCGGCGGTTCCGGAACCAACACCGTCATGTACTACATCTACTACACCGCGTTCAAGCTCACGGAGAAGGCCGGCCACTTCGGCTATGCCAACGCCATGGGTGTGATTCTGGCCATCTTTATTGGCATATTGTCCGCCGTCCAGTTCAAGCTGGGCAAGGAAAAGTAAGGGGGGAGCAAGATGAAACTGAATTCCGGAAGCTCCAAGGCCTACCGTGTGGCGAGCCTCATCATCATGATCCTGCTGGCCCTCCTGTTCCTCTTCCCCCTGTACTGGATTCTCACCGGCTCCTTTAAGACCGCCAACGACATCTATGCCCCCAAGCCCGCCTGGATTCCCAGCGAGTGGACCGGCGGAAACTATGTAAAGCTCTTTAATTTCCGCTCCGCGCCCCTGTTTACCCTGAAGGCCTTTGGCTATTCCATCACGGGCCCCACGGTGCCCGGTGCGGTGCGGTGGCTGGTGAACACCGTGTTCATGGCCGTGGCTGCCATGATTCTCACCTGCCTGACTGCTGCTATGGCTGGCTACGCCCTGGCCAAGAAGCGGTTCTATGGTAAGACCCTCCTGTTCAGCCTGATCGTCTGTGCCATGGCCCTGCCCAAGCAGGTCATCCTCATCCCCCTGCTGCGGGAGATGGCGGCCCTGAATCTGTACGATACCCTCTGGGCGGTAATCTTCCCCACAGTGGGCTGGCCCTTCGGCGTGTTCCTCATGAAGCAGTTCGCCGAGGGTATCCCCACGGAAATGGTGGAGGCCTGCCGGATTGACGGCGCCTCCGAGTGGCGCACCTTCACCGACGTCATGTTCCCCATGATCAAGCCCGGCGTCGGCGCGCTGGCCATCTTCACCTTCATCAACTCCTGGAACGACTACTTCATGCAGTTGGTCATGCTGGCAAGCTCCTCCAACTACACGATTTCCCTGGGCATTGCCACCATGCAGTCGGAGAACTCCATCGACATGGGCCTGCTGATGGCCGGCACGGCTCTGGCTTCTGTGCCCATTATCATCGTGTTCCTGATCTTCCAGAAGTACTTCACCAAGGGCATCACCATGGGCGCCGTGAAGGGCTGATTCTTGAGGATGCTCTGAATAAATCGCCTGTGGCAGAATCCTTCGCCATCCGCGCCTGCCAATTTACTCAGAGCTTCCGATTATCATTCAAAAGGAGTTTATTTATGAGAGATTTTAAGAAGTATGAGGGCATCATTCCCGCGTTCTATGCCTGCTATGATGCCCAGGGGGAGATTAACCCCCAGGCTGTCCGGGAGCTGACCCGGTATTATGTGGAAAAGGGCGTCAAGGGCTTGTACGTCGGCGGCTCCTCCGGCGAGTGCATCTATCAGAGCGTGGCCGAGCGGAAGCTGGTGCTGGAAAACGTCATGGCCGAGGCCCGGGGCAAGCTCACCATCATCGCCCACGTGGCCTGCAACAACACCAGGGATTCCCAGGAGCTGGCCGCCCACGCCGAAAGCCTGGGCGTGGATGCCGTTGCCGCCATTCCCCCCATCTACTTTAAGCTGCCCCCCTACGCCATTGCCAAATACTGGAATGACATGTCCGCCGCCGCGCCCAACACCGACTTCATCATCTATAACATTCCCCAGCTGGCGGGTGTCGCCCTCAGCGTGCCCCTGCTGAAGGAAATGCTGAAGAACCCCCGCTGCATCGGCGTGAAGAACTCCTCCATGCCCACCCAGGACATCCAGATGTGGCGGGACGAGGGCGCCATCGTGTTCAACGGTCCCGATGAGCAGCTCATCTGCGGCCTGACCATGGGCGCCATCGGCGGCATCGGCGGCACCTACGGCGCCATGCCGGAGCTGTACCTGGGAATGCGCCGGGAACTGCTGGAGGGCAATATGGCCAAGGCCCGGGATATGCAGAACGAGGCCTGCCGGATCATCTACAAGATGTGCTCCGGCCACGGCAATATGTACGCCGTCAT
>DETX01000125.1:9134-9465 GCA_002362145.1 Clostridiales bacterium UBA3277
CGGCCCCGACTGCGGCAGCGTCCGGGCACCTCTGGCGGAGCTGGTAGAGAGCGACTATCCCATTGTGGACGAGTGCGTCGCCATGATCAACGCTGCCATCGCGAAGTACTGCTGATTTCATCAGAACGTCCTGAAAATCTTGGGGGCCGCCGGGGAAACCTGGCGGCCCGCCTTTCAAAACGGAGAAAATTATGGACTTTATCACACCGCTGAGCGTTCTCTGGGACTATCTGAGGCTGGGCCGGGAGCCGGAGAAGGCCGACGTGATCGTGGGCTTCGGCAGCTTTGATCTGCGGGTGGCCCGCCGGGCGGCGGAGCTGTACCTTGCCGG
>DETX01000021.1:0-120 GCA_002362145.1 Clostridiales bacterium UBA3277
TTATTCAATTTACAAGATACAGAGTGCTCACCGCTTGGAGGTTAGCTTGCTTATATTACCACAGGAACTTCTCTTTGTCAAGAACTTTTTTAAGGTTTCTTAAGAGTTTTCCGGGCTTTT
>DETX01000021.1:429-4475 GCA_002362145.1 Clostridiales bacterium UBA3277
TTCTTAAGAGTTTTCCGGGCTTTTCGCTCGCCTGCCCCGCTCTCGCGGACAGCTTGCATATATTACCATATGCTGCCACTTTTGTCAAGCACCTTTTCCCTTTTTTCGGCAGAAATTTTTCAGGCTCTCCAGGGCCGGCAGAGCGAGGTAGGTGACCAGGCTTCCAATGGCAGTCACACGGCTGTCCGGCACTGCGTCCAGCAGGAATATGGCCGCCGTGACCAGGGTCCTTAGAAAGACGCTTGCTTTCCTCTTGTTCTCTATATTTGAGGCTGTCAGAAGAAAGCTGAGGACGGTGAAAAAGCCCAGGGTCATGGCCATGGCGGCCAGGCTCTCGAAGCGCTGGGCTGTACCGAAGAGGGAAAGGTTTCGGCTGAGCTCATAGATCGGGGCTTGGGCGGCGGCTGCCACCGGGTAGGACAGAACTCCGGCCGTGACGATGCAGGCTGCCGCCGTGAATCCCAGAAGGGGGACTGCCGGGTTTCCCCTTCCCCGGAGAAGGGCCGGAAGGAGCAGAATCGGGACGATCTCCGCCCCGGACATTTTCCAGGAGGGTTTGAGCTCCTCCCAGGAAATCTCCGGGAGCCCGGAGAGCAGGACCGCGCCCAGAAGCAGCCCCGTAGCCCAGATGAGGGTACAGCCGGCCCTCTGGGCTCTTCCCTCCCGGAGGGCGGCCCAGGCGGCCAAAAGGAGCAGCAGCACCGGCGCAACCCAGTGAGCCGTGGGACTGCTGGGCCAGTAAAAGTCCACCCATCTCAGAACCATGGCCGCCACCACACAGGACCAAAGGCCCTGCACAACCGTCACAAAGGGTCCGGGCGGTGAGCCGTATCGGGCGATGCACCAGGAGGCGCCCAGGCATACCCCGCCCAAGACCAGGGCCGCGGGCCAAGTCACTCCCGGGGCCGTCTGGGCGATGGGCGCCAGCATGGCGGCGGCCAGAAAGCAGGCCCTTTGTCTTTGCGTCATCTGTTCAGAATGCAAGGTGGTAGACCGCCTCCCTTTGTGTCAGAATGGGCAGCTTGGGATGGCCGGTCCGAAGCTCCGCCAGTGTCACCCCCGGCGCGTGGGCCGACAGAAATTGGGCCGCCCCGGCATCCGTATGAAGGCCCAGGCAGACCTGGGTGGCCGGACGCAGCGTTTTCAGCAGCTCCGGGGCCAGGTCCAGGGTCTCCGGGGCCAGGATCAGATAGTCCGCCGTGTCCAGGAAAACCTTTCCGGGGGCCATGGACCGCAGATCTTTCATGGCGTCCTCCAGGCTCTCGCCCAGGCCCCGAAGCCCGAGGTCCGTTTCTACATGAATTTCGCTGCCCACACGATATATGGAAATCAGCTCCACCGGCAGCAGCTCCCCCACGTCCGCTGTGGACTTTGGGGCCAGGGTCAGCGCCGCCAGAAGGGCGGCGTAGAGGTAAATCCGCTTCATGCCTGATTTCTCCCATCCTCCGGCTTGAGCCTGGCCGGGCGGAATTTTTTAAATTTCAGCCGCCAGCGCAGAATGTCCAGGTCCCGGCCCTCGCTGAAGGGGGCCAGATACGGCACATCCAGGCAGGTGAGCCCCGCCAGATGGACGAGCAGAACCAGCGCCCCCACGGTAACGCCGAAGAGCCCGCCGAAGGCCCCCAAAATGCCGATGGCAAAGCGCCAGACCCGGATTGCCTCCGCCAGGTCCCGGTTGGGCAGGGTGAATCCGCAAATTCCCGCCAGGCTCACTACAATCAGCGCCGCCGGAGAAACGAGCCCCGCCTCCACCGCCGCCGTGCCCACCACAATGCCGCCGATGGTGGACACCGACTGGCCGATGGCCTGGGGCAGATGGATGCCCGATTCCTGCAAAAGCTCAAAGGCCGCCAGCAGGCCCAGAACCTCCATGGGCGTGGAAAAGGGCACGCTTTTCTTGCTCTCGATCATGGAGCGCAGAAGCGGCAGGGGGATGAGCTCCTGGTGGAAGCAGGCCATGGCAATGTAAAAGCCAGGCAGCAGCAGAGAGAGAATCAGGGCGCAGTAGCGCAGAATCCGGATACAGGAGGCGGAAACGTAGTCCCGACTTACGTCCTCGGGGCTGGTCATGAGATATCCCAGGTCCGCTGGGGCCAGGTATGCCAGAGGCAGCCCGTCCACCAGCAACCCCACTCGTCCCTCCAGAAGGCCCTGGCCGAATTTGTCCGGGCGCTCCGTGTAGGCAAGCAGAGGGAAGGCCGTGGCCCGGGAGCCGGTGACGTATTCCTCCACCGCCGAGGGGGAGAGAAACCCATCCACATCGATGGAATTTAGGCGCTGGCGCATCCGCTCCACCAGGCTTAGGTCCGTGATGCCATCCAGCCAGAGGACCGCCACATTGGTGCCGCTGCGGCGGCCCACATGAAAGGCGGCGATTCGAAGCCCGGGGCTTCTGAGGTGCCGCCGGATGAGGCTTGTATTGATGCGGATGGTCTCCACAAAGGCGTCCTTGGGTCCCTTGATGGTGTTCTCCACCTCGGGAGAGGATGGTCCCCGGTTGACGGAGGTCTTGATCTCAAAGGCCACGGCCCCGGCGCCGGGAAACAGGACCACACAGAAGCCGTTGACCAGCTTCTGGGCAACGGTTTCCAGGTCGGCGCAGTCCTCCGCCACGCTGTTGTAGACCCCGCCGTGGAGAGCGGCCTCCATCAGCTCCGCCGGGGTCCGGCCCCGAAGGTGCTCTGTGATGGGCCGCAAAACGTATTCTGACATATCTCCGCCGGACACCAGGCCGTCAATGGCGTAGGCGTACAGCGTCTGACCGCAGCAGCACAGCTCCCGCCTCAGAAAATCGTCGGCATCCGTAAATAAAGCCCGAATTTGCGCGTCTGTCATTTCTTTCACCCCGGGGAAGTTTGCCCGGATATTGCTTTTTTATGCCGCGGATGCTATACTATAGTATTATTTGCGGGGAGGGTCTGCCATGAGCGGCATTGGAAGGATTGAAAAGAAAACAGATACCAGGTTCCTCAACTTCTTCGAATTTGAGGCCGTCCACCGGGACGGAACCACCTCGCCCTACTATGTGGCCTCCCGGGCGAAGGACATCCCCCAGCTCAAGGCGGTGAGCCATGACCGCCATCCCGACGGCGTCATTTTGTACGGCGTCTATGGGGAAGAAAAGGACCACATAGTCCTTATCCGGCAGTACCGGTATCCCCTGGGGGACTATGTCTATGAATTTCCCGCGGGGCTGGTGGAGCCCAGGGAGGATCTGCTCACCGCCGGAATCCGGGAGATGTATGAGGAAACGGGGCTCACCTTCTCCCCCAGGGAGGGCGGCTGTTACTCGAAAGCCTTCTTCACCACCATCGGCATGACCGACGAGAGCTGCGGCACGGTCTACGGCTACTGCTCCGGCACCCCCTCCAGCCGCCACCAGGAGCAGAGTGAGGACATCCAGGTGGTCATTGCCGACCGGGCGGAGTGCCGCAGGATTCTGCGGGAGGAAAACGTGGCCATTATGTGCGCCTATATGCTGATGCACTTCATCGCCAGTGAGGGAGATCCCCTGGATTTTTTGGAGGGTGCCAAATGAATTTTGAAATTCGGGATATGGGCCCGGAGGACGCGGACAGCAAGGGCTACGTCCACTGGAAAAGCTGGCAGGAGACCTATTCCGGTCTCATCCCGGAGGACAGCCTGGCCAGGCAGTCCCTGGAACGCTGCCGGGAGACCGCCCGCCGCTGGCCGGAAAACACCCTTGTGGCACAGCTGGACGGAAACATCGTGGGCTTTGCCTGTCATGGTCTGTGCCAGGACGGGGACCTGTCCAATTGCGGCGAAGTGATGGCGATTTATGTGCTGCGGGAGGCCCAGGGCCTTGGCATCGGCAAAGCGCTGATGGAGGCCGCCCTGGAAAAGCTGTCCGCATACGATACCATTGCCCTTTGGGTCCTCAGGGAGAACCGGCAGGCCATCGGCTTTTACGAGCATTTCGGCTTTCGCTTCGATGGCGCCGCTCAGGCGCTTGCGCTCGGCACCGTCCTGCGCATGATTTACCATCGCCCATAATTTTTCATTTTAATACTATTACCTGATAAAAA
>DETX01000085.1:0-2722 GCA_002362145.1 Clostridiales bacterium UBA3277
TTCGAATCTGCCCAGCAGCTCCAAAAACGCCTGATTCCATTCGGAATTAGGCGTTTTTCTTTGCGAAAAGTTGGGACGAGATTTTTTGACCCACACCGTGACCCACACGTCGAAAGATTTAAAGGGGTTCAAAGAGTGCCAGGCAGGAAGTTTGACCTTCCTGCCTGGTGCTTATCGCTTTTATAGCTCACATGACCTGCGCCATAAAGCTGCCTATCGTCTGCGCGGCCTCTTCCTGGGCGGCTCTTGTGGTGTGGGTGTAGGTTTTGAGGGTGAAGCCGGCATCGTAGTGGCCCAGCATGGCAGAGACCGTTTTGATGTCCACGCCGTTTTGAAGGGCCATGGTGGCGAAGGTGTGGCGGAGGTCGTGGAGCCTGATGTGGGGCAGCCCCGTGTCCTTCAGGATACGCTTATGGAGGGTGGCGATGGAGTCAGGGTAATACATCTCGCCGGTGAGCGGGGAGGGGAACATATAGGGGTTTTCCGGATGCTTGGCGTGTTCCTGGATCAGCAGGTCTACTGCCTCCTGGGGAATGGATACCTCACGGATAGAAGTTTCGGTCTTGGGCCGGGTCAATTCCAGGCTGCCGTCCGGATTGCGGACATACTGCTTGCTGACCGATATGGTGCGGTGTTTGATATTCAGGTCATCCCAGCAAAGGGCGGCCAGTTCACCTTTTCGCAGCCCGCTGACCAGCTCCAGATAGAACATGGGCAGGACGTTGCGCCGCTCCGCCGCCTGAAGATAGGCCTTCATGTCCTCCGACTTCAGGATCTGCATTTCCTTTTTTACCAGCTTAGGGGCAATGCAGTCCTCGGTAGGGTTGTGGAGGATGAGCCGTTCCTTCCTGGCCCGGTCCAAGGCGTTGTGGAGCATGAGGTGGACGCTGCGGATAGTGGTAGGGGAGAGACCCTGCTTCCCGGTTTTCTCCACGTTCTGTGTCCGGCCGTTCTCGGCCAGATCCTTGTAAAGACGCTGGAGGTCCCGGCCGGTCAGGTTTTTCAATTTGATCTTTCCGATCCTTGGGATAATGTAGTTTTCGATCTGCAACTGGTATCGATTGGCGGTGGCTGTGCGGATATTGGGCTGGGCGTAGAGGTCATACCAGGTGCGAAGCCAGGTGGCCACGGTATAGTCCTCGGCGGTCAGGTCCAACTCCGCACTTTCTGAAATGGCTGACTTGAGCTTTTCCTTGACCGCGGCTTGGGTTTTACCCAGGACGCTTTTGATGATCCTTTTGCCGGTGTTGGGGTCATATCCTGCGGTATACCGGCCCTCCCAGCGGCCGTCCGTGCGTTTGCGGATACTGCCTTCGCCGTTGGCGCGTTTTTTAGCCATTCGGTTTACCTCCTTCTGTGAGGCACTCTGCCATAATTTGAACGCCCAGGCGAAAGCCCATGATAAAGTTGTCCTCGGCGGTCAGACTGTTCAGCTCCAGCTGGGCATCGCTGAGGGCCTTCAACTGCTTCTTGCCCTCCTCGTCCAGCAGCCCCTCCAGTACCTCCTCGCACTTGCAGAGCACCTCACCCAACTTGTGCGTCTTTGAACCTCTGGGGATCGGTCGGTCGGCCGGTGTGGTGTTGCCGTAGAATAGGTCTTGCAACGCGGTCGCCATGTGCATCACTCCTTTGTAGCAACACACAATACCATGCCCCGGTTCGGAAAGCTACCGAGCTGGGGCAGAGTTATCAGAAAATTATCAATTGGCTCGACGCGGTTTTTCATTGTTTAGGCGTATCAGTTTTTGAGCCATCACATCCCCATGGTCATGCTGCCCCAGGTCTGGGTGGGCTCCTCATGGTCATCCTCCTTGTGGCCCATGGCGATGCGTTTCTCCTGCTGGGCGCTGCGGAGCTTGTGGTCTGGGCGCAGATGCAAGGCCGTTCCATCGTGAGGCATGGGCACTTCCCGAAAGGTCTGGGCCATACGGTGGAGCAGCCGAGTGACGGACAGCATTACCGAGGGTGGACCCATAGTATCCCAGCGGTCCAGGAAGAATTGGGCGTATTCGTTGCCCTGTTCGGCGGACTGGGTGAGCCAGTAAAGGGCGGCCTCTCGGTCCTGCTTTACATCTCGGCCCATGAGATACAGCTTTCCCAGAGCATACTGGGCGTATTGGTTTCCGGCTTCGGCGGAGGCGGTCAGGTGTCTGACCGCCTTTCCCACATCTTTGGGGACTTCCTTACCTGTGAGGTACAGCTTCCCCAGCCGGTAATCGGCGTACTGGTTCCCCTGAGCAGAGGCTTGCTTGTACCACCCTACCGCCTCGGTGGTCCGGCCTTGCTCCTGGAGGAGTTTCCCGAGGGCATATTGGGAGTAGTCGTTTCCAGCTTCGGCTGACAGCCGAAACCACCGCTCCGCTTGTTCGTCATCCGGGATCACGCCCAGGCCGTCACGGTAGCACTTGCCCAGTTGGTGTGCCGCCACGGTCAGGCCCTCACCCCAGAGCCGCTCCAAGGTGTGGACGGCTTCCTCTTTCTCTGTCCAGCTTGCGTCCTCATCATAGAGGACAGCCTTGGCCTCCTGGTAGAGCATGACCTGCTCCCAGAGGTTTGAAGGTGCGGCGGTCAGCTCCTCGTCCTCCATCTCATTATTCATTTCTCTGTCCTCAAAGGTCACTACGCCCAGGCGGATATTCTCCGCCTCCTGAATGACCGCGTTCAGGACAGAGCGGAACTCCTTTTGTGCAGAGAGCTTTGGACGCTCTCTCTGCCGCTCCGC
>DETX01000085.1:3046-3615 GCA_002362145.1 Clostridiales bacterium UBA3277
CGCTCCGCGTAGTAGTCCTCGATCTCACATTGGAGTTCCCACCAAGTCTGGTAGCACTTGCTCACCATCGGCACCCGCTCCAGCTGGTCTACGATCCTCCTGACGGTCTCCTTGACCTTGGGAGAGAGGTAGCCGTACTTCTTCTTGCCCTTGGCCGCTTCCAACTGCATCACCAGTGTCTGCATCAGCGGCTCAATGGCAGGGGCGTTGCAGACACCCACTCGCATCTGCCGGGTCAGCTCCTTCATCACCCTGCGGCTCTCCCGCACCAGTTCATCTCGGGACTTGGACTTCTGCTCGTAGGTGTGTAACATCTCCTGCTGGAAGATGTCGTTGGTGAGGGCGGACTTGATTTTCTGTATGCCCTCCTTGGAGAGATACGCCTGCCCCGGCTTCACCGACCAGGCCATCATGTGGACGTGTGGGTGATCTCCCTCATCGTGGAAGGCGGCATACCAGCGGAAGTCCTGGGGCGGGATGTGCATCGCCGCGGCGATGTCGTTCCTGTGTGCTCGGAGGAGGTTTCTCCATTGAGGCGCGTGGTCATAGCCCAGCCGCTGGGCATCCTC
>DETX01000016.1 GCA_002362145.1 Clostridiales bacterium UBA3277
CAGCACTTTCGTGCTGCCGCCCGCTTAAGTTTTTATCAGCCGAATTCTCTCATCCAGGGGTTTCCGCGTTATCTGCCGCCAATTTCCGCCAACAGGGCCACGGTTATGCCCATTGCGATCCTGGATGCCTCGGCGCAGTTTTCCTCAAAAGTGTCGATTCCGCTGTGAAGCGCGGTGTCTGTCACGCACCGAATCGAAAGAAAGGGGATGCGATTCACATAACACACGTGAGCAATGCTGGCGGTTTCCATGTCCACGGTCAAGGGGGCAAACTCGTCCCAAATTCTTTGCCTGCCATCCTCGGTTATGAACGCTTCCCCGGTTGCCATTCGTCCCCAGAAAATGGTTCCCGCCGGTCTGAGCTTCTCCACCGCGATTTTCGACAGCCCAATCAATTCCTGGTCCGCCTGAAAAAACACCGACTGCATCCACGGGTGAAATTCTGTTAAAATGTCCGGTGTCACATCGTGATAGCAGACCTCCGTGGAGATTACCGTGTCCAGAATTTTCAGGTCTGGGCTCATGCCTCCCGCCGTACCCGGATTGAGGATGAGACCTACGCCAAATCCATCAATCAAAAGCTGCGATGCTATGGCGGCATTTACTTTACAGGCTCCGCAGAACAAAGCCACCACCTCTGCTCCGCCAATCTGCCCCTCATAGAAGGTCAGCATGGCCTTCTGTGTCGTTTTGCAGTCCCTTAAGAGCGGCAAAAATGGGGCAAGTTCTTCGTCTCCCGCGCATACAATTCCAATTTTCATGGGCATCCTCAGTCATATCCGTGGTAATCCAGCTTTATTTTTTCGCCGCCTCCTGGGCCCGGACGATGGCCTCCAGCCGGTCCAGGTCGAACACCTCCCGGATGACGGTCTTATAATACTCGTTATAGGTCTTGCCGTTGTCGTCGTAGCGCCAAGCCTGGCCGTAGACATTGCCGGAGTAGCTCACCATGCACTCCGGATGGATTTCCCCAAAGGCGGTGCGCTCATCCTTGGAGGCCTTGCAGTTGACGTACTTGAACCGTTCCAGGGGGAGGCCGTCCAGAACCTCAAAGCTCTTGACCTTGGTGTTGCTGAGGTTGAGAAAGCGCAGGCTCTCACAGCCGGCCACCGGGTCGATATTTTCCAGCTTCATGCAGTTGGCCAACTCCAGCCAAGTTAGCTTCTTACAGTTTTCGATGCCCGTCAGGTCCGTGGCGGCGCAGCCGGACACAATGAGCACCTCCAGCTCCGGCATATTGGCCAGGAAGCTCAGGTCCGTCAGGTAGTCGTTGTGGCCCATGTCGATGTACTTCGCGCCCTCACAATATTTCAGCGGGCCCACAGTATCGTCGGTGACATTGTACACCGCCCGGATGGTCTCGTCGTCGGTCATGGCGTTGTAGCGGTTGGTGACGCCGAAGTAGACCCGCCAGGCCACGGTGGTTTTGTCCCGGTAGGCCTCCCGGATGCGGGCCAGGATCTCCGAATCCATCTGGCAGTTGTCCAGCACAAAGCGCTGGCAGTTGTCCAGAATGTCCAGGGCCTGGCGGATCTTCTCCTCCCCCTCGTTTCCGATGGCGGTATTTTGGAAGGTGACAGTCTCGTCGGCGGTGGAGAGGGTCTTACCGAACAGGGTGAAGGTGTATTGGAAGAGGGCGTTGGGGTTGGCGTCCTGGAGCCGGGCCACATCGGCCATGGACAGGCTGTTTCCCAGGCGCACCGTTTCCAGGTCCGTCAGCATGGCGAGCTTTCCCACAGCCTCGTCCACGCTGCCGCTTCCCATGGCGCTCAGGTCCAACTCCGTGGTGCCCGAAGGATAGGTTGTGCCCATCAGCTCCACGGTGTAGTCCAGGGTGATGTCCGGGTAGGCCTCCCGCAGGGCGGTCAGCTCCTCGCCGGTGAGGCGGATGCCGGGGAATGACAAGGCGGTGAGGTTCGGCAGATATTTCAGGTTTTCAAAAAGAACGGCGTTGTCGAAGGTCCCGGCCGCCAGGGAGGCGGAGGTATCCCGGCTGGAAACGGTGCTGCCTCCCAGGTCCACGCTGTAGGTCACCTCCACCTGGGGGTGATTTTCCATATAGTGAAGGATGGCCTCATAGCAGGTGCTCCCAGTCAGGTCCAGGGTCCTAAGGTTCGGATACTGGTCCAGAAGGTACAGCTCCCCCGCCTCCATCACCACCGTCAGATGCTCCGCCTCCAAAGAGGGGTCCAGGGTGGCCTCCGTGGCCACCGGGGCGGTGGGCAGGGTGATGATCTCCTCCCGGGTGGGCTCGGTGGCACGCCCTGAACCGGCGCAGCCCGTCAGGGCCAGCGCCGTGCCGACGGCACAGCAAACGCAAAAAAATTTATGGACAACAGGCATCATGGCCAATCTGCCTCCGATAAAAGCATAGTTGACAATAATATACCACGCCTCCCTCCGGAAATCAAGAAAACCCTCGGAATTTAAGAAATCCTTTATATTTATCCGGAGGCAAAGCCATTGCATTTTCCATCTTCCGTGATACAATGGCAGTAATCCTTTTACTCTGATTTCCGGGAGGCACCGCCATGACACCATCCACCTTTTCCCGTACCGCGATCGGTCGAATTCTTCCGCTGCTTCTGCTAATGCTGCTGCTGTCCGGCTGCGCTGGCAGAACCGTTCCCCAGGGCGTCAGCCTGGGCGGTCTGGAGCTGGGCGGCATGGCCCGCCGGGAGGCATCCGCCGCCCTTGCCGAGGCAGAGGAAACCCTTCTTGGCCGGAGTCTGACGGTCCTTCTGCCCCAGGGCAGCTTTACGCTGGCGCCGGAGAAGATCTCCCTCCGGTTTCAAGCGTCCCGGGCGGTCAAAGACGCCTGCAAGGCCGCCCCGGGGGACGTCCTTTCTCTGGGGGACTACCTCTCCTATGACGAGGAACTGATCCGCCAGGGCCTTCTCTCTTATGCGGAGAACTACGACACCGTCCTTACACAGCCCCGGGCGGAGCTGTCCGGTTCCCTCCCCCCGCTTGGCGAGGCGGAATATGATCCCAGCGCCCCCTGTCCGGAGTTACAGCTGACCCCGGGAACGCCGGAGCGGCATCTGGATGTGGACGCCGCCATGGAGAAAATCGGGGACTGCCTGGCATCCTCCTTCTCCCGGAGGGAGGATGCCCTCACCATCGATGTCCCGGCAGAGGAGGAGCCCCGCCCCCTGGACTTGAACGAAATCTGGGCGGAATTTTGCCGGGAGCCGGTGGATGCCTCCCTGGACATGGAGCAGTATGTCCCCGTTCCGGGGGTGTACGGCTGCGGCTTTGACCGGGAGGCTGCCGAAAAGCAGCTCGCCGCTGCCCTTCCGGGGGAGACGGTGTCCCTGCCCATGACCGCTGTCCGGCCGGAGATTCTCTCCGGCGATGTCTACTTCCGGGACGAGCTGGGCTCCTGCGACACGCCCCACAGCGACAACCAGAACCGCAACACCAATCTGACGCTTATCTGTCAGATTCTGGACGGCCACATTCTCCTACCCGGAGAGGAATTCTCCTTCAACGGCGTGGTGGGCGAGCGGACAGCCGAGCGGGGCTTCCTGCCGGCCCCGGCCTTTTCCGGAAACCGCCTGGTCCAGGACTACGGCGGCGGCGCCTGCCAATGCTCCACCACCCTCTACAACTGCGCTCTCCTGGCTGATGTGGAGATCACCCATCGGGTGTGCCACGGGGCCAAGGTAAGCTATGTGCCCCTGGGCCTGGACGCCACGGTGAACTGGAACACCCACACAGACCTGACCTTCCGCAACAGCTTCCATTTCCCCATGATGATTCGGGCAGAGGTCAGCGACGGCTATGTGAAAATGAAGCTCCTGGGCACCGACGAGAAGGACTACTATGTGAAAATGGAGACCCGGTCCGGCGACGACGAGGTGGCCATCTACGCCACCAGCTATAAATGTAAGTATGATAAAGCCACCAACGAGCAGCTCAGCCGGGAGGTGGAGGCCAGGTCCACCTACTATAAGAATATCGGGTAAGAGAGCCGGCCTGTCCCCATACGGGCGGAGTTTCTGAGACAGGTAAGAGGCGCAGCATTCTTATATTTCATCGTGTGCAGAGGAGGATCAAGGTGAAAAGAATGATTAAGGTCTTTTCTGGAATTTTTATAATTTCAACGGCAATTTTGGGATATTCCAGCTCATTGATATATACAATTTCCAGTTCGTTGAGCAAATACAAAGGACGAACCACCTCGGACATCGGAATGCCCGGGGCGGTTTTTCTTCTAAGCGGGGCCTGACGAACCCTTGCAGCCCCGGAGGAATTGGAGCACGCATTCCTTTAATTTCAGGACGCACTCGGGGGTGTTGGTTCCCCGGCGCAGCCCCATTCCCAGCTCCCGGATGGTCCTGGGGGCCACGGGCACGCAAAGCACGTCGTCAATCTGGCCCCGAATCATCAGCTCCGACATCATGGACACCCCCAGCCCCCGGCCCACCATGCGGATCACCGTCTCGTCGTCCACATAGGAGGGCTTTTCGTTCAGCTTCACCTCCACCTGCTTCATGGCGGCGTTGACCTCGATGTCAAACCGGCCGTAGGGCATGAGAAATTCCTTGCCGGCAAACTCCTCCAGGGGGAAGGTCTCCCGCCCGTGCAGGGGATAGTCCCTGGGCAGGATGGCGTACATCTTCTCCTCGTACAACGGCGTCCAGGCGCAGTTGTCGTAATTCTGGCGGCTGGCGAAAATCACGTCGGTTTTTCCGGAATCCAGCAGCTCAAAGGGCTCCAGGGCGTTGTCCACCATCCGCAGGTCCACGTTCACGTCGGGGCACTGGCGGCGGAAGCGGTAGAGGATTTCCGGCATCCAGTGCATGGCAATGCTGGAATAGGCCGCAATACGGATGCTCTGGGTCCGCTGCTCGGTGATGTCCCGGATCTGATTTTCCAGGTTGGCGTTGGCCCGGAGAAATTCCCGGATGGCGGGCATGAGCCGCTGCCCCTGCTCCGTTAGAGCAATGCCGCTGTGGTCCCGCCGCAGCAGGGTGATGCCAATCTCCCGCTCCAGGCTGTCCATCATGTGGGTCAGGCCGGACTGGGTATAGCCCACCACCTCCGAGGCCTTCGTGAAGCTGCCCAGGTCCGCCGCCGTCACCAGAATCTCCAGCTTTTTACTGTCCACTTTTTCCGCTCCCCTTTCCGCTTAATATGAAAAAATGTCATATACTTATTATATACCAGTGCTTCCCAAAAATCCAGTGCAATGTTACAATACTGGAAAGAAAAGGAGCTGAGGTAACTATGAAAAAACTATCCTGGAAACAGCGCGTCCTGGTGGCCGGAACCCTGTTTGGCATGTTCTTCGGAGCCGGCAACCTGATTTTCCCTGTGCACCTGGGCCAGCTGGCCGGGCGGAATGTGCTGCCCGCCATGATCGGCTTCATCATCACCGCCGTGGGCATCCCCATTTTGGCCGTGGCCGCCATCGGCGGGACCCATTCCGACGGCCTGCAAATGCTCTCCAGCAAAATCGGCCGGCGCTACAGCTATTTCTTCACCTTCCTGCTGTATCTCACCATCGGCCCCCTGTTCGCCATCCCCCGCTGCGCCACCACCTCCTTCACCGTGGGCATTGCCCCCATGCTGGGCGACGGCTCCAACGCCTGGGCGCTGCTGCTGTTCTCCCTGATTTTCTTCGCCCTGGTGCTGTTCTTCTCCCTCCGGCCCAACGGCATCACCGTCTGGATCGGCAAGATCATCAACCCCATTTTCCTGGTGTTCTTCGCCGTGCTGCTCTTTGCCGCCCTGAAAAATCCCGGGGCCTCCGCCTTCTCCGTGGAGCCCGTGGCGTCCTACCAGAGCGGTGTGCTCTTCTCCTCCCTCATTGAGGGCTACGGCACCATGGACGCCATTGCGGGCCTGGCCTTCGGCATTGTGGTCATCGACATCATCCGCCAGATGGGCGTCACCGATGACGACGCCGTCGCCGGGGACGTGCTCCGTTCCGGAATTCTCACCGGCCTTCTCATGACCCTGATCTACGTGCTCTCCATTCTCATGGGCGCCCAATCCCGGGGGCTGTTTGAAGTTTCGGAAAACGGCGGCATCGCCCTGGCCCAGATCTCCGGCCACTATCTTGGCGGCATCGGCAGCGTGATCCTGGCCATCATCATCACCTTTGCCTGCCTCAAGACCTCCATCGGCCTCGTCACCAGCTGCGCCGACGCCTTCCAGCGGATGTTCCCCAGGGCCCTCTCCTACAGAGTCTGGGCCATTCTCTTCACCGTTTTCTCCTTCTGCATTTCCAACGTGGGTCTCTCCGCCATCATCAACTACAGCCTGCCGGTGCTGATGCTCCTGTATCCCCCGGCCATCACCCTGGTACTGCTGGCGATCTTCGGAAAGTTCTTCGGCCACGACCGGACCGTCTATGTCTGCGTCACCGTGTTTACCTGGTTCGCCGCCATTTTTGACTGCATCAAAACCCTGCCCGCAGGCCTGCTCAAGGCCCTGGATCTGGGTTGGGCCCTGGAATTCGCCGCAAGGGTTTTCCCCTGGTTCGAGCTGAATCTGGGCTGGGTGGTTCCCGCCCTCCTGGGGCTGCTCCTGGGCCTGACCCTGTATCTGCTCAAGAAGGCTCTGCGCCTGCTCAAGAAGAAATCTACCTGAAAACGGCCGGGATATCTCTTGAAAAGGCCGCGATTTCTGCCATAGAAAAACGCCCCGTTTACCGGAACCTGAAACCGGTAAACGGGGCGTTTTCGTCAGCAGTCCAGATAGAAAAGGATATCCGCCTTCCCCTCCTGCCTGCTGCCCTTATACAGGGCGTTGTCAAAGCCGCCTATGTAGAAGCCGCATTTCAGATAGAACAGGCAGGCGGCCAGATTGTCGTCCTGGGCCTGGCAGTACACGCCGCCATAGCCCTTCTCCCGGGCAATTTTCTTTGCGGCCTCCATCAGCCCGGCGCCGACGCCCTGCTTCCGGGCATCGGCATTCACTTTTAAATCCAGCAGATACATATAATGAAAAAAGCCCTTTTGCAGCACTGCCAGGCCCACGCAGCGCTCCCCATCATAGGCCCCAAGAAAGACCGTCTCCCTGGTCATGGCGTCATAGTCGTAGTTTTCGTCGGGGAAACGCATCCAGCTCGTCTCCGGGAATGTTTCCACCCGGTAGCTCCACACGCCGTCCCGGCAGCTGGGAATCATTTTCCCGAAAATGGGAAAGGGCTCGTTGGGGATGTTGATATCCGCCTTGTGCGCTTCGTCAATTACCCGGATGGAAAGCATAAAATCACCTCTTGAAAGAAATAAAAAACGTACCTTTGCGTTGCAGCAAAGGTACGTTTTGGAGCGGGTGACGGGGCTCG
>DETX01000019.1:0-3406 GCA_002362145.1 Clostridiales bacterium UBA3277
ATGATTTCATCGGTACTCGAAAGTGTTACTTTCGTTGTGCCTGGCCAGAGGTTTTATACAATCAAACATCTATATAAAAACCATCATGGCAAGGCAAAGCCTTGCGAAAGGGCTTGGAAAAAGTCAGTGTTTTGGGGCAGAAAAAGGATTACTTCTTCTTACCGGCCTTGGGACGCTTCGCGCCGTACTTGGAGCGAGCCTGCATCCGGCCATTGACGCCCTGGGTATCCAGAGTGCCGCGGATGATGTGGTAACGCACACCAGGCAGGTCCTTGACACGACCGCCGCGGATGAGGACCACGGAGTGCTCCTGCAGGTTATGGCCGACACCGGGAATGTAAGCGGAAACTTCCATACCGTTGGTCAGACGCACACGGGCAATCTTACGAAGGGCGGAGTTAGGCTTCTTGGGGGTGGTGGTACGAACAGCAGTGCACACGCCGCGCTTCTGAGGAGAGGGCAGAGTAGTCGCCTTGTTCTCCAGGGTGTTCAGACCTCTCTGCAGAGCAGGAGCGGTGGACTTGTAGGTAGCCTGCTGACGGCCATTTCTGACGAGCTGATTAAAAGTAGGCATTCATTTTCTCCTTTCTTTTGTTCTCGCCGAACCTCGGCGGGTATTTATTCTACGGGTTGTCCCGATAGAACCGAGTGTCAGAGGAGCGCCGCGGCGGCTGCCGCACCCACCTCAATGCCGCAGGTGCGTCCCAGCTCGGACATACTCGCGGCCCAATGGACGGGAATCCCAGCTTCCCCGCAGAGCGCCTCTAAGGAATCGAGAATGGCGGGGTCGGCGTTTTTGGCCAGAACCACGAATTTCACCCGGCTGTCACGGACAGCTTTTTTCAGCTGCTTGGCGCCAACCACCAGGTTCTCTTTTCGCATATCCGGCACATTGCCGCAATTGGGTATTCTACAATCATTGTTCTTATCCATACAAAACCATATTATACGCGATTTTCCGAAAAAGTCAACAAAGTTTCCGTGAAAAATTTTGCAAATCTGCCACTTGTTTTTACCGAACCGGCGTCCGGGAAGGTTTTTCCTCCCCGGGCGCCGGTTTTCAGCCTCCGTGCTTGTCAGTTGATCTTGATGGTCTCCCAGAGGGTGTTCAGGTAGTCCAGGGTGGCGCTGTCCAGATTTCGGTAGGCGCCGGCATTGTAGCTGGCAGCGAAATCCTCCAGATCCGGATAGAGCACGGCCACGGTGTCCTCGCCCATATCCTCCAGATAGGTCTCGTTGGTGTAGACCAGGGAGTTGGGAGAGGCATAGTAGGTCTGCTCGGCGTTGGCCACGGCGGGCTCCTCCGAGAGCATATAGTTGATGAAGATCTCCGCCAGCTCCGGATTCTGGGCGCAGGTTGGCACGCACATGGCGTCGATATAGAAGTTGGTGGGGTCGGGGTAGTAGAATTGCAGATCCACCGTATCCGCCTGGGCCTCCTGCATGGTGAAGTAGTCGCCGGCATAGTAGGCGCCCACGGCGGCCTCTCCGGACTCCATCATGTTATAGATTTCGTCCATGACCAGGCTGTACACCAGAGGCCGCTGGGCAATGAGCTCCTGAGCGGCCCGCTCCCAGACGGAGCGGTCGGTGGTGTTCACCGGCAGGCCCAGCTTGTACATGGCGGTGCCGAAGGCATCCCGGGGGTTGTTGAATTGCAGAATCTGGCCGGCGTAGGCTTCGTTCCACATCAGATCCCAGCCCCCGACGTCCGCCTCGTCCACCACATTGGCATTGTAGAGGATGCCCACGATACCATAGGTGTAGGGGATGGAGTACCGGTCCTCGGGATCGTAGTAGAGGCCCCGGAAGTCCTCATCGATATACGAATAGTTGGGGATATTGTCAAAGTTCAGGGGCAGCAGCAGCCCCTCCTCCCGCATCCGGGCGATCATATAGTCCGAGGGAATGATCACATCATAGCTGACGGCTCCGGAGGATATTTTGTTGTACATATCCTCGTTGGAGGCGTAGGTGCTGTAGTTCACCCGGACCCGGCGGCCGTAGGTCTCCTGATACCAGCTTTCAAACTCCCGGATGGTGTCGAAGGTCCCCTCGCTGCCGTCGGAGATGTATTCGCCCCAGTTGTAGACGTTCAGCTCCAGAGGCTTCTGGCGGAGGCAGAAAAAGCCGATCCCGGCAAGAAACACCAGCCCCAGGCCCAGGGCCGGGAGCTTTTTCCCCTTGAAGCGGGCCGGGCCGCCGTCCTCCCGGCGCTCCTTCCGCTTCCCCCCTTCCCTGCCGGAGAAGAAGTTGTTCATCAGAAGCAGGGACATGGTCACGATGAAAATGATGGTGGCCAGGGAGTACATCTCCGGGGTCACGGTCTTTTTCGTCATGGAGTAGATGCGGATGGGCAGGGTTTCAAAGCCCGCGCCGGAGGTGAAATAGCTGATGACAAAATCATCCAAGGACATGGTGAAAGCCATGATGGCGCCGGTGACGATGCCGGGAAGAATCTCCGGCAGCTCCACTTTGAGGAAGGCCCGGGCGGGGGTGCAGCCTAAATCCATGGCCGCCTCGTTGAGGGACTTGTCCATCTGCTGGAGCTTGGGAAGAACCTGGAGAATCACATAGGGCAGGCAGAAGGTCACGTGGGCAATGAGCATGGTGAAAAAGCTCAGGCTGGCCGCCAGGCCGAAGAGCCTGCCCACGAACACGAACATGAGCATCAGGGAAATGCCCGTGATGATATCGGGATTGGTCATGGGGATATCCGTGACAGTGTGCATCACCCGCTGATACCATTTGCTGCGAAGCCGGTCTATGCCCACGGCGGCGGCGGTGCCCATGACGGTGGAAATGGCCGTGGCGGCCAGGGCCAGGGCCAGGGTATTCTTCACCGCGGCCAGGGTATTCCGGTCGCTGAGCAGCTCCTGATACCACCGCAGGGAAAACCCTGAGTAGACGGACAGACTCTTGGCCTCGTTGAAGGAGTAGATGAGCATGACCACAATGGGCGCAAACAGGAAGGCCATCACAAGGCCCGTATAGATTTTTGAGCGGATCTTCATCTTGCTTTCCCTCCATAGGCGTAGCGGGCGGCTGCATACTTAAAGCCCGCCATCACCGCCAGCAGGACCGCCATGAGGATGAAGGCAATGGCCGCGGCAAAGTGGAGATTGTTGGCCGCGTACTGTCCCTCGATGGCGTCGCCGATGAGGAAGAACTTGCCGTTGCCCAGCTTCTGGGAGATATAGAAGGTGCTGACAGAGGGGATCAGAACCATGGTCACCCCGGAGACCACGCCGGGAAGGCTCAATGGGAAGATCACCCGCCGCAGAACGGACAGGCTCCCACAGCCCAAATCCCGGGCCGCCTCAATGAGCTTGCCGTCCATTTTCGCCATAATGGAGTAGATGGGCAGGACCATATAGGGAAAGTAGTCATAGACCATGCCGATGAT
>DETX01000019.1:3755-4837 GCA_002362145.1 Clostridiales bacterium UBA3277
TCCTGCAAAATGGTCATCCAGGCGTAGGTTCTGATCAGGAAGTTCATCCACATGGGAATCATGATCAGTGTCATAAGGGTCTGCTGGGTCCGCGCCCCGGCCCGGGACATGATATAGGCCATGGGATACCCCAGCACAAGGCACACCAGGGTGGAGATGACGGCCAGCTTCACAGAGCGGCCGAAGATCAGAAGATAGGTCCGCACCTCCCGGGCCGTGCCGTCGTCCCCTGTGACGGTGCTTCTAGCCGTGAAAAATCTGGCAAAATGCTCCATGGTGAAGCGGAAGCTGTTATCCGTAAAGGCATAGTAGGCGATGAAAGCCAGGGGGACCAGGATGAACAGAAGCGCCCACAGGGAGTAGGGCGCCAGGGCGGAGCGGTAGGGGTCCATTTTTCTCTTGCTCATGCTTCCTCCTCGCTGTTCGGGTCGGACAGCTCGTCCAATTCGCTGGAGAAGGAGGAATAGTCGCCGAACATTCCGGAATATTTGGACTTTTTCATGATGTGGATGGCGTCAGGGTCCAGCCGCAGGCCGATGTACTCCCCTTCATCCACGCTCTCGGTGGTCTGGATCATCCATTTGAAGCCCTGGATGTCCACGATGATCTCATTGTGGACGCCCATGAAGGTCACGGAGGTGACGGTGCCCTGGAACTGGCCCTGGTCGGCGGGGACGATGTCCACATCCTCGGGCCGGACCACCACATCCACGGCTTCATTTTTGCCGAAACCGGAATCCAGGCAGTCAAAGACATGGCCGGCGAAGCGGACCCGGTAGTCCGCCAGCATCACGCCGTCGACAATGTTGCTCTCGCCGATGAAGTCCGCCACGAAAGCGTTTTTCGGCTCATTGTAGATATCCGTGGGGCTGCCGATCTGCTGGATCTTGCCCTCGCTCATGACCACGATGGTGTCGGACATGCTCAGGGCCTCCTCCTGGTCGTGGGTGACGAAGATGAATGTGATGCCCGTGGATTTCTGGATCTTCTTCAGCTCCTGCTGCATATCCTTGCGCAGCTTTAAGTCCAGGGCGCCCAGAGGCTCGTCCAGCAGCAGAACCCTGGGGTGGCTGATCAGCGCC
>DETX01000019.1:5171-5479 GCA_002362145.1 Clostridiales bacterium UBA3277
GCTGCTGCTGGCCGCCGGAGAGGCTGGTGACCCGGCGGTTTTCAAAGCCGGTGAGCATGACCATTTTCAGCATCTCCCGGACCTTCTCCTCCGTCTCATTCTTGGGAACGTGCCGCTCCCGCAGAGGGAAGGCAATGTTTTCAAACACGTTCAGATGGGGAAAGAGAGCGTATTTCTGGAAAACCGTGTTGACATTTCGCTTGTGGGGAGGCGTATCGTTGATGCGCTCATTCATGAAAATCACGTCGCCGGAATCCGGCTGGACAAAGCCGCCGATGATCCGAAGGGTGGTGGTTTTGCCGCAGCCC
>DETX01000019.1:5767-5968 GCA_002362145.1 Clostridiales bacterium UBA3277
GGTTTTGCCGCAGCCCGAGGGGCCTAGCAGCGTAATGAACTCGTTGTCGTAGATGTCCAGACTGATGCCGTCGAGCACCGTCTCCCCGTCGAAGGCCTTGGAGATATTTTTCAGCTCAATAATCTTTCCCATGGTCGCTCTCCTCTTTCTCTGATACTAGGGCCTATCTTAAAGCTGTCAAAACGCCCAAACAGCGGCTCT
>DETX01000068.1:0-182 GCA_002362145.1 Clostridiales bacterium UBA3277
CCGCCCTCTTCCAGCATGGGAAGAGCGGCGGTGAGGGCCTCGCCCTTTTGGGTGTTGGGGCGCCAGTAGAGGTTCTCTTCATCCATCCAGCAGGTCACGTCCCCCGCCGGGTCGGCGGCGTCGATGCCGAAGGATGGGCAGAAGCAGGTCTCCTCCGGCTTAGAACAGGCCAGGGTGATCAC
>DETX01000068.1:545-9936 GCA_002362145.1 Clostridiales bacterium UBA3277
GCTCCGGCAGTCGCAGGCCCGGACACCGAAAACCACAAAGGGAGCCACGTCCTCCCGGTTTTCCTGAATGGAGACGGTCTTTCCCTCCCGCCGGAAGGACACCAGGTTTTCCACCTGGGGGAAGAACAGATCCTTGGCGCTGCGGGCGGTGTTCAGCCTGGGGCTGAGGGCCATACCCGCTTCCCAGGGGGTGAATTTGCCCTGGCCGGAGGCATCGTCTGCGGGGATGTACAGCTTTCTGTCCCCGGCAATGGCGGCAAACAGGGCGTTCAGAGAGGATAAGGGCAGCTTTTTCATCATGCGTTCCCTCCCCGTGTGTAGATGACGGAGGGCTCGCAGTCCCCCTGGGTGAAGTCCGTCAGAGGGGACTTGCTCTCCATGTCCGCCCCGGCCTGATAGGGCCCGTACAGCTCGTTGATGTCCTTGATGAACTTCCGGTTGAGCAGGTGCAGAGGGATGTGCTGGGGGCAGACCCGGCTGCATTCGCCGCAGTCGGTGCAGCGCCCGGCCACATGGAAGGCCCGGATGATGTGGAACAGATTCTCCTCGAAGGAGGCCGCAGCGGCCTTGTTCCGGAGGCCGGAGGCGGCGTTGTCGAAAACGCACTTTTCGCAGGAGCAGGCGGGGCACACATTCCGGCAGGCGTTGCAGCGGATGCACCGGCTCAGCTCCTGACGCCAGAAGGCGAACCGTTCCTCCGGAGACATTGCCTCCAATTCCTCCACCTGACGGAACCGGTCAGAGGAAATCTCCTCCCCCTGTTCGCCGATGATTTCATCGTACACCACAATCTTTTTGCTCTTGCAGACCCGGCACCGTTCCAGCAGCGCGTCCTGCCGGGGCAGAGCCGTTTCCCCGTAGAGGGTCTCAACGACCAGGTTCTCCCCGTCCTCCCGGATGCCGGTGACGCCCTGGCACCCGGCGGCCCGGATGGACTCCATGTCGCACATTCCGTCGCAGGGGATGCCTACGATGTACACGTTCTCCCGGAGGATTCGGTGCTCCTTCAAAAGCTGCTGGAAGGAGTAGCTGTCGCAGGGCTTTAAGAATACCGCCGTCTTTCCCTCTCTCCGGGACTGTTGGATGCAGTATTTGCTCAAATTCGCCCCGGAGAAGGGGGAGAAAACAAAGTCCTTCTCGATTTCTTCCTTACTTTCAAACACCGCCGGGGTCAGATCGTAGAAAAATTCGCCCGTTTTCCAGCCCAGCACCCGATTGACGGTACCGCTTTCCAGCAGGGAGACGGCCTTTTCTTTTAATCGTTCCTGCATCGTAAATCCTCCAATCTCCGGTTGGGGCCCAGGTTCGTGACGGTCTGCACAAAATCGTTCATGGTGGCGGCGAACTTAGCCCCCTCGGCGGCGGAGACCCACTCCACCCGGGTGCGCTCCTTCTCAATGCCTAAGTAGTCCAGCATGGAGAAGAGCAGGGTCATTCTCCGGCGGGCGTAGTAATTGCCGGTGGTGTAGTGGCAGTCCCCGGGGTGGCAGCCGCAGAGGATCACCCCGTCCGCCCCCCGCTGGAAAGCCCGCAGAACAAAAATGGGATTTAAGCGGCAGGAGCAGGGGATGCGGATGATTTTCACATGGGCGGGGTATTGCAGCCGGTTGGTGCCGGCCAGGTCCGCCCCTGCGTAGGAACACCAGTTGCAGCAGAATGCCACAATGGTGGGCTGAAATTGTTCGTTTACCGGCATATGGCATCCACCTCCGCCATGATTTGTTGATTGGAGAAGCCCTTAAGGTCCATGGCCCCCGAGGGACAAGCCACGGTGCAGGCGCCGCAGCCCTGGCAGACGGCGGGGTTCACCTGGGCCACCCGGCGAAGAACCGTGGTGCGGCCCGGCCCCCGGAAGGGCTTGTCGATGTAGGTGATAGCGCCGTAGGGGCAGACCTTCTCACAGGAGGAGCAGCCGTTGCACATCAGTTCATCCGGCTGAGCGGTGCAGGGGTTGCAGACCAGGCTGTCCTTACACAGCAGGCCGATGACCTTGGCTGCGGCGGCGCTGGCCTGAGCCACGGTTTCGGGAATGTCCTTGGGCCCTTGACATGCGCCGGAGAGGAAGATTCCCGCCGTGGGGCTCTCCACGGGCCGCAGCTTGGGGTGGGCCTCGGTGAAAAAGTCGTTGGTGTCCATAGAGGCGGTGAGCATGGTGGCCAGAGGCCTTGCGCTCTTGTCCGGCTCGATGGCCGCCGCCAGCACCACCATGTCCGCGTCGATATGGAGCTGGCGTCCCCCCAGCAGGTCGGAGGCCTGGACCTTTAATTTCCCGTCCTGGGGCACCACCTTGCCCACCATGCCCTTAATGTAGTGGACGCCGTATTCCTCCACCGCCCGGCGGTAGAACTCGTCGAAGTTTTTGCCCGGGGTGCGGACGTCGATGTAGAATACGTACACCTCGGTGTCCGGGTACTTCTCCCGGCAGAGCATGGCGTGCTTGGCGGTGTACATGCAGCAGATTTTGGAGCAGTAGGACTTGCCCCGGGAGTCGTCGCACCGGGAGCCCACGCACTGGACAAAGACGATGGTGTGGGGATGTTTCCCGTCGGAGGGCCGCAGCAGGGTGCCGCCGGTGGGGCCAGCGGCGTTCATCAGCCGCTCAAATTCCAGAGAGGTCACTACGTCGGGACTCTGGGAGTAGGCGAACTCGTCGTACTTGTCCAGCTTGATGGGCTCAAAGCCGGTAGCCACTACGATTGCGCCATAGTCCTCTTCCACGTAGGAATCCTTCTGTTTGTAGTCGATAGCCCCGGCGGTGCAGACCTTGGAGCAGACGCCGCACTTGCCGCTTTTCAGCATGGTGCAGTAGGCGGCGTCAATGGTGGCGATTTTGGGCACCGCCTGGGCGAAGGGGATGTAGATGGCCCGGCGGTTGTCTAATCCTAAGTTAAATTCGTTGGGCACCTTCTTCTGGGGGCACTTTTCCGTGCACGCTCCGCAGCCGGTGCATTTTTCTTCGTCCACGTACCGGGCCTTCTTCCGGATGGTCACGTGGAAATTGCCCACGAAGCCCTTCACCGCCTGGACCTCGCTGTAGGAGAAGATGCGGATATTTTCATTCTGGGCGGCGTCCACCATTTTCGGGGTCAGAATGCAGGCGGCGCAGTCCAGAGTGGGAAAGGTCTTGTCAATCTGGGTCATTTTTCCGCCGATGGTGGGCTTTTTTTCCACGATGTCCACGGGAAAGCCCGCCTCGGCGATGTCCAGAGCCGTCTGAATCCCCGCGATGCCGCCGCCGATGACCAGGGCCCGCTTCTTTACGGGGCTGGTTCCGGCGGTAAGGGGGGCGTTCAGCTGGACCTTGGCGATGGCCGCCCGGCCTAAAATCACCGCCTTTTCCGTGGCGGAATCCTTATCCTTGTGAATCCAGGAGCACTGCTCCCGGATGTTGGCGATTTCCAGCAGATAGGGGTTTAAGCCCGCCTTTTCCACGGTTTTCCGGAAGGTATTTTCGTGCATCCGGGGAGAGCAGGAGCAGATCACCACGCCGCTTAAATTATGCTCCCGGATGGCGTCCTGGATCAGCTCCTGGCCCGCCTGGGAGCACATATATTGGTAGTCTGTGGAGAAAACCACGCCGGGCTCGTTTCCTAAGACCTGGGCCACCCGGTGGACATCCACCGTGGCGGCAATGTTAGAGCCGCACCAGCAGACGAATACGCCGATTCTTGCCATGGGCCTTCCCTCACTTTCTGTATTTTCTCAGGGCGCTGGTGATGGCCTGCTGGGGCAGGCGCTCTTCCAGCAGCCCCGGCACCGCGTCGGGCTTCATATGGTCGCCGCCCTGCTGCCGGAGCACCGCCAGGCGGACGGCCTCGATGAGCTTCGCCGGTTCCACGCTTCTGGGGCACCGCTCCACGCAGGCAAAGCAGCTCAGGCACCGGTAGATGCCTCTGGACCTCATCAGCTCTTCAATTCTGCCATTTTCCACCATGTCCACAAACTGGTGGGGGTGGAATTCCATCTCATCGTAGGCCGGGCAGGAGGCGGTGCACTTGCCGCACTTCATGCATTTTCTGGGGTTCACCCCGGAAATGCGGCGGATGGTTTCCGTATCAATCATACCTGCGCCTCCTTTACGCCCAGAGCCTGGGCCAGAAGCTCTGTAAAGTAGTGGACAGGAAGCCCGTCCCGGGCGTTTTCCTGCAAATTGTACATACACAAAGGACAGGCGGTGATGAGCATTTCGGCCCCCTGGGCCCGGGCGTTTTCCATAATTTTGTCCACCTGCTTTGCGGCGAAGGCCTTGTCTTCCAATGTGCAGTAGCCGCCGCAGCATTCATTCCGCCGGGCGTAGATCACCGGCTCCGCCCCCAGGGCCCGGAGGAAGTCCTCCATAATCCGGGGGTTTTCCGGATCGTCGAAGGCCAGCTCCTTGCTGGGCCGCAGAAGCAGACAGCCGTAGTAGGCGCCGATTTTCTTCCCGGTGAGGGGCTTTACCACCTTTTTTGCCAGGTTCTCAAAGCCCACCCGGTCCCGGAGAACTTCCAGATAGTGAAGTACGTTGGTCTCCCCGGCGTAGGGGGTCTCGAGATTTAAGTACCGGGCCACCCGGTCCCGGATAACCGCGTTGTTTCTCATGTCGCCGTTGACCCGCTTGATCACATGGTGGCAGGCGGAGCACAGCGTCACCAGCTCCTGGCCCCGCTCCCCGGCGGCCATCAGGGCCCGGACGGAGGAGAGCCGGGGGGCGATTTCGTCCCTCGCCATGGGGTACACCGCGCCGCAGCACTGCCACTGGGGAAGCTCTTCCAGGGTAAAACCCAGTTTTTCCGCCGCCGCCCGGCCCCAGATATCTAAGTTTTTCCCCCTGGTTTTCAGGGTGCAGCCCGGGAAATAGGAATATGTCATGGCTTATCTCCTAATCTAGAAATCTTAAACCATCTGCTCCGGATGGAACACCTCGTCGAATTGCTCCGCCGTCAGAAAGCCCAGGGCCACACAGGCCTCCTTCAGGGAGATGTTCTCCTTGTAGGCCTTCTTGGCGGTCTTGGCGGCGTTTTCGTAGCCGATGTAGGGATTCAGGGCGGTGACCAGCATGAGGGAGTTGTGGAGGTTGTGGGCCATCTTCTCCCGGTTGGCCGTGATGCCCACCGCGCAGTTTTGATTGAAGGACTCCATGGCCTCCGCCAGGAGTCTCGCGGACTGTAGGAAGTTATAAATGCACACGGGCATATAGACGTTCAGCTCGAAGTTGCCCTGGCTGGCGGCCATGCCCACGGCCACGTCGTTGCCCATGACCTGCACCGCCACCATGGTGACAGCCTCGCACTGGGTGGGGTTGACCTTGCCGGGCATGATGGAGGAGCCGGGCTCGTTTTCGGGGATGAAGATTTCCCCCAGGCCGTCCCGGGGACCGGAGGCAAGCCAGCGGACATCGTTGGCGATCTTCATCAGATCGGCGGCCAGGGCTTTCAGGGCCCCGTGGGCAAAGACCAGCTCGTCCTTGCTGGTGAGGGCGTGGAACTTGTTGGCTGCGGTGGTGAAATCCTTGCCGGTGAGCTGAGATACCGCCTGGGCCACCTTCTCGTCAAAGCCCTTGGGGGCGTTGAGGCCGGTGCCCACGGCGGTGCCCCCCAGGGCCAGCTCCTTGAGAACCGGCAGGGAGAGCAAAAGCATCTGCTTATCCCGCTGTAAGCTGGCCCGCCAGCCGGAGATCTCCTGGGAGAAGGCGATGGGGGTGGCGTCCTGGAGGTGGGTCCGGCCGGACTTCACAATCCCCTCGTTCTCCTTTTCCAGCCGGAGGAAGGTCTCCACCAGATGGTCAATGGCGGGAATCACCTGATCCTCAATGGCGGTGACGGCGGCAATGTGCATGGCCGTGGGGAAGGTGTCGTTGGAGGACTGGGACATATTGATGTCGTCGTTGGGGTGGAGCAGCTTCTTCCCGGCGATTTCATTTCCGCGGCTGGCAATGACCTCGTTGGCGTTCATGTTGGACTGGGTGCCGGAGCCGGTCTGCCAGACAACCAGAGGGAAATGGTCGTTCAGCGCCCCGGAAATCACCTCGTCGCAGGCTTCCGAAATGGCGGAGAGCTTCTCCTGGGTCATTTTTTCCGGCTTTAAGGCGTGGTTTGCCATGGCGGCGGCCTTTTTCAGGATGCCGAAGGCGTGGGTGATCTCCCGGGGCATGGTCTCGATGCCCACGCCGATGGGGAAGTTCAGGTGGGACCGCTGGGTCTGGGCGCCCCAGTATTTGTCGGCGGGGACCCGCACCTCGCCCATGGAGTCGTGCTCGATACGGTAGTCCATGGTCATACCTCCAATCCCGCGATGATTTCTTTCAGCTTGTTGGCGCTGACGCGCAGCTTGTCAACCTCCGCGTCGGTGAGGTGGTTCAGGATCTTGCCCCGGACGCCGGTGTTGTCCACCAGGTTCAAGGTGGACAGGCACACGTCGGAGATGCCGTACTCCCCGTGCATCATGGTGGAGACGGTGAGGGCGGTGCCGGCGGTGGACTGGATGCACTTGCACAGGTGGCACACGGACATGGCCACGGCGTAGAAGGTGGCCCCCTTGGCCTTGATGACCTGGGCCCCGGAGGTCTTTACGTACTGCTCCACCTCGTGGTAGTCCTGGCTCCAATCGATCCGGTCCCGGTCGGGGGAGTTATAGCGGTAGGAGTCAATGTGGTTGTTGGCGATGTGCACCAGGGACCAGGGCACGAAGGAGGAGTCCCCGTGCTCACCGTAGACATGGGCGTGGACGTTCTTGGGGCTGATGCGGAACCGCTTTGCCAGCTCCGACTGCAGACGGCTGGTGTCCAAAATGGTGCCGGAGCCGATGATCTGATTTTCCGGCAGGCCGGAAATCTTGTGGAACACGTAGGTCAGGATGTCCACGGGATTGGAGACCAGAACATAGACGGCCTTGGGCGCCGCGGGGACGATCTTGCCGGTGATCTCCTTGAGGATATCCACGTTGGTCTGGGCCAGCTCCAGCCGGGACTGTCCGGCCTTCCGGGGCAGGCCCGAGGTGATGATGACGATGTCGGAGTCCCAGGCGTCCTCGTAGGCGCCGGAGCGGACCACGGCGGGAGAGCAGAAGGGAGCGCCCTGGTAGATGTCCATGGCCTCGCCGAAGGCCTTCTCCTGGTTGATGTCGATGAGGAGAATCTCCGAGGCGATGCCCTGGATCATCAGGTCGTTGGCGATGGTGGAACCGACGCTGCCCGCGCCGATCACGGTGATTTTACTCATAGTCACACACTCCTTTTTCGTTATGCCTTTTCGGCCAGCTTATCCAGATGAACGTTGCGGAAGTAGACGGCGATGTTGGCGCACATCATCACAAGGTTTACGATGTAGATGGTCAGAAGATACCAGCTGGGGTCCGGCAGATCAGGACTGGCCAGGGCGATGAGCTTGGCGGTGACCCCCGCCACATAGCCGAACCAGATGAGCAGCAAAAAGGACAGGCTCATGCTCTTGGCGCTGCGCAGCTTGTAGTTTTTCACCAGGTTGATGGGCCAGGAGAAGCCGAAGCAGATGAGCATAACGGTTTCCAGGATCTGTACGATGTTCATGGGTGATGTTGCACGGCCCGGGGGCCATGCGCTCCTTTCCGTATGGATTGAGATTCCGTTTTATTTTAAGGCCGGGCACCGGTCTTAATGACAGAAATGGGGGCGGCGGGGACTGACCAATATCGATCTTTTTGAATCGATATTCATTTATCGATTACTATTATACTCCAATATGGCCTGTTGTCAAGGGAAATTTAGGCAGGACGGCCCATTATTGCGAATTTTTTCGTGCCGGAAGAGAATGCGGTTTCCTGGATGGCCCGGGGCTTGGATATGGTTGGTACAGCTTTGTACAAAACAGACAAGGAAAGACAAGAACCTGCATTTGCGGCTATTGAAATGTACAAGAATTTTGATATACTAACATCATCCGCAATACGAGCAGCAGGAGGACAGGGCTATGCAATACGGCTTTTTCGACAATTCCAATCGGGAATATGTGATCGACCGGGTGGATGTCCCGGTTTCCTGGACGAACTACATTGGCCTTCACGATATGTACGGCGTATTCAACCATACCGCCGGGGGATATCTGCTCTACAAGAGCCCGGAATACCACCGGATCACCCGGTTCCGCCCCAACGGGGTGCCCATGGACGGCCCCGGGCACTACCTTTATTTAAGGGATCATGAGAGCGGCGACTACTGGTCCGTCTCCTGGCAGCCGGTGGGAAAGCCTAAAGAATACTATTCCTGCCGCCATGGCCTGAGCTACAGCAAGTACCACTGCGACTATTCCGGCATCGACGCGGAGCAGACCCTGTTTGTGGCCATGGACGACCCGGTGGAAATCTGGCGCTTAAACCTGCGAAACGATACAAACCGGCCCCGGGAGATTTCGGTGTTTTCCTATCTGGAATTCAGCTTCCACCAGATTGCCATGGACAATCAGAATTTCCAGATGAGCCTCTACGCCTCCGGAAGCCGCTGTGAGGACGGCGTGATTGAGCACGATCTGTATTACGAAGAGAAGGGCTATCAGTTTTTTACCGCCAATTTTAAGCCGGACGGCTTTGAGAGCCTGCGGGACGCCTTCCTGGGTCCCTACCGCACGGAGCGCAACCCCATTGCGGTGGAGACCGGCCGGTGCGGCGGAAGCTGGGAAAAGGGCGGCAACCACTGCGGCTGCCTCCAGAAGAACCTGACCTTGCAGCCGGGGGAGACGGCCCAGCTGATTTTCCTGCTGGGCGAGGGTGGCATTGCCGAAGGAAAGGCCATGCGGGAAAAGTACACGGCGGAAAAGGTGGCGGAGGACTTTGCCCGGACGGCAAAATTCTGGGACGAGAAGCTGGGCTGCCTCCAGGTGGATACCCCCAACGAGGGCATGAACACAGAGCTCAACATTTGGAACCTGTATCAAAGCGAGATTAACGTCATGTTCTCCCGGTTTACCTCCTTCGTGGAGGTAGGGGGCAGAGTGGGCCTGGGCTACCGGGACACCGCCCAGGACGCCATGATGGTGCCCCATTCCAACCCTGAAAAGTGCCGCAGCCGGCTGGTGGAGCTGCTGCGGGCCCTGACCCAGGAGGGATATGGCCTGCACCTGTTTGAGCCGAGATGGTTCGAGCCGGAGCAGGAGCAGTCCTCCTTCCGCTCTCCCACGGTGATTCCCACCCCGGACAGGAGCACCATCGTCCACGGAATTCAGGACGCCTGCGCCGACGACGCCCTCTGGCTGGTGGGCAGCGTTGTTGCCTATGTGAAGGAGACCGGGGATTACGGCTTTGTTGACGAGACGGTCACCTACGCCGACGGCGGCGAGGGCACGGTTTACGAGCATATGGAAAGGATTCTGGACTTTTCCAACCGGCAGGTGGGCGCCAACGGCATCTGCAAGGGCCTCCGGGCGGACTGGAACGACTGCCT
>DETX01000068.1:10226-16626 GCA_002362145.1 Clostridiales bacterium UBA3277
CTGGAACGACTGCCTGAACCTGGGGGGCGGCGAAAGCGCCATGGTCAGCTTCCTGCACCACTGGGCGCTTAGAAACTTTGTGGAGCTGGCGCAGAGGCTGGGCCGGCAGGAGGATGCCGCCCGCTACAGCGCCATGGCAGAAAAAGTAAGGAATGTCTGTGAGCGGGTCCTCTGGGACGGCAAGTGGTACATCCGGGGCATTACCGCCCAGAACCGGAAAATCGGCACCCAGGCAGATACCGAGGGCAGGGTGCACATGGAGAGCAATACCTGGGCGGTGCTCTCCGGGGTGGCGGATTCCGAGCGGGGAAGGCTGGCCATGGACGCGGTGGACGAGTATTTGTATACAGAATATGGTCTGATGCTCAACGCGCCCTGCTTTACGGTGCCGGACGATTCCATTGGCTTTGTCACCCGGGTCTATCCGGGCCTGAAGGAAAACGGCGCGATTTTCAGCCATCCCAACCCCTGGGCCTGGTGTGCCGAGGCCATGCTGGGCAGGGGCAGCCGGGCCATGAAATTCTATAACGCCCTGTGCCCGGCCCTGCAAAACGACAAAATCGAGGTCCGCCGGGCGGAGCCCTACAGCTACTGCCAGTTCGTGGCGGGACGGGACCACACCGCCTTTGGCCGGGCCCACCATCCCTTTATGACCGGCTCCGCGGGCTGGGCCTATTACGCGGCCACCCAATATCTGCTGGGGGTCCGCCCGGGCTTTGACGAGCTGGTCATCGACCCCTGCATCCCCGGGGACTGGAAGGAATTTTCCGTCCGGCGGAAGTGGCGGGGGGCGGAATATCGCATCCATGTGGCAAATCCCAGGGGCGTGGAGAAGGGGGTCGCCGGGATGACCCTGAACGGCGTGGCGGTGGACCGCGTTCCCGCGCAGCAGCCGGGAAGCGTGGCGGAAATTGACGTGGTCATGGGATAGGAGAGAGAAACATGATTCAATTTGGAACCGGCGGCTGGCGGGCAGTGATTGCCGATGAGTTTACAAAAGCCAATATCCGGCTGCTGACAGCGGGACTGTGCAGCCTGATGCACGAGGAAGGACTGGACGGCTCCCAGGTCTGCGTGGGCTACGACCGGCGCTTTCTTTCCAAGGAGTCCGCCCACTGGGTGGCGGAGGTGCTGGCGGGATACGGCTATCACGCCATGATGGTAAATCGCTCCTCCCCCACGCCGCTGATTATGTTCACGGTGAAAATGCTGGGCCTTCCCTACGGCATGGCCGTAACGGCCAGCCACAACCCTGCCATTTACAACGGCATCAAGGTATTTACCGCGGGGGGACGGGACGCGGACCAGGGGGTGACCGCCAAAATTGAGGCGCACATCCGAACCGTGGACCCGGAGAAGATCGCCTCTGTAGACTACGACGAGGCAGTGCGCCTGGGGATGGTGGAGGAAATCTACCCCTTCAACGAGTATATTGACAGCATTCTGCAATTTGTGGACGTGGACAGAATCAAGCGGGCCCGGCTGCGGATTGCCATTGATCCCATGTACGGCGTCAGCCAGAGCTGTCTGCGAACCATCCTGCTGACCTGCCGCTGCGACGTGGACGTGATTCATGAGCAGCACGACACCCTCTTCGGCGGGAAAATGCCCGCCCCCAGCGAGGATACGCTGCGGATTCTCAGCGGCTATGTGGTGGACAACTGCTGCCATCTGGGCATCGCCACCGACGGCGACGCGGACCGGCTGGGGGTCATCGACGAAAACGGCCACTATGTCCCCGCCAATACGCTGCTGGTGCTGCTGTACTACTACCTGCTGCAATACCGGGGCTGGAAGGGCCCCTGCGTCCGCAACAACTCCACCACCTGTCTGCTGGACCGGGTGGCGGCGGATTTCGGGGAAAGCTGCCATGAGGTTCCCGTGGGCTTTAAGCACATCTCCGCGAAAATGGCCGAGACCGGGGCGATTATCGGCGGAGAGTCCTCCGGAGGCCTTGCGGTCCGGGGGCATATCGCGGGCAAGGACGGGATTTACGCCGCGGCGCTGCTGGTGGAGATGCTGGCGGTGACGGGCAAGTCCGTTTCCCAGCTGTATGGGGAAATCACGGACAAATACGGGATGCTTTTCTACGAGGACGGAGCCTACGCCATGACGCCCGCCCGGAAAGCGGATCTGCGGCGGCGGCTGTTTGAAGAAAAGCGCCTGCCGGACTTTGGCCGGGAAATCACCCGGGTCAGCTATGACGACGGCTGCAAGGTGTATTTCGCGGACGACAGCTGGGTCATCTGCCGGTTCTCCGGCACGGAGCCGCTGCTGCGGATTGCCGCGGAGGGAAATACCAGGGCCCAGGCGGCGAGCCATCTGCAAACCTGGAAAAACGCGCTGGAAATATAAAAACCGGGTATCCCCGCGCAATTGCCGGGGGTACCCTTTCTTTTTCCCCGGGGCTGTGATAAGATGAGAAAAAGGGGGGACCCAAAATGAAAAGAATCTCTCTGCGGTCCGGACTGGTCAGCGCCATCCTGATCTGCTGGCTGATGCCGATTGTCATTATTGTGACGCTGTCGGGGCTTCTGCTCAACAACAATTACCAAAAATCCATTCAGCAGGAAATCCGCTCCGAGGCGGAAAACGCCCTGGATCAGGTGCGGATGCAGCTTGAGGACGCGATCTGGGACTCCAAGGCGGTGTCCTATGACGGAATCGTCCGGGGGGCCTACCGGAGCTATTTGCTGGATGGGGACAGCGCCCTGCTGTACCGCAGCGTCAGCGACTATTTAAGCCAGAGCTTTTCCCGGGAGAGCCGGTATCGGGCGGCGTTTATCCGTTTTTGGGGGGATGAGGCCGACGCCAGCGCCTATGTGCTGTGCCGGGGCACCACCGGGTATGATCTTCTGATGCAGTGCCAGCATGTGGCGCCGCGGATTGTGGAGGCCATGGCCGATACGGATACCGGCATCCGCTTTTTGTACCTGGACGACTCACTGTATATGGCCAGAAACCTCTTGGACAATCACTTCAAGCCCTATGCCACCATTGCCATGCTCCTGGAGCCGGAGGTGATCTTTCAGAGCCTGGAGGTCATCGGCAGGGTCAGCAGCCTGCGGCTCTGGGTGGACGGCTGCCCGGTTCCCCTGACCGGGGAGGCCGCCGCCTCCGGCGACGGGGAGATCCGGTATACCCTGGATGTGGAGGGCCACGAGCTGGCCTTCTCGGCGTATCCGGAGGCCTATAACATCTGGCGGGACACCCCCTGGCTGGGCTGGGCGGTGGCCGGGGTGGCGCTGATGGTGCTGCCGCTGGTGGTGGGGATGATCAGCCTGTTCTACCGCCACGTCACCTCCCCGGTGGAGGTGCTCTCCCAGGCGAACGCCCAGGTGCAGTCCGGCCAGCGGGGGTATCAGATCTCCCACCGGGCCCCCAATGCGGAATTTGAAAAGCTGTACAACAATTTTAACGCCATGTCCACGGAGCTGAAAAGTCAGTTTGAGCGCTCCTATCAGGAGCAGCGGGCCACCCAGAAGGCCCAGATCAAGGCCCTGCAATCCCAGATTAACCCCCATTTTTTGAATAATACCCTGGAGATTATCAGCTGGGAGGCAAGGCTTGCGGACAACGAGCGGGTCTGCGCCATGATCGAGGCCCTGTCCACCATGCTGACGGCGGCCCTGGACCGGGACGGAAGAACCCAGATCCCCCTGTCCGAGGAGCTGGGGTATGTGGAGGCGTATCTGTACATCATCCGGGAGCGGCTGGGAGGGGCCCTGCAGATCAGCCAGCAGATCGACCCGGAAATGAAGGAGCAGCTGATTCCCAGGTTAATTTTGCAGCCGATTGTGGAAAACGCCGTGGAGCACGACATCACCGCCAACCGGGGCGGCCGTCTGGTGCTGCGGGGGCGGCAGGAGGGGGGAGAGATCCTGCTGGAAGTGGAGCACGATGGCACCATGACCGAGGCCGACCGGGAGAACATCCGCCGCCTGGCCTCCGCAGAGGACCCGGGAAAGGGCCGGGTGGGTCTGCGGAACGTCTACCGGCGGCTCAAGCTCCTCTACGGCGACGCGGGGAATCTGACCATTGAGGAAGTGCGCCCCGGAACCATTCTGGCCCGGATTCGCTTTCCAAAGGGCTGAGAAGGAACGGAAACCCCGGGAGTTTTTGGGGCAGACGCCAAGGATGGACAAGAAACCGCAACCTGGGCGATTGTGCATTGTGTTGAGATTTTGTAAGATATAGACACTGACATGGGTGAAATGTCACAACTAAAATTCAAAGGAGAGACCACTATGAAAAAGATCATCGCTTTTCTGCTCGTCACCTGTATGTGTCTTGGGATGGCTGCCTGCGGCGGCAAGACTCCCGCTCCCACCGAGTCGGCACAAAAGGCAGCCGAGGGGACCACTGCCGCGGCTGCGGAGCCCGCTCCCGCTCGGAGTGTTACCCTGAACGTCGTCACCTCCTACGGCGGCGATGACGGCAACCGGAAGAACTTTGAAAACGCCGTGGCCGCCTATGAGGCCTCCACCGGCAACAAGGTCAACGACGGCTCCGCCACCTCCAACGAGGAGTGGAAAGCCAAGGTCCTGACGGACTTCGAGACCGGTTCCGAGCCTGATGTTCTGTTCTTCTTCACCAATGCCGACGCCGAGCCCATTGTCAGCGCGAACAAGGTCGTCTCCATTGAGGAGATCCGCGCTGTCTACCCCGACTACGCCTCCAACATGAAGGATGCCATGATGGCCCAGGCCGCCGACGGCAAGCACTACGCGGTTCCCTCCGCCGGTTTCTGGGAGAATATGTTCGTGAACAAGAGCGTGCTGGAGGCCTGCAACGTGGCCATGCCCGGCCCCGACTACACCTGGGATCAGTTCCTGGCCGACTGCCAGACCATCAAGGACGCCGGTTACACCCCCATCGCCTGCTCTCTGTTTGAGGTTCCCCACTACTGGTTCGAGTTCTGCGTCATGAACAACGGCACCCTGGCCGACCAGCTGGAGCTTCCCAAGCTGGACGCCGGCGGCAAGCTGGTGGACGACGCCGTCTCCCAGAAGTGGATTGCCGCCCTGGAGGACATGAAGGCTCTGTATGAGGCAGGCTATTTCGCCGACAACACCCTCACCGCCACCGACGCCGAGACCGTGGCCCTCTTTGGCGAGGGCGAGGCTGCCTTCCTCATCGACGGCTCCTGGAAGTGCGGTTATTTCGCGGAAAACCATGCCGATAACCTGGAAGATTACGTCGTCAGTTGTGTCCCCGGTAAGGGCAGCCGCCCCGCCACCGACGCCATCGGCGGTATCTCCATGGGCTACTTCATCACCCGCAAGGCCTGGGACGATCCCGACAAGCAGGCCGCCGCTGTGGAATTCGTGAAGCAGCTGACCAGCGATGAAGTCTTAAGCACCTTCGTCACCACCGAGGTCACCGCCCTGAAGAACGGCGCCGCACCCAGCGGCCTGAACGCCATTCAGGAATCCGCCGCCAAGTGCAACGCCAGCATCACCGGCGTTGTGGGCGCGGTTCAGGATACCATCACCGCTGAGGCCAAGGGCGACCTGTTCGCCAACGTGCAGAAGGTCGTCACCGGCCAGATGACTGCCGCCGAGGCCGTGGAATCCGCCATGAAGCTCAACTAACTACTTAGCTTTTTCTCCCGGGGGCTGCTGCGGAAAGCGGCAGCCCCCTTCTCATTAAAAGAAAAGGATGGTGCGGCCATGAGCTCCATGATTTACAAGAAAAAAACGCCGCTGCTGCTATTCCTGATACCGGCTTTCGCGTTCCTGATTGCCTACCTGTATTACCCCTTCCTGCAAAACATTGTCAATACCTTCCAGAAGATCGGCGGCCTGGGCCGGGCCCCGGAGGGGGTCAACGACCCGTGGTACGAAAACTACAGCCGCCTGCTTTCGGACCCCAACCTGCGGACCGCCCTGAAAAACACGGTGCTGCTGACGGTGTGCACGGTGGTGTTTCAGGTGGGAATTGCCCTGATTCTGGCCCTGCTGGTGGACTCCATCCGGGTGGGGGCCAAGGTGTTCCGCACCGTCTATTTTTTTCCCATCGTCATCTCGGCCACGGCCCTGGGCCTCATGTTCAATCTGATGTTCCTATACAAGGGCGGCATGGTCAACCAGCTGCTGCTGAAGCTGGGCGTGCTGGAATCGGAGGTCAAGGCAAACGGAAAACTGATCGTCCAGTGGCTGGACTGGAAGGATGAAAACCACTTCCTGTTTACCATGTTCCTGCCGGTGGTCTGGCAGTATGTGGGATTCTATTTCGTCATTCTGATTACCGGGCTGAACAACATCCCGGACGACCTGTTTGAGGCGGCGGCGCTGGATGGGGCCTATGGCCTTAAAAAGATCCGCTATATCACCCTGCCCATGCTGAGAAATGTGCTGTGCACCTGCCTGGTGCTGGCCATCACCGGCGCGCTGAAGGT
>DETX01000068.1:16943-19726 GCA_002362145.1 Clostridiales bacterium UBA3277
TTCGACCTGCCCTGGGTGATGTTCGGGGCGGGGATGCCCCAGAATCAGGGCTGGCTCACGGGAACCTATATGTACGATCAGACCTTTAACAAGATGAATGTGGACTACGGCAGCACCATCGCGGTTCTTATTGTGGTGCTGGGGGTGGTGCTGTCCAATGTGGCAAACCGGGTATTCAAAACCTCGGATGACGTTTGAGGAGGGGAGCTATGATGGGAAAGAAAGTGACTGCCGGTAAGGTCGTGACCTACGGGGTCCTGTGCCTGTGGGCGCTGACCACGGTCTATCCCTTTATCTGGGTAATTCTCAACTCCTTCCGGCAGAAGGGCCTCATCTTAAGCGATTCCTTCTCCCTGCCGCTGGGGGAGGCCTTTACCCTGGATAATTACCGCACGGCCATGGAGCGTTCCGACTTTGGCAACGCCTACTTAAATTCCATTCTGATTTCCGGCACGGTTACGATTTGCGTGGTGATTCTGGCGGGCCTGGCGGCCTACGGATTGTGCCGCTACCGCTTCCGCCTGCGGGGGCTTTTGCAGAGCATGGTGCTGGCGGGCATGATGTTCCCGGTGTTTTCCACCATCATTCCGGTGTTCCGGATGCAGGTGGTCATGGGCATTGCCGGTACGGGAAACCGCTATCTGAGCCTGCTTGCCACAATTCTGCCTCAGATCGCGGGAAATCTGTGCTTCGCCATTATCATTCTCACCGGCTTTATTCAGTCGGTGCCCATCGAGCTGGAGGAGAGCGCTTACTTGGACGGCTGCAATGTCTTGCAGATTTTCTTCCGGATCATCGTTCCCACGGCGAAATCCTCCTTTGCCACCGTGGCGATCTTCGCCTTTTTGTGGAGCTACAACGACCTGTTCACCCAGTCCTTCTTCCTGCGCTATCCCCAGGAGCGGGCCATCACGGGGCTGCTCAACGAGATCAGCTCCCAGGCCGGGGTGAACTACGGGCTGATGGCGGCGTCTGTGGTGCTGGTGGTTGTGCCGGTGCTGATTGTCTATGTCTGCTTGCAAAAGCATATCATCAAGGGCCTGACGGCGGGGGCGGTCAAGGGTTGATTTCCCCATGAAAATGGAGTATGATGGCAGAAAAGGGGGCGGAAGAAATGTATCGAGTGGTTCTGATTGACGATGAACAGATCATCGTGGAGGGATTGCGCCGGGTTGTGAAGTGGGCGGATTTCGGCTGCCAGGTTGTGGGCACCGCCAGCGACGCCGCCTCCGGGGCCGATGCCATCCGGGCCTTTCATCCCCACATTCTGTTTACGGATATCCGGATGCCCGGGCAGGATGGACTGGTGATGCTGGCGGGACTGCGCAGTGAGTTTCCCAATATGCAGGTGACGGTGATGACCGGCTACCGGGATTTTGCCTACGCCCAGGAGGCCATCCGCCTGGGGGTGACCCGGTTTTTGCTGAAGCCCACGAAAATGGACGAGATCAACGAGGCCCTGCAAACCATGGTCAGCCGCCTGGACAGGCTGCCGCTGGAGGAAGAGGCGGAGGAGCAGAGCCAGAGCGCCGGCAGCTTCATTGTGGATCAGGCTCTGGCGTATATGCGCTCCCACTACCGGGAGAAGCTGACCTTACAGACCGTGGCGGACTGCTGCTATGTTTCCCAATGGCACCTGTCCAAGCTCCTCAACCGCTACGCCGAGAAGAGCTTTTACGACATTCTCAACGCGATCCGAATCCAGAAGGCGAAGGAGCTGCTCAGCGACCCGAAATTAAAGATCGGGGAGATCGGGGAGATGGTGGGTTATGCCGACACGGCCCACTTTGCCCGCACCTTCAAAAAGCTGGAGGGCATGAGCGCCAATGAATGCCGAAACAGCCTGAGGCGGTAAATTGCCGGGCTGAATCCGGGCTTTGAAACACGAAAAATGCGTCCCAAATTGGGACGCATTTTTTTCTTTCCCTGAACGGCAGAAAAACGGCCATAATTAAAAAGAAAGATTACTTTTTTAAATGAAACCTCCCTGGGCGGATGGTATGATTTTACCGAGAGAGTCCAGAAACGGAGGAAAAAGATATGAAAAACATTGCCATTGTAGGCTGCGGCGGAATGGGCAGCGGTCACGCGTTCGCGATTTCTTCCGGCAGCGGAAACGCCGTTGGAACCTTTTCCGAGGACCGCAGCGGCGGATTCCTGCACCCTACGGACACGAACTTAAAAAATGTACTGCATCTGACTGGCGTTTGCGACTGTAACCCCGCCCGGGTGCAGTGGGCCCGGGCGCATGATTTTCACGTGTACGCCGATTTTGAAGAGGTGCTGCGCTCCCCTGAGGTGGATATCGTCCTGATCGCAACCCCCAACGACCTTCACAAGGATATGGCAATCGCCGCCATGCGGGCGGGAAAGCACGTCCTGTGCGAAAAGCCCGTTATGATGTGCAGCCAGGACCTGGAAGAGGTCATGGCTGTGGCAAAAGAAACGGGCATGGTGTTTTATCCCCGGCAGAACCGGCGCTGGGACGAGGACTATCTGATTGTCAAGAAAATCTATGAAAAGCGGCTATTGGGCCCTGTGTTCCATATTGAAAGCCGTGTCCATGGCTCCCGGGGCATTCCCGGCGACTGGCGGGGCCGAAAGAGCCAGGGCGGCGGCATGATGCTGGATTGGGGTGTCCATCTGATAGACCGGATCTTAGACATGATTCCGGAGAAGGTCGTCAATCTGTACTGCCGCATGACACACATTACCAACAAAGAGGTGGATGATGGCTTCACGCTTTTCCTTACCTTCGAAAGCGGCCTGACCGCAACCGTGGA
>DETX01000049.1 GCA_002362145.1 Clostridiales bacterium UBA3277
TCCAAGGGAAAATGGGGCAGCGCAAGGCAAAAAGAGCCGCTGCTTGGGCGTTTTGACCGTTTTCAGATAGGCCCTAGTCTATTGTGCAGGGGCAGGCGCTTCCGGGCTGCCCGTGGTTCGGGTGTAGCGGTAGCTGCGGATGCCATCCGGCCAGCCGGGGCTGGTGATGGTGACCAAGGCGGTATCCCCCTCCAGCGTCACCGTTCCCTCCTCCCCATCCCGGGAGGAAAAGCTGAGGACGCCGCCTTCCAGACGGCCCTCGCCCTCCAGCGTGGTCACCCGGTAGACGTTCAGACGCAGCTGGAAGGTTCCATCGCCCTTCTCCCGGATCTCCAAGCCGATCTCGCCGGTGTCATCGGCGGCATAGTCTCCGGCAAAGGAGGGCTCCAGGCTTCGCGTGGTCTTTCCCACGATGAGAAAGCCCCTTTGGGTGTCCCCCGGGCCAATGGTGAAGTCCACCAGCCACGACGCCTCCCCATCGCCCCCCAGAAATCCCCCAAAGGTCACGTCCAGGTAGTCCATGCCGTATTCATCGGACAGAATCTCCGTTCCCAGGTAGCGGTAATCCACATCCCCGAAGTCCGACAAATGGATGTGATAGCAGCCGTCAAAAAAGTTGAGGTTTGTGGAGTCCTCTGCCCCGCCTGCAGGAAATTCCGGCAGGTCCACACCCAGGAATTCCTTGACATAGTCCTCTGCCTGCTCCCGGGACAGCAGCACCGCCCCGCTTTGATAGGGTAGCTCGCCCAGGATGGTCCGGGCGGTGGTGTCCGTCAGGGACTCCGGGCACGTGAAGGAGGCAAAGAGAAACTGCCGCCAGAAATCGGCGTCCAGGTTCTCATATCCCTGCCAGTCGGGCATATAAAAGCACATTTTCCGAAGCAGCTCCAGATCGTCCTCCGTCAGGGAAAAGGGCGGGGCTTCCTCTGTCGCGGCCGTCTCCGAGGGCGCCAGAGACCCGGCGGGACGCAGTGTCAGGGCAGCCGTCCCGGCCGCCAGGACCAGGGCAAAACAGGCCGCCGCCAAAATCCGGGGCAGCGCACGTCTCCTGGGGGCCGGGCGGAGATACCGGTACTGCCATCCCTTCCCCCTTTTTTTCTTCAGCGTGCCCTCGATGCGGGCGGAAACGGCGGCGGGCATGGTCATGCGGTCGTAGGCTTTTTTCAGTTTCTCCTCCATGGTCACACCTCCTTCAGCTTTTTTCGCAGAATTTCCCTGCCCCGGGAGAGCCGGGTGGTGACGGTGCTGACGGGAATATGCAGCAGCCGGCTGATCTCCGCCGCCGAATACTCCTCGTAGTAATATAGGTACACCACCACCCGGTATTTGGGCGGCAGTCCCAGCACCACCTGGACAGTCTCGTCAATGGGGTCCTCCCGGGCCCGGAGGGTGTCGCTCAGGGGTTCTGTCCGTTTCCACCAGGCCGAGCGCAGCAGGTCCCGGCACTGATTGGCCGTCGTCTGCATGAGCCAGGCCTTTTCCCTGCCCGGAATCAGATTTTCCTGTTCCATCAGCTTTAAAAACACCGTCTGGCTCACATCCTCAGCCTCCTGGGGGCTTCGGGTATAGTTCAGCGCCAGCCGGTACACATCGTCCCGGTACCGCTGAAACAGATCCAGTACGTCCATAATCCCGCCTCCTTCCGCTTCTCTTCCTCTATATAACGGCTGGGACGACGCTTTTGTCTCAAAAAATCCCGCCTGGAGGCGGGATTTTTTTTAAGATCAGGGTTATTCTTCCAGCAGGCAGACGGCGTGGCAGGACATTCCCTCCCCGCTGCCCGTAAAGCCCAGCTTTTCCTCAGTGGTGGCCTTGACGTTCACCCGGCTGGGGTCGATTTCCAGGGCGGAGGCGATGTTTTCCTCCATGGCGGAGATGTGGGGGGCCAACTTTGGCCGCTGGGCAATCATGGTCACGTCCACATTCCCCACCCGGAAGCCCGCCGCCTTTACCTTTTCCCCCACAATCCGCAGCAGCTCCAGAGAGTCCGCGCCCTTGTACTTGGGGTCCGTATCGGGAAAGTGGCGGCCAATGTCCCCCAGGCCCGCCGCCCCCAGCAGGGCGTCGGACACCGCGTGGAGCAGCACATCCGCGTCGCTGTGGCCGTCCAGGCCCAAATCATAGGCGATTTTCACGCCCCCCAGGATCAGGTCCCGGCCCGCCACCAGGCGGTGGACATCATATCCGTGTCCGATTCTCATAATTCTTCCTCCAACAGCATTTGCGCAAGTTTCAGATCCAGAGGGGTCGTGACCTTCAGATTCCGCTCGTCCCCCTCCACCAGCTTCACCACCATGCCCATCCGCTCCACGGCGGAGCAGTCGTCGGTGACCTGGGCCCCCTCGGTCTGAGCCTTGTACAGGGCCCCTCGGAGCAGGTCAAAGTCAAAGACCTGGGGAGTCTGGACCGCCCGGAGGGAATTACGGTCCGGCGTTGACTGGACGGTACCCCCGGAGACCACCTTGATGGTGTCCTTCACCGGCACTGCCGGGGCGGCGGCGCCGTAGGTATTGGCCGCCCGGACCACCCGGTCGATGAGCTGCCAGGTCACCAGAGGGCGGGCCCCGTCATGGATGGCGGTCAGCTCCACCTCCCCCGCCAGGGCGTTGAGGCCAAGGTGTACCGACTCCTGACGGCTGCTGCCTCCTGCCACCACGGCCGTCACCTTGGACATCCCGGCGCACAGTTGGGAAATGGGCAGTATCAGATCCTGCCGTGTGACCACAACGATCTTTTTAATGGCGTCACAGTCCTGGAAGGCCCGGACGGTCCGCGCGATCATGGGCTCTCCCCCCAGAGGGGCCATGACCTTATCGATGCCCCCCATACGGGAGGCGCTGCCGGCAGCCACGATGACCGCGCCGCAGGTTTTCAGCGGCAGCAGCTTTCTCGCCGGGCGGGTGATCTTCGTAATGTCCATGTCACAGCTCCTTTACCAGCTTTTTGTAGAAGTCCCCCCGGACCATAAAGTTCTTAAACTGGTCAAAAGCGGCGGAGGCGGGGCTCATGAGCACCACGTCCCCGGTCCTCGCTGCCGCCGCGGCGGCCCGGACGGCCTTCTCAAAGCTGCCGCAGTCCACAATTTCCAGCTCCTGGGGGTCGTACTCCGGGCAGTTTTCCACCGCCGCCCGGATTTTTTCCCCCGTGGCCCCCCCAAGGAAGAGCTTCTTCACGTGATCGCAGATCTCCGGGCCCAGCACGTCGTAGGGGATGTGCTTATCATACCCTCCGGCAATGAGGATGACCTTCTCCGGGAAGCTGCGCAGTCCGGCAATGGTCCGGCTGGGGCTGGAGGCAATGGAGTCGTTGTAAAAGCGCACCCCGTCCTTTACCCGGACCAGCTCAATGCGGTGCTCCACACCGCCGAAGGTCCTGGCCACCCGGCGGATGACCTCGTCCTCCACCAGGCCGTCCACCATGGCGATGGCTGCCATATAATTTTCCACATTGTGGACGCCGGGCAGGAGAATGTCCGCCACAGGCAGCACCGGCGCCCCATCCCGGCAGATGACGCCGCCCTCCAGGCAGATGTCCGCCGGACCCAGGCGGGAGAAGAACCGGGTGGTGCCGTTCCCCCGGAAGGTGCTGGTGATGGGGTTGTCCCCGTTTAAAATCAAAAGACCGGTTTCATCCTGGTAGCGGAAAATGTTCTTTTTCGCCTGGATGTACTCCTCCATGTCCTTATGGATGTCCAGGTGATTGGGGGCCAGATTCGTCACGACCGCCCGGGTGGGGCTTCTTTTCATGTCCATGAGCTGGAAGGAGCTCAGCTCCACCACGGCGAAGTCCTCGTTCCTCATCTGCCGGACCAGGGGCAGCAGGGGCGTCCCGATGTTGCCCCCCAGCCAGACGGTCTTTCCGGCGGCCTTCAGTATTTCGGAGATCAGCGTTGTGGTGGTGGTCTTGCCGTCGGAGCCGGTCACCGCCAAAATACGGCAGGGACAGACCTCGAAGAAAACCTCCATTTCGGAGGTCACCTCCGCTCCCCGGTCCCGGAGGGCCCGGATGGCGGGGTTGTCCGGGTGCATTCCGGGGGTCCTGAAGAGCAGGTCCGCCTCCACGCCGTCTAAGTAGTCCTCACCCAGACTGAGGCGGCAGCCGGATCTCTCCAGCTCCAGGACCTCCGCGTCCAGCTTCTCCCGTGGGGTCTTGTCACAGCCCACCACGTCGCAGCCGAATTCCAGCAACAGCCGGACCAGGGGTCGGTTGCTGACCCCCAGGCCCAGCACCGCGATCTTTTTCCCCCGCAGAGAATCAAAATAAGTTTCAAAGGCAGAGCCCATAGCGATCCCTCACTGTTTCAGATTTTACCATCAGTATATCCCTTTCCCGGAAAATTTGCAAGACATTTCCGCCTGAAAGCGGATTCCATCCCAAACCCGCCCAAATCCGGATTTTTCCCCAGGAGGTATTTGACAATTGGGCTTCCATGGAGTACAATATCCTCGCAACCGGGCCGGACAGCCGCGGACGGAGGCCGAAAGGCCCCGGATGAGGAAAGTCCGGGCTCCACAGGGCAGGGATAACGGGTAACGCCCGCCGGGGGTGACCCCAGGACAAGTGCAACAGAGAGATACCGCTCCCGCGCAAGGGGGAGCAAGGGTGAAAAGGTGGGGTAAGAGCCCACCCGGCCCATGGCGACATGGGTTCTACGCTGTAAACTCTATCCCGGAGCAACGCCGTGGAGGGACATATGGCCTGCCCGGCCGTCCCGAGGAGGCGGCTTGATCCCACGGGCAACCGTGGGGCTAGATAGATGGCTGTCAAGACAGAACCCGGCTTACAGGCCCGGTCGCATAAAAAAGCCGCTGAGAAGAAATTCTCAGCGGTCTTTAATTTTACCCATAGAAAAGCCCCCGGCCATTTGGCCGGGGGCAGAGTTTCCGAATCAGCCGGAGAGAAGATTACTCCACGACCTCGGTGACAACACCGGAGCCGACGGTACGGCCGCCCTCGCGGATAGCGAAACGCAGGCCCTTCTCAATGGCGATGGGGGTGATCAGCTCAACGTTCATCACAACGTTATCGCCGGGCATGCACATCTCAGTGCC
>DETX01000084.1:0-2722 GCA_002362145.1 Clostridiales bacterium UBA3277
CCATTCCCTCGCCCCTTCGGGGCAGCCGGGAAGGATGCGCAAAAACTTCATGCCGGGAAGCGTTTGCCCATTTTCGTGGCGCGCCGCACAGGGCATGAAGTTTTATGGGAGGGATATCGATGGAGACCCGGGTGGCCGTCATGAGCATCATCGTGGAAAACCCCGACGCCGTGGAAACACTCAACGGCATTTTGCACCAACACAGCCAGTTTATCATCGGCCGGATGGGCATTCCCTACCGCAAGCGTGGGGTGAGCATCATCGCCATCGCCCTGGACGCCCCCCAGGATACCATCTCCGCCCTCTCCGGCAGAATCGGCTCTCTGCCCGGCATCACCGTCAAAACCGCCTATTCCTCTGTCAGGTCAAACGACGAAACGAGGTAAATCTATGCGTAAGAACATCCGTTGGATCACCGAAACCGCCCTGCTGCTGGCCCTGCTGGTGGTCCTCCAGGCCGCCACCAAGGGCTTCGGCCAGCTGGTCACCGGCTCCTGCGTCAACGCGGTGCTGGCTCTGACCGTGCTGCTGTGCGGCATGGCCAGCGGCGTCACCATCGCCCTCATCTCCCCGGTGCTGGCCTATTTTCTGGGCATCGCCCCCCAGCTCGTGGTGGTCCCCGCCATCATGGCGGGAAACGTAGTGTTCGTGGTTCTGCTGCGGCTCATCGCCGGAGAAGCCCTGGGCTCCCGGGTCGCCGCCTGGCTCCTTTCCGCCGTGGCGAAATTCGCGGCACTCTATCTGCTGGTGGCGAAGATCATCTGCGGCCTGGCCGCCGCGCCCCTGCTGGATGCGGGGCTTTTAAAGGAGCCCATGCTCAAGGCCCTTCCCGTGATGTTCGCCTGGCCCCAGCTCTTCACCGCCCTCATCGGCGGCGCCGTGGCTCTGGTTTTGCTGCCGGTGCTGAAAAAGGCCCTCCGCCGGTAATCTCTAAATCCGCAGGGAAATCCCCTGCGGATTTTCTTGCGCCTTTTCCAATTTGTCTCTTTCCTTTTTCTCAAATTGCTGTATAATGGAAGCATCCATATATCACGTCCCTTCGGGGAGACTTTGGGAGGTTACCTATGTCTTTCTTGATCTTAAGCAAAGGCGACAAGCTGACCCTGGATCAGGGCTTCGCCAGTGCCTTCGGCGGCACGCCGGAACGCTATTTCTCCGCCCCCGGCCGCACGGAGATCGGCGGCAACCACACCGACCATCAGCGGGGCCGGGTCCTGGCCGCCGCGGTGAACCTGGACACCCGGGCCGCCGTCCGGATAAACGGCACGGACACCATCCGCATTCTCTCCAAGGGCTATCCCATGTGCCAGGTGGACCTGAAGGTCCTGACCCCACAGCCGGAGGAAGTGAACACCACCGCCGCCCTGGTCCGGGGCGTGGCCGCCCGGTTCTATCAGCTGGGCTGCCCCATCGGCGGCTTCGACGCCTACTGCGAGTCCACGGTGCTGCCGGGCTCGGGCCTCAGCTCCTCCGCCGCCTATGAGGTCCTCATCGGCACCATCCTCAACGGCCTGTTCTTCCAGAACCAGGTCTCCCAGCCGGACATTGCCATCATCGGCCAGTACGCCGAAAACGTCTTTTTCGGAAAGCCCTGCGGCCTCATGGACCAGATGGCCTCCGCCGTGGGAAATCTCGTCACCATCGACTTCTTCGATAAGGAGCACCCCGTCATCACCCCGGTGCCCTTCGACTTTGCCTCCTGCGGCCATGCCCTGTGCATCATCGACAGCCAGGCCAGCCACGCCGACCTCACCGACGAATACGCCGCCATCCCCGGAGAGCTGAAGGAAATCTGCGCCCACTTCGGCAAGAAGGTGCTGACGGAGATCCCCGAGGCTGACTTCTACCGGGAGCTCCCCGCCCTGAGAAAAAGCTGCGGGGACCGGGCCGTCCTGCGCGCCATCCACTTCTATCAGGAAAACGCCCGGGTGCCCCAGGAGGTGGAGGCCCTGGCCGCCGGAGATTTTGAGGGCTTCCTGGCCCTTGTCAAGCAGAGCGGCTATTCCTCCTTCATGTACCTGCAAAACGTCATTCCCGCCGGATATAAGGAGCACCAGGATGTGGCGGTGTCTCTGGCCCTGTGCGAGCACTATTTGCAGGGCCGGGGGGCCTACCGGGTCCACGGCGGCGGCTTTGCCGGCACCGTCCAGGCCTTTGTGCCCTTTGATCTGCTCCCCGCCTTCAAGTCCGGCATCGACGCGGCGCTGGGCGACGGAGCCTGCCATGTCCTGTCCATCCGTCCCCAAGGCGGCGTGGAAATGGAGGCGGAAGCATGAAAATCGATACCCTGCTGGACAGCCTGGTCTCCTACGCCATGAACCGGGGCCTGGCCGAGCCCGTGGACCACTACGTACTTTTAAACCGGCTGCTGGATCTTCTCCACAAGGACGACTATGCGCCCAGTGACGAGGCCCAGTCCGAGGACTTAGAAGAGATCCTCGCCGGGATTCTGAACTATGCCGTGGAGCAGGGCCTCTGCGCCGACAACATCACCTCCCGGGATATTTTTGACACCCGCATCATGGGCGCCATCACCCCCATGCCCCGGGAAATTATCAAAACCTTCCGGGAAAAATACGCCCGGAGCCCCCAGGAGGCCACGGACTGGTACTACCGGCTCAGCTGCGACACCGACTACATCCGCCGCTACCGCATTGCCAGGGATATGCGCTGGGTCTACCCCAGCCCCTACGGGGATCTGGACATCACCATCAACCTCTCC
>DETX01000084.1:3028-7529 GCA_002362145.1 Clostridiales bacterium UBA3277
CATCACCATCAACCTCTCCAAGCCCGAAAAGGACCCCAAGGCCATCGCCGCCGCCAAAAACGCCCCCCAGTCCGGCTATCCCAAGTGCCAGCTCTGCCGGGAGAACGAGGGCTACGCCGGACGGATGAACCATCCCGCCCGGTCCAACCACCGGGTCATTCCCGTGGAGATCTGCGGGGCGGACTGGTGCCTCCAATACTCCCCCTACGTCTACTACAACGAGCACTGCATCGTCTTTAACGCCCAGCACGTGCCCATGAAGATCGACAAGGCGGCGTTTTTAAAGCTGCTGGACTTTGTCCGGGCCTTCCCCCACTACTTCGTGGGCTCCAACGCGGACCTGCCCATTGTGGGCGGCTCCATCCTCAGCCACGAGCACTTCCAGGGCGGCCGGTACACCTTCGCCATGGAAAAAGCGGAGACGGAGGCGGAACTGACCTTCCGGGGCTATGAGGACATCCAGGCAGGCATCGTCAAGTGGCCCATGAGCGTCATCCGCCTCAACGGCCGTGACCCCGGCCGCATCGCCGACCTGGCCGACAAGATTCTCACCCACTGGCGGGGCTATTCCGACGAGAGCGTGGGCGTCATCGCCTTCTCCGACGGAGAGCCTCACAACACCATCACCCCCATCGCCCGCCGCCGGGGCGAAAACTATGAGCTGGATCTGGTGCTGCGCTGCAACATCACCACCAGCGAGCATCCCCTGGGCGTTTTCCACCCCCACGCCGACAAGCACCACATCAAAAAGGAGAACATCGGCCTCATTGAGGTCATGGGCCTGGCGGTGCTGCCCAGCCGGTTAAAGGGCGAGCTCACTGTTCTGGCCGCCGCCATCGTGGAGGGCCGGGACATTGCCGCCGACCCGGTGCTCAGTAAGCACGCCCCCTGGGTGGAGGAGCTGAAAGGGCAGTATGCGTTCACCCCCGAAAACGCCCTGGACATCGTGCTCAAGGAGACGGGCAAGGTATTCTCCCAGGTTCTGGAGGACGCCGGCGTCTACAAGAACACCCCCGAAGGCAGAGCGGCCTTCCATCGCTTCGTGGATTCCGTCAACGGCTGAGCCTATGCTCCCTTCCAAATGGGAGGGGGCTTATAAAAATGACTGTCTGCCGCAAATTAGAATGGATACGGAAAAGGAATTGCTTATGATGGATCAGAAACAGGTCAAGGAAATTCTATTGGGATTGGGAGCGGATTTGTGCGGAGTCGCCAGCATTGATCGATTTCAGGACGCTCCAAAGGGGTATCATCCCACAGATGTTTTGCCGACCTGCAAATCGGTTATTTCTTTTGGATGCAGGTTTCCGGCCGCAACCCTAAATTGTAATTCTCCTGTACCCTATACCAGAGTGAGAAATTCCATCACCGCCAAAATGGACGCATTGGCTCTTGATTTTTGTATGGAAATGGAAAAGCACCACATTGCCTGTGTGCCAATTCCAACAAACGAAAGCCAATGGGACGAAACCACCCAGCGGTGGCGTTCCATTATTTCCCTAAAGCACGCAGCACAGGCCGCTGGATTGGGCACAATCGGGAGACATTCTTTGCTAATCACACCAGAGTTTGGAAGTATGGTTTGGCTGGGCGCCGTTTTATGCGAGCAGGAATTGGAAAGTGACCCGTTAAAAGATCCAATTTGTAATCATTGCAACGCTTGCGTAAGCATATGTCCCGTAAATGCGTTGGCACATTTGGAGTTGACCCAGCAGGCGTGCTGGGACTATGCCTTCGGTGAAGATCAAGCAACGCAATGCTGGGTAATCCGCTGTCACAAATGCAGAGATATTTGTCCTTTCAATTTTGGGAGGGAAAACTCGTTTATAAAGAAGTGAAATAACGTGCAAATCTATGGCGGTTGAAACCAGGGATTCGCAAAGAACCGGATTTCTCCATACAAAATTTCTCCATACAAAATTTCTCCATACAAAAACGCTCTGGCCGGGAACCCGGTCAGAGCGTTTTCTGCATCCGTCTGCGGATAATGAAATAGTAGGGCCACTCGAAGAGAAGCATCACCGTCCAGCCGATGGCACAGGCAAAGGCAATGCCGGTGATGTCCATTTTGGGCGCCAGGAAACAGGTGCACACCGTCCGGATGGAGGCCTGGAGGAAGGTAGCCAGCATGGTGGTTTTCATCATGCCCATGCCCCGGAAAAAGCCCTGGATGCCGTTGGTCATGGCGGGCCACAGGTAGAACAGGGCCATCCAGCCCAGGTACTCCATGCCCAGGGCCACCACCTCCGCCGCCCCGTCTCCCGTGACGAAGAGGCTGACAATTTTTCCCCGCAGCAGGGCCGTCACCGTGCCGATGAGCACCCAGTAGCAACTCTCCAGCCGGATGCCCGCCCAAAAGCCCCGGTGGATGCGCTCTTTCTTCCCCGCCCCCCGGTTCTGGGCGAGGAAGGTGGAGATGGCCGAGGAAATGCTCTGGGCGGGAATGCAGGCGAAGTCGTCCATCCGGGTGACGGCGTTGAAGGCGGCGATGGAGCTGACCCCCAGGGCGTTGACCTGGCCCTGGATGAGGACCTTGCACACCGGCTGGATGGCCTGCTGCAAAGCCGTGGGGCCGCCATAGGCAAAGCTCTGCCGCAGAACGGCCTTTTCCGGCCGCCAATGCCCCCGCTGGGGCACCAGCTCCGGGAACTTTTTCAGGGTATACCCCAGGGCCAGCACCGCGCAGGCCCCCTCGGCAACCACCGTGGTCATGGCGCTGCACACGATGCCGAAGCCCAGAAAGCCCAGGAAAAGGATGTCCAGCCCGGCGTTGAGGATGGCGGAAAAGGCCAGAAATTTCAGGGGCGTATCCGCGTCGCCCACGCTTTTCAGCCCCGCCGAGAGGGCGTTATAGCAGAAGGTAAAGGGCGAGCCCAGGAAGGTGATCCGCAGGTAAACCACCGTGATGGGAAAAATCTCCTCCGGAACCTCCAGGCAGCCCAGGATGATCTCCGCCAGCGCCGCGCCGGTCAGGGCCAGGGCGCAGCAGACGGCAAAGCCCACGGACAGGGTGTTGCCGAAGATTTTTCGAAGCCGGGGGTAGTCCTTGGCCCCGAAGGCCTCGCTCATCAGCACCCCGGAACCGATGCACATTCCGGAGATGGCAAGAATCAGCAGATTCATCACCGGCCCGGCGATGCCCTCGGCGGCCAGGGCGTTCTGCCCCAGAAACCGCCCGGCGATGATGGTATCCACGGCGTTGTAGCTCAGCTGGAGCCAGTTTCCCAGCAGCAGGGGCAGGGCGTACCGGGCCAGATGCCGCCCGGGAGACCCCACGGTCATATCCGTCATGGCCTGTCCCCCTAAAACACCAGCTGGATCAGCAGCATATAGCACACCGTGCCCGCGCCGATGGACAGCAGCGTGTTCCGCTTCCAGATATGAAGCCCCGCCACCAGGGCCACGCTGAGCAGCTCCGGCAGGCCGTAGGGGGCCGCCGTGAGCTTCACATCCTTCAGGCAGTACACCACCAGCATTCCCATGGCGGCATAGGGCAGGACCCTGCCCAGGTAGAATACCACCGGCGGAATCTTCCGCCTCTCCCCAAACAGCGCGAAGGGCGCGAACCGCAGTCCGGCGGTCACCAGAGCCATGACGGCGATGGCCGCAGCCGTATGCCAATTATCCATTTTCTTCCCTCCTCTTCCGCGCGGCGGTCAAAATCAGAACGATGGCGGCCATGGAGGGGATCAAAAACAGGTCCCGTCCGAAAATCAGCAGGCACACCGCCGTGGCCGCCACCCCCGCCGCCGCGGGAAAGTGGTCCTTGGCGCTGAGCCACTGATCCACAAAAATCGTTACGAACAGCGCTGTCAGCGCGAAATCGATGCCCTGGAAGTTGATGGGCAGCCAGGCCCCGGCCAGAGAGCCCAGGGCGGTTCCCGCCAGCCAGTAGAGCTGATCCAGAGCCGAGACCATCAGACAGTAGCTCTGACGGTCCACGCCCTCCGGGGGACGGGCCACGGACACCAGGGAGTAGGTCTCGTCGGTGAGGGCAAAGATGAGGTAGGGCTTTTTCCTGCCCGCGCCCTGGTAGGCCTTCACCATAGACAAGCCGTAAAACAGGTGTCGGGCGTTGACGAGAAGGGTGGTCAGGGCCGTGGTCACAAGCCCCGCGCCGCCGCTCAGCAGCCCCACCGCCACGAACTGCATGGATCCCGCGTAGACAAACAGGCTCATTGCCATGGCCCAGAGGAAGCCGAACCCGTTTTGCTGCATCAAAATTCCGAAGCCCATGCCCAGGAACACGTAACCGGCCATCACCGGCAGCGTGTCGAGAAAGGTGGAGCGAAGGACATTTTTGGACATAAAAAGCCACCTGCCTTAAAAAAAGAAGAATCATGTCGATTATATACTCCGAATTGGGGGCTGTCAATCCTGAGAAAGGCGCAAAATAGGGGTTGACAAGGCTGGATCGCTGTGCTATAATAGCGAAGCACCCTGTGAGAGGGAGCGATATCGCGGAGTAGAGCAGTTGGCAGCTCGTCGGGCTCATAACCCG
>DETX01000104.1:0-1024 GCA_002362145.1 Clostridiales bacterium UBA3277
GGCCCGCTCCCCCCGGTAGACCTTACTGATCTGGAAGCGCCGGAAGGGGAAGGCCAGCTCGTTATAGTGCAGGGCCACATATTTGGCCAGGGGCACCGTCAAATCAAACCGCAGCGCCAGGTCGCTGTCTCCCTTCTGGAAGCGGTAGATCTGCTTCTCCGTCTCCCCGCCGCCCTTGGCCAGCAAAATCTGAGCGTCCTCGATGGCCGGGGTGTCCAGGGGGGCAAAGCCGTAGGAGGCGTAGGTCTCTCTCAGAATTTCCGTCATTTTTTCGAACCGGAGCTGCTTGCCGGGCAGCAGTTCCATGAAGCCGGACAGGGTCCGGGGCTTGATGATGTCCATGGTTTCTCTCCTTTTGGTGGGGCAAACGCCGCCCGGCAGCTGGCCTGGCGGCGTTCCTATTTTTTTAGGACGCTCTGATGAAATCGGCAAGAGCACATGGCAAAAAATCCGCCAGCTGCCACAGGCGATTTCTTCAGAGTCTCCTTAGGGCCTATCTGAAAACTGTCAAAACGCCCAAGCAGCGGCTCTTTTCGCCCTGTGCTGCCCCATTTTCCCTTGGAATACATCCAGTATTCCCGCGGAAAAATGGCTTGCACAGAGCAAAAATCCCTCGCTGTTGGTCATCCTGCCAGTTTTCAGATACGGCCTAGTATTTCTGTTTGGCGCGCAGCATTTCCCGCCAGTCCAAATCGCCCCGCTGGAGACCCATGACGAGAATCTCCGCGCTGGCCAGGTTGGTGGCGATGGGCACATTGTGCTTGTCGCAGGCCCGGATGGTCTCGATCATCTGGCTGTCGTCCCAGGGGTCAGTGGTGTTGGGATCGGTGAAAAGCAGCACAAGATCGATCTCATTGTAGGCAATGCGGGCATTGATCTGCTGATGGCCCCCCTGCTTATGGGAAAGGAGCAGGGTAATGGGCAGGCCCGTATTGTCCACGATCAGGCGGCCGGTGGTGGCGGTGGCAAACAGGGTATGCTTCATGAGAACACTTTTGTAGGCGGTGCAGAACTGGACCATCAG
>DETX01000104.1:1334-2813 GCA_002362145.1 Clostridiales bacterium UBA3277
TCCTTCTTCTTGTCGTGGGCCAGAAACGCGATATTCACAGCACTCACTCTCCTTTTTATGATTCGGAAGTTATTTTAAAGTAATGGGCTCGTACAGCCCCTGAAGCCGTCTGGCAATCCGGCGGCAGCCCTGGGCGGCCGGGCCCCGGCGGGCATAGTACAGAAGGGGCCGCCCGAAGGACGCGGCCAGGGTCACACTGGGGTCCTCCAGCACCACTCCCAGCAGCGGGACGCCGGCGGTGTCCATCACATCGTCGATGGTCACCCGGACGGTGCTGAGCATCTCCCGGCTGACCCGGTTAACGATCATGCGCACATTGCGTTTGCCCATGAGCTCCAGAACGTCCCCCACCCGGGCGGCGTCCCGGACGGCGGCAGGTCCCGCCCCGGTCACCAGCAGATGCCGGTCGGCGGACACCGCGGTGAGCAGAAAGCCGCTGTCCAGCCCCGCAGGGGCGTCCAGGAGGATCGCGTCAAATTTCCGCCGGGCCTCCTCCAGCATCGCGGCAAAGCCAGCCCGGTCAATCTGCTCCGCCGGGCAGTTCATGGGGGCGGTGAGGAAATATAGGCTCTCATACATGGGGTGCCGGGCGGCCTCCTCCAGGCTGTAGTCCCCCCGCATCACATCCAGAAAGGACAGGGCGGGCGTGTCCGTCATGCCCAGGGAGATGTCCAGGTTCCGCAGCCCCACATCGCAGTCGATGGCCAGGACCCGCAAGCCGCTCTCCGCCAGGGCCGAAGCAATGCCGGCACAGACCGAGGTTTTGCCCGTGCCGCCCTTGCCGGACAGCACCGCAAACACTTCGCCCAAGCGACATCGCCCCCTATACCATAATTTGGTACTATTATACAGGAATTTTTCCCAATTTGCAAGAGAAATTTCGTGGTTTTTCAGGAAAAATTCTACATAATACACAACAAACCCCGCCGGTCTCTTCCGGCAGGCGGCAGTTCCGGCGGCACAGGCGTCAAAAAAGGGCGGACCGGGCGGGTTTTTCACGGAATCTCCGGATAAGTTTGAAAAAGGGCTTGCGCCCGGGAACCGCCTGCGGTATAATATTCCTGCAAGAACGGGCCAACGCCCGAAGATATGGAGGAATGATTCCCATGTTCAATTCTATGATCGAAACTCTTAAGGCCAATCCCCGCAAGATTGTGTTCACCGAGGGCCACGACGCCCGCATTCTGGAGGCCACTTCCCGTCTGGTGGAGGGCGGCTTTCTGACCCCCATCCTCATCGGCAATGTGGACGAGGTGAAGGCCAACGCCGCCAAGGGCGGTTTCAACATCGAGGGCGTTGAGATCATCGATCCCGCCACCTACCCCGAATTCGACGCCATGGTCGATAAGATGGTGGAGCTGCGCAAGGGCAAGATGACCGCCGAGGACTGCCGCAAGGCTCTGAGTAAGGGCAACTACTTCGGCACCATGCTGGTGAAGATGGGCTATGCCGACTCCCTGCTGGGCGGCGCCACCTACT
>DETX01000104.1:3117-3625 GCA_002362145.1 Clostridiales bacterium UBA3277
GGGCGGCGCCACCTACTCCACCGCTGACACCGTCCGTCCCGCCCTGCAGATCGTCAAGACCAAGAAGGGCGCCCATCTGGTCTCCTCCTGCTTCATTCTGGTCCGGGGCGACGAGAAGCTGGCCATGGGCGACTGCGCCATCAACTTAAGCTATGAGGACACCGTGGACAAGGACGGCAACGTGACCCTGTCCGCCGCCCAGAAGCTGGCCGAGGTCGCCATCGAGACCGCCAAGACCGCCAAGGTCTTTGGCATCGACCCCAAGGTCGCCATGCTCTCCTTCTCCACCAACGGCTCCGGCAAGGGCGGCACCGTCAAGCTCAGCCATGACGCCACCGCTGTTGCCAAGGAAATGGACCCGGAGCTGGCCATTGACGGCGAGATGCAGTTCGACGCCGCTGTGGCTCCCGAGGTGGGCCAGCTGAAGTTCCCCGGCTCCCCCGTGGCCGGCTACGCCAACACCTTCATCTTCCCCACCATTGAGGCCGGCAACATCGGCTACAAGATC
>DETX01000051.1 GCA_002362145.1 Clostridiales bacterium UBA3277
TTTTATTAGGTTTTAGTATGAAAAGCGTGAAAAAAGCAGCCATTTGAAGAAATGGCTGCTTTTTATTGGAAATTTGCAGGCTTTTGCGGGGGCTTTACCGGAAGAAACCGAAGGGGAAGCTGAAGCCGGGCTGCTGCTGGCCGCCGGAAGTCTGGCTCTGGTTCTGGGCCTCGGGCTGGGCGGTGGCGGACTGGATCTTCTCTGCCACGGTGACGGTCAGCTCCACGGTCTGGCCCTGGCGGTAGACGGTGAGCTTCAGCTCGTCTCCAACCTTGGCGGCCCGGACCACCCGGACCAGATCGTCGCTGGAGGTGATCTCACTGCCACCCACGGCCGTTACGATGTCGCCCACCTGGAGTCCGGCCTCCTCCGCGGGGCTGCCTTCGGTGATCTCCACAATGGCGCCGCCCTTGGGAAGGCCGTAGAGCTGGGACTCCTGGCTGACGTTGCCCACGGAGACGCCGATATAGGGTTTGGATACGTAGCCCTTTTCAATGATGCTCTCCACAATGGGCAGGATGGTGTTGATGGGGATGGCGAAGCCGATGTTGTCGATGGAGGCCTGGGAGGAAGAGGAGCTGGAATACTTGGCGTTGGTGACGCCCACCACCTCTCCGTGGAGGTTAAACAGAGCGCCGCCGGAGTTGCCGGAGTTGATGGCCGCGTCGGTCTGGATGAGGTCCATGGTCAGACCGCCGGAGAGGGTGACCTTCCGGTCCTTGGCGCTGACGCAGCCGGAGGTCAGGGAGAAGGTCAGCTCTCCCAGGGGATTGCCGATGGCGATGACGCTGTCGCCCACGTTCAGGTTGTCGGAGTCGCCCAGAATCACCGGGGGTAAGTCCTTGGCGTCGATTTTCAGCACGGCGATGTCGTTGCTCTCGTCGTAGCCCACGATCTCGGCGTCGTAGGTGGTACCGTCGTACATGGTGACGGTGACGGAGTTGGAATCCTCAATGACATGGTGGTTGGTGAGGATATAGCCGTCGGCGGAGATGATGAAGCCGGAGCCGGAGGCGGCGGAGGTGGTCTGGAAGCCCCAGAAGTTGGTGGTGACGGAGGTGGTGATGCCCACGGTGGAGTGGACATTGGCGGCGTAGACCTCGGCGGGGGTCATCTCCCGGCTGGTGTCCACCTGGGCGGTCTGGATCGTGGCTTTTTCCCGCAGGCCCCGCAAAAAGGCGGTGGTGCTGCTGTCCGCCTCCGAACTGACGCTGCCCCGGGCCAGGCCCTGGACCAGGAAAACGCCGCCGGCGCCCAGAACGCTGCCCAGCAGAGAGAAGCACAGGGCCAGGGCAATGATCCTGCCGGCGCCGCCCCGGCGCGCCTTTGCTTTTTTGGGCTTGTTCACATAGCCGGAATAGTCGGCGCCGTAGGGGCCGGAACCGTTGGCAGCGGAGTAATTTCCTCCGGAGTAACCGGTGGATTCGGGGCGGGAAGCAGCCGTGTCAGGGGCCTGGGGCTCCTGGGATGGATTTGTATATTCGTCCATAGATGATGTCCTCCTTCAGCGGCTCTGGGCCGCTTTTTTATTTTCTGACAATACCATACCACCAAAAGCTGAAAAGAGTCTGAAAACTTTTCGGCCATCTTGTAAACGATCCGTGAATAAAAAAAGAACGGCAAAAAATTTAAATTTTCAGCCTTGATTCAGGATACGCTGTTACTCTATAATCCATACTATAAAAAGTAAGACCGGAGGCAAACGCAATGAAAATTCTGCTGGTTGAGGATGAAAAGCTCCTGGCTGATTCCCTGAAAACCCTGCTGGAAAACAAGGGCTTTCAGGTGGAGACGGCCTATGACGGAATCACGGGGGAGGAATACGCCCAGCTGGGGGTCTATGATCTGCTGATTCTGGATGTGATGATGCCGGGGCTCAACGGCTATGAGCTGGCCCGGGCGGTCCGGGCCAAGCGGGTGAGCACCCCCATTCTGATGCTCACCGCCCGGTCCAGTGTGGAGGACCGGATCGAGGGCCTCAACGCCGGGGCGGACTACTATCTGACCAAACCCTTCGATACCCGGGAGCTGCTGGCCTGCATCAACACCCTCCTGCGCCGCCAGGGCAAGCAGGTGGACGAGCTGACCTTTGGCAACACCGCCCTGGATTTGGAGACCTGCACCCTGATCTGCGGGGAGAAGAGCCTGCGGCTGTCTGCCCGGGAGTTTGACGTGATGCGCTTTCTGCTGCAAAGCAAGGACCGGATTCTTCCCAAGGAGATGATCCTGGCCCGGGTCTGGGGCTACGACTCCAACGCCGTGGAAAATCATGTGGAGGTGTACATCGGCTTTCTGCGCAAGAAGCTCAAGGCCATCGGCTCCAATGTCCGCATTGAGGCCATCCGGCGGCTGGGCTACCATCTGGAGGTGGACGAATGATCAAAAGCCTGAAGCGCAAATTCGTGATGATCAACATGACCATCGTCACGGTGCTGCTGCTGATCATTTTCGCCCTGGTGTACCAGTCCACCAGCATGGGCCTGGCCGAGCAGAGCCAGGAGCTGATGACATCGGTGCTCAGCGGCGGGCGGACGATGGGGGCCCTGCCGGGGCTGACCCCGGGCAACCGGGAGGTGAACCTTCCCTATTTCTATGTGTCCGTCAACCCCTTTGGGGAGGTCACCGTGGCGAGGAGCGCCTACTTTGACCTAAACGACGGGAATGCCCTGGCGGAGATTCTCCTGGCGGCGGCAGAGGCCCCGGAGGATTCGGGGATTTTAAAGAAATATAACCTCCGCTTCTCCCGCAGAACCACCGCCCTGGGCCAGGCCATGGTTTTTGTGGACATGACGGGGGAGATTTCCACCCTGGCCAGCCTGGTCCGCACCTGCGTGCTCATCGGGGTGCTGAGCCTGGGGCTGTTTCTGGGGGTCAGCTTCCTGTTGGCCCGGTGGGCGGTGCGGCCGGTGGAAAAGGCCTGGAATCAGCAGCGCCAGTTTGTGGCCGACGCCTCCCACGAGCTGAAAACGCCCCTCACCGTGATTATGACAAACGCCGAGCTTCTCGGCGATTCGGACTGCGGCCGGGAGCAGCGGGAAAAGTCCGCCGCGGGAATTTTAACCATGGCCCGGCAGATGCGGGGCCTGGTGGAGAGTTTGCTGGAGCTGGCCCGGGTGGACAACGGAACGGCCAAAATGGAATTTGGGCGGCTGAATTTCAGCCAGCTCGCCGCCGAGACCCTGCTGCTCTTCGAGCCGGTGTACTTTGAAAGAGATTTGGAACTGCGAAGCGACATTGCCGAAGAACTTTATGTAAATGGCAGCGCCGGACACTTAAGGCAGGTGGCGGACATCCTCCTGGACAACGCCGCCAAATACGCCTCCCCCGGGGGAGAGGTGGCGGTGGCCCTGAGCCGCCAGGGAAGCCACTGCCTGTTTTCTGTGGCCAGTCCCGGGGAGGAGATCAGCCGGGAAGATTTGAAAAACATCTTCCGGCGGTTTTACCGGGTGGACAAGGCCCGTTCCGGGGGCAGCTACGGCCTGGGCCTTGCCATTGCCCAGAGCATTGTGTCAGAGCACGGCGGCAAAATCTGGGCTGAGAGCGGCGGGGGGGAAAATACCTTTTTTGTTCAGCTCCCCCTGGACGGCTGACGGTTGCAAATGAGGGCATAGTATGATAAAATAGAGAAAACCGACCAAAAGTGAGGAATTGCCTATGAACCGCATCGTCACCATGGTACTTAAAAATCTATTCTATCTTCCCGGGGCCCTGTTTCGGCTCTGGCGCTACGCCCGGCATCCGGAGCGGTATCCCGAGGAGGAGATGTACAGCCACATTCAGAGCATTCTGAAAAGAGCGATCCGGACGGGAAGGATTACCCTCACCGTCACCGGCCTGGAGAACATCCCCCGGGAGGGGGGCTTCATGTTCTACGGCAACCATCAGGGCCTCTTTGACCCCCTGGCCGTGCTGGCCACCTGCCCCAGGCCCATGGGGGCGGTGCTGAAAAAGGAGCTCTATGGCATTCCGGGCATCCATCAGGTGGCGCTGTGCACCCAGTCCTATCCCATGGACCGGGAGGATGTGCGCCAGTCCCTGACGGTGATCCAGCAGGTCACCGAGCAGGTCAAAGCTGACCGGCCCTATCTGATCTTTCCTGAGGGCACCCGCAGCCGCCGGGGCAACGAGATGCTTCCCTTCCACGGAGGCAGCTTTCGCTGCGCCACCAAGAGCCGGTGCCCCATCGTTCCCGTGGCCTTTGTGGACAGCTTCAAGGTCCTCGACCAGAAGGGCAGCGCCCCGGTGACGGCCCAGGTCCACTATCTTCCTCCCATTTTCTATGAGGAGTACAAGGATCTGAACACCACCGCCCTGGCCGCCCTGGTGAAGGGCCGCATTGCCGAAAAGATCGCCGCCCAGACGGCTCAGGCCTGAAAACCTTCCCGCCCTCCGGTTTTTCCGGGGGGCGGAAATTCTTTCCCCGGTAGGAAAATCTTCCCAATCCGACGAAAAGCGCCGGGAACTTTAAGGAATCTTTAAAGTGTGGGGGCTTGATTCTCTCCTGGGAATTTTCTATAATAAAGCACAGAGAAACGCGTATAGGAGGCAACATCATGAAGCTGAAAAAATTACTGGCCGCCGGTCTGATCGTCTGCGCGGTCCTGAGTTTTGGAGCCTGCTCCAAGGAATCCCCCGTCTATGTCCAGTCCGTGAAGGACCTTACCGGCATGGGCGGCATCGCCCCCGGAGACCGGTTCAACGGCGTGGTGGTGTCCGAGAACACCAGCGAGATCAAAAAGGACTCCGAAAAGACCGTCAAGGAGCTTCTCGTGAAGGAGGGCCAGGACGTCAAGGAGGGGGAGGCGCTCTTCAGCTATGACACCGAGGAGCTGCAGCTGTCCCTGGACAAGCAGCGCCTTGAGCTGGAACAGCTGAAGGCCTCTGTGGAAAACTACGCTGCCCAGATCAAGCAGCTGGAAAAGGAGCGCGCCAGCGCCAGCGGCACCGCCAAGCTCCAGTACACCATCCAGATCCAGACCAACCAGGTGGATCAGAAGGAAGCGGAGCTGAACATCAAGACCAAGGAAAACGAGATCAAAAAGTCCGAGGACCTGCTGGCCAATGCCACGGTGGTGGCCCCGGTGGCCGGCCGGGTCCAGTCCATCAACGAGGACGGGGGCACGGATAACAACGGCAAGCCCCTTCCGTACATCACCATCCAGCAGGTGGGCTCCTATCGGGTCAAGGGCTCCCTGGGAGAATTGCAGCGGGGCGGCCTCATGGAGGGCGACCGGATGAAGCTCATCTCCCGGACGAACCCGGATGAAGTCTGGTACGGCACCGTGACTCTGGTGGACTACGCCAGTCCCATCCAGAATGACCGCAACGGCGGCTATGCTGTCAGCATGGGCGGCAGCGACGAAATGAGCACTTCCAGCAAGTACCCCTTCTACGTCCAGCTGGATTCCACCGACGGCCTGATTCTGGGCCAGCACCTTTACCTGGAGGTGGACACCGGGGAGGGCGCCGCCGGTCTGGAGCTGAGCAGCGCCTTCATTGCCTTTGACGAGGACGGAAGCGCCTATGTCTGGGCGGAGAAGAGCGGCAAGCTGGAAAAGCGGCCCGTCACCGTGGGAGAGCTGGATGAGATGAAGGGCACCTACCAGGTTTTGGAGGGCCTGACCATGGAGGACTATGTGGCCTTCCCGGACCCGGAGGTGTGCAAGGCCGGAGCCCCTACCACCCATGAGCTGGTCCTGGAGGACCCCGGCGACGGCGAGGGCGGCATGGTTGACGACGGCATGATCTCCGGCGGAGAAGTGGTGGACGACGGCATGATCTCCGGCGGGGAAGCCATGGACGGCGTCATTTCCGGTGGAGAGGCTATGGATGACGTAATTTCCGGCGGAGAGGCCATGGACGGCATGGCCGGTGACCCGGAGGGCGATCTGGCCGACGGCGGCGAAACCCCGGAGGGGGAGGTTCCCGCGGAAGCAGAAGGCGCTGAGCCTCCCGCCGAGACAAGAGAGGCGGTGGGTTAATGTCCATTCTCACCCTGAAAGACATCTGCAAGGACTATATCCAGGGCAAGGAGCCTGTGCGGGTGCTGAAAAACATCAACCTGACGGTGGAGGAGGGGGAGTACCTGGCCATCATGGGCCCCTCCGGCTCCGGCAAGACCACCCTCATGAACATCATCGGCTGCCTGGACGTGGCCACCTCCGGCAGCTATGTCCTGGCGGACCAGGACCTGAAGGATTTGAGTGACGACGCCCTGGCGGAGATCCGCAACAAGTACCTGGGCTTTGTGTTCCAGGGCTTCCACCTGCTTCCCAAGATGGACGCCATGGACAACGTGGCCCTGCCCCTGCTCTACGCCGGGGTGGGCCTGAAGGAGCGCCGGGCCCGGGCGGAGGAGGCGCTGAAGGCCGTGGGCCTGGAAGAGCGGATTCACTTCATGCCTGACCAGCTCTCCGGCGGCCAGTGCCAGCGGGTGGCCATTGCCCGGGCCATGGTGGGAAAGCCCAAGCTCCTGCTGGCCGACGAGCCCACCGGCGCATTGGATACCAAGGCGGGGAGCCAGATCATGGACATCTTCCGTGCCTTAAGCCGGGAGGGCATGACCATCATCATGATCACCCACGATCCGGCCATCGCCGCCTGCGCCGACAAAACCTATCACATCCTGGACGGCGAGCTGCGCACGGAAATGGAGGCGGCAACGGATGAAGAAACTTAAACCCAAGCAGAAAAAGCTCCTGATTGCCGCTGTGGCTGTGGTCACCGCGGCGGCGGTGGGCGCCGGGATTTTCTTCGGCGTCCGGGGAGCGGGCAGAGACCCGGTGGGGGTCTACTCCTTTTTAAACATCGGCATGACCGAGTACTGGGGCGACAGCCAGGAGAGCTACGGCCCCGTGACCACGGACCGGATTCAGACGATTTTCCTCAGCGACACCCAGACCGTCACCGGCGTGAAGGTCCAGGAGGGCCAAGCGGTGAAAAAGGGCGACGTGCTCTTCACCTACGACACCTCCCTGACGGACCTGCAATTGGAGCGAAAGCGGCTGGAAGGGGAAAAATACAAGGTCCAGCTTGAGGATGCCCAGAAGGAACTGGATAAAATCAAGCAGATGAAGCCCATGCAGGAATACACTCTGGAACTGGACCCGGACGACGTCCTGCCGGAGCGGGAGGGCATGGTCTTAAGCGAGCCCTACCGCATTTCCAACCAGCACAATTACGACGGCAGCGCCCCGGAAAAGGCCCTGATCTGCTGGATGAAGGGCAGCACCACCGTCAATAACGGCCTGTTGGAGGCTGTCCGCCGTCAGGCGGCCCGGCTCCAGGGGGAGAACGCCGACTACCCGCCGGAAGCGGTGGACCCCTATCCCGAATACGGCCTGAGCTTTGAAAGCGGAGACTACCGCATTCTTCTGCTCTCCGATACGGAGCAGGGGGAGGGCGGAGACTACGACGCCGGTTACCGGGACGGCTATGACTCCGGCTACAGCGACGGCTACGACTTCGGCTATGACAACGGCTATGGCGCCGGTTACGACGACGGCTACAACAACGGCCTGGGGGACAGCAACATCCCTCCGGCGGAGCCCACCGTCCCCGAAGAGACCCCCGGTGAGGAAATCCCCGAAGAGACCGAAATTCCCGAGGAGCCCGACGGCGGCGGCGACATCGGCAGCACCTACGACTTCTACGTGGTGTTCAAGATCACCGAGGATGATCTGTCCCTGGGCAATCGCCTGGTCTGGCAGGGCGCCCACGTGTTCTGTACCGACGGCGGCTTCGTCATGAAATTCTTCAACGCCAACGGCCTGATGGACTACACCCTGGTCTCCGAGACCCAGGAGCCCGCGGACCTTCCCATGCCCGACATGGGAAGCGGCATGACCGCCCTGCAGATTAAGCAGCTGCGCCTGGAGCAGGAGAAGAAGATTAAGGATTTGGAGCTTCAGCAGAAAATGGCCGAGGCGGACTATAAGATCATGCTGGCGGAGATGGGCGACGGCAACGTCTATGCCGACTTCGACGGCGAGGTGGTGTCCCTTCTGGACGCTGAGGAGGCCAAGGACACCAACCAGCCCATGATGAAGGTCTCCGGCGGCGGCGGATACTATATTAAGGTCTCCGTCAGCGAGCTGGAAAAGGACAACCTGAAGCTGGGCCAGGAGGTCACGGTGAACGACTGGAACACCGGCATGAACTACACCGGCACCGTGGATTCCATCGGCGACTTCCCGGACAGCAGAAACGGCTGGAACGGCATGGACAACCCCAATGCCAGCTACTTCCCCTTCACGGTCTTTGTGGACGGGGACGCGGATCTGCAGGAGGGTAACTACGTCAACGTCCAGTACAGCGCCGCTTCCAGCACCCACGGCATCTACCTGCAAAATCCCTTTATCCGCACGGAAAACGGGGTCAGCTACGTGCTGGTCCGGGGGGAGAACGGGAAGCTGGAGAGACGGGACGTGGTTCTGGGCAAGGCCCTGTGGGGCTCCTACACGGAGATCCGCTCCGGCGACGTCACCGAGGAGGACTATCTGGCCTTCCCCTATGGCAAGGGCGTCAAGGCCGGCGCTCCCGCGGTGGAGGGCGACCTGGCCGATTTGTACAGCTACTAAAGGAGGGCAGCGCACAATGACAGAAAATATCCGCCTTGCCTTCCAGGGCATTTGGGGCCATAAGATGCGGTCGGTGCTGACCATGCTGGGCATTATCATCGGCATCGCCGCCATTATCACCATCGTGTCCACCATTCAGGGCACCAACGAGCAGATTAAGGAAAACCTCATCGGTGCGGGCAACAACGTGGTGACGGTCCAGCTCTACCAGAACGCCAACCCGATGGACTTCACCTGGAACGCCGTCCCCGACGGGGTCAAGACTATCACCGAGGAGACCCGGCAGAAGCTGCTGGACATCGACGGCGTGGAGGACGTGTCCCTGATCACCACCCGCAACTATGCCGAGAACATCTACTACCTCAACACCCAGTTCAACGGCTTCGTCAACGGCGTGGACGCCCACTATCTCAGCGTCTACGGCTACCAGGTCAAATCCGGCCGGGGCTTTACCCAGCAGGATTATGACAAGTGTCGGAAGGTGATCCTGGTGGACGACACCGCCGCCAAGAGCATCTTCTCCGGAGAGAACCCCGTGGGCAAGCCCATGGAGATCCAGGGGGACGTGTACACTGTGGTGGGTGTCATCGCCCAGTCCGAGGAATTTGCCCCCACCATCAACTCCATGCGGGACTATAACCTCTATATGAACAATTCAGGCGGGGCCATCTACCTGCCCAGCACCACCTGGCCCACGGGCTACCGGTTTGACGAGCCCCAGAGCGTGGCCATCAAGGTGGTGAACACCGACGCCATGACCAGCGTGGGCCAGGACGCGGCAAAGCTGCTCACCGAGGAGCAGATTACCGCCGATGAGAGCGCCAAGCTGGAATACCGGAGCCAGGATATGCTGGAGCAGGCGGAGAACCTGCAAAAGATGTCCCAGTCCACCAACACCCAGCTCATCTGGATTGCCAGCATCTCGCTGCTTGTGGGCGGCATCGGCGTTATGAACATCATGCTGGTGTCCGTTACCGAGCGGACCAGTGAGATCGGCCTGAAAAAGGCCATCGGCGCCAAGAAAAAGCGGATTCTCATGCAGTTTCTGACGGAGTCCGCCGTGCTGACCAGCCTGGGCGGCCTGATCGGCGTGGTCAGCGGCATCATTCTTGCTCAGCTCATTTCCAGCATGATGCAGATTCCCGTGTCCATCTCGGTGCCGGCCATCGCCGTGGCGGTGGTGTTCTCCACCCTCATCGGCGTGGTGTTCGGAATGCTGCCCGCTGTGAAGGCGGCAAACCTGAACCCCATCGAGGCCCTGAGAAGAGATTAAACAGGCTGCGTCAGATTAACCCACGGCCGCCGCGGAACCCCTTCCGCGGCGGCTTTTCGCATACGGACGGCGTTGCTTTTTGGGAAAAAATGTGGTATGCTTGGAATCATCAGAAAGAGATGGAGGTCCTGCGTCTTGAAAAAAGTTATCTGCATCCTGATTGTCGTGCTGCTGATCTTCGCCCTGGCCGCCGGAGCCGGGTACGGCTTTGCCTGGTATCGCAGCAGCCATGTATTTGTGGACGGGGATGCCTACCCCATCAGCGCCCAGTCCATCGACCTGCGGGAGAAGGACGTGTCTCTGGAATACGTTTCCCAGCTGAAAGCCCAGCTTCCCGGCTGCCAAATTTCCTGGATGGTCCCCTTCCGGGACGGGAAGATCGACAGCGGCGCCCAGAGCCTGAATCTGGGCAGCTTCACCCGGGAGGAGGCGGCCTACGTGACGGCCCACCTGCCCCAGCTGAAGGCCGTCGACGCTTCACAGAGCCGGGACTATGAAACCATCGCCTGGTTCCAGGAAACATACCCGGACATTGACATCACCTACCAGGTGGACCTGGGGGGCAAGGTGGTGGACCCGGAGACGGTGTCTCTGGAATTAAACGTGGGGGAGTATGACTACGAAACTCTGACGGCAAACATCCCCTATCTGCGAGATCTGGGGGAGATTGTGCTCCACACGCCGGAGCTGACGACCCAGCAGGTGGCGGACCTCCGGGCAGGCTATCCCGAAATCGCCATCTCCTGCACCGTGGAGATTCTGGGGACAGAGTATGACGACAAGACCACGGAGCTTAACTTGTCCAGCTTAAAAAGCGAGGACGTCCCCGCCGTGGCGGAAAAGCTGCCGGAGCTGAAAAACCTCACTTCCGTGGAGCTCATGGGCGGAAGCGGGAACCTCAGCAAGGAGGACGTCAAGACTCTCATCGCCGCCGCCCCGGGGGCGGGCTTCCACTATACCTTTGACTTCTTCGGCCAGACCCTGTCCACGGACACCGAGGAAGTGGTGCTGAAAAACGTGAAGATCGGCGACGAGAACGAGGCCGAGGTCCGTTCCGCCCTGGATCTGCTGCCGGGCTGCAAGCGGATGGTCCTGGACAACTGCCGCCTCTCCAACGAGGTCCTGGCGAAGATCCGGGAGGACTACCGGGAGCAGACAAAGGTGGTCTGGCGGGTCTGGTTCGGCAAGGGCAGCTGCCTGACGGACGCCCAGGCCATCCGGGCGGTCTATGACCTGGTGGACAGCAATTGCCAGGATTTGATCTACTGCGAGGATGTCCGCATCATCGACTTCGGCCACAACGAGATGCTCAACACCTGTGAATTTGTGGCGGGAATGAAGAGCCTGGAATACATCATCCTCTCCGGCTCCCCCATCAAGGACCTGACCCCCTTTGAAAACTGCAAGAACCTGAAATTTTTGGAGCTGACCTTCTGCGGCTACATTGCGGACCTGACCCCCCTGGCCTCCTGCTCCCAGCTGGCCCAGCTGAACATCTCCAATACCAAGGTCACAGACCTGTCCCCCCTGGATGAGCTGCCCATGGAGCACCTGACGCTGGTGGACAGCAAGGTCAGCGCGGCGGAAAAGCAGCGCTTTGCCGCGCTGAAACCCGACTGCCTCATCAAGGACAGCGGCAACCAGTACGGCTGCGGCTGGCGGTACGTGGACGAGGCAAACACCAAGAAGATGTCCTACTATGCCCTTTTGTCCGATGTGTTCGGCTATCCCGAGGGCGGCAGCTTCAACCACAGCGGCATCTACACTGAAAAGACCGAGGAAGATTACAAGGATTAGAAACCAGGCAAACCCAATTAATACTAAAATCTAATAAAAC
>DETX01000055.1 GCA_002362145.1 Clostridiales bacterium UBA3277
ATACTGATATTCAATTAAAAAGTTTAATTCGCAAGAATTGAACTTTTTAATATGAAGATCATAATGAGACGGTTTTTGTGATTTTCTTTTCCGAAAATCACAAAAATGGCAGCGTCGTTAGACGATGCCTTCTCAATAAAAATAAACATTTTTATTGAGAAGTAGTATTAGACGGCTTATTATAAAATGCAGCGTACGATGCTTCCCCAACGTGGGAAATCAATCCCTCAGTCAGCTACGCTGACAGCTCCCTTTACGCAAGGGAGCCCACGCATAACAGAAAAACCGGCCTAGGATCGTAACCATAGGCCGGTTTCATAGCTTTCCGAAGCCCCGGCGGAATCCGCCGGGGCATACGCCTCTCTGGGCTATTTGTTCTCTTCCTCCAATTCTTCCAAGGCGGCCCGGACGGCCGCGATCACAAAGGCGGAAAAGGTGCACTCCTTTCCGGCAATGGCCTCCTCCACCCCCTGCAGCACATCATTGGGAAAGCGGATGGTCTTGTTGGTGGTGGGAGGAACGGAAGGAATCTGGAATTTGCCCATGGGCGCTACCTCACAATCTGTTTATCATCTGCGGCGGACAGCTCTGAGCGAGAAGCCTGTCCCCCAAAGAACGAAAATGACCCCGAAGAAAAATTCTTCGGGGTCAAAAGCCTTCATTAGTCAGCGACGTAGGGCAGCAGGGCGATCTGCCGGGCCCGCTTAATGGCGGCGGTCAGGTCACGCTGGTGAGCGGCGCAGGTACCGGTGGTGCGGCGGGGCAGAATCTTGCCGCGCTCGGACAGGTAACGGCGGAGCTTCGCGGTGTCCTTATAATCGATGCTGGTCACTTTATCCACGCAGAACGCGCAAACCTTCTTGCGCTTGCGGGGACGCATACGCTGTTCGTTGGCCATGTTATTCCCTCCTTGTAAGACTTGTCGAAAAGTTCATTTCATTAGAAAGGCAGCTGGGAATCGTCGTCCTCCAGCATGGCGAAATCCGAAGCGGGGGCCTGAGCGGGGGCGCTGTAGCCGCCGCCATAGCTGGGAGCCGGGGCGCTGTAGCCGCCGGGGGCATAGCTATTGCTGCCGCCGTAGCTGCCGGCGCTGTCGCCGTCACGCTTGCTGTCGCCGAAATAGGCGTTGGCCACCACAATCTCCGCGGTGGTACGCTTGTTGCCTTCCTTGTCGGTCCAGTCCCGCATCTCGAGACGGCCGTCCACAACGATCATGCGGCCCTTGGCAAAGTACTTGGAGATGAACTCTCCCGTCTGCCGCCAGGCAACACAGTCGATGAAATCGGCCTTCCTCTCGCCGCCGTCCTTGGGCTGAAAGTCCCGATCGACGGCCACGCGGAAGCTGGCCACGGCCACACCGCTGCCGGTGCGGCGCAGTTCCGGGTCGCGGGTAAGGCGGCCCATAATGGTGATGTGGTTGAGCATCTTACGCCTCCACCGCAGTAATCAGGCTGCGCATAACGCCTTCGGTGATCTTCATCACACGATCCAGCTCTGCGGGGAACTCGGGCTTGCACTCAAAGTTCATGAGCACATAGTAGCCTTCGTTCAGATCCTCGATGGGATAGGCAAGACGGCGCTTGCCCCACTCGTCGACAGAGACAAGAGTACCCTCCGCCTCCACCATTGCCTTGAACTTCTCCACAAGTGCTGCGGTGCCCTCCTCACCCAGGGTGGGGTTGATGATGTAAAGCACCTCATACTTACCGGTGATCTTAGCCATGTTGATTGCACCTCCTTTTGGACTTTTGGCCCCCGGTCTCGCCGGGAGCAAGGATCGCCTGCCATTGGCAGACTGATTTATTTTATCCGAACAAGCGGCAATTGTCAAGACTTTTTCATTGAAAAATCCGGGTTTTTCCAAATTCCCCGGGTTTTGGGCCGAGATAAGAAAATTGTAAGAAAAACTTAATCCATTCTTAGACGCTTCTTAGAGACTTCCTAAGAAGTTTTGTGCTATAATCGGGGCAGACATAAAGGAGGGCAGCATCCATGAGACATAAAAAGCTGTTTCGTCTGATTCTTGTGCTGGGCGTCGCCGCCCTGGCTCTGACCTGGGGCGCCGGGCCGCTGTACCGGCTGTACCGGGACGTGTCCTTTTCCTGGACGGGCCACACCCAGGCGGAGCGGGAAGTGAAGGCCTTCGCCCAGGAGCACGGCGTCTCCATCGGCGAATATCCCCAGTACATTCTGGACTTGTACGAGAGTAACCCCGAGACCCGGGATTTCGTCATGAACTACCCCTTCCGGGACCAGGACCCCGCGGTGGACCTGGGCGGCTACTCCCGGGAGACGGTGCCGCTGTTCTTGCAGTGGGACCCCATGTGGGGCTATCACAAGTACGGCGGCACCTGCGTGGCCGTCAGCGGCTGCGGACCCACCTGCCTGGCCATGGCCGGGTACTATCTCACGGGAGACAGCCGCTTCTCCCCGGACCAGGTGGCGGACTACGCCCAGGAGGGCGGCTACTATTCCTCCGGCCAGGGCTCCTCCTGGACCCTCATCAGCGAGGGGGCGGGAAAGCTGGGCCTCAAGGCCACGGAGCTGCCCCTGGTGAAAAAGAAGCTGGTGGAGGCGGTGGAGGCGGGCAAGCCGGTGATTCTGGCCCTCCGGGCTGGGGACTTCACCACCTCCGGCCACTACATTGTCCTGACGGGCTGGGAGGACGGGGCCTTCCGGGTCAACGACCCCAACAGCCGCATCCGCTCCGGGCAGACCTGGACCTACGAGCGGCTGGAAGATCAGATAAGAAACATCTGGGCCATCTCGAAATAGCCTGCCAACAACCCGCACGGGGGTTTTACATATTGTGAAGTGCCCGCTCTTAAGGAGCGGGCGCTTTCTGCTGTCAGATGAAAGCAGGATCAATTACGCGGGGGGACGTTCCGGCGGTCAGGCCGGGCGCTCCCCGCTTTGGTTTTTGGTGATTCCATTTCGGCAGCGCGCGAATCTTCCGGAACTCTGAAAAAAGCCCTTGCCTTTGGGCCGTATTTCGGTAAAATAGTGGTAGAGTAAGCCGCGGCCGCAAAGCGCGGAAAGGCCGGAGGTGGGACCCAGATGGAAAAGAAACGAAAAAAACGCCTCGCTGACCCATACCTACTACCGCAGTTTCCTGCTTTTGATTGTGATTCCGCTGGTTCTGGTGTTCATGGTGGCGGAAATTGTCATCGGCTATCTGATCAGAAATGCTTCCATCGAAACCATTGACGCGGTTCAGGAGAACATTGCCACAGCACTGAGCAATGACGTGAGAACCAACGCGCTGCAGCTCTCCCATTTTGTCTGCATCAACGGCGGCGAATTTACCCAGGTGGCGGCGGAGGTCCACAACAGTACGGGCAGCGCGTGGTATGAGGCGGACCAGCTTTTGCAAAGGGCGTTCCGAACCGCGATGGTTCCCTCCCAGGCCATTGTGGCCGGCGGCTTTTACATGAAGGGCGGCGGCGCCGTCTACATGAAGGAAACCATTGTGCTGCCGGAGGAGGAAATCCGCGCTGAGCCCTGGTACGGGGAAGCCGTGGAGCGCCCGAACACCGTGGTGCTGGGCGGGTATGATACCAGCCGGGTGCGGCTGACGGGCAATATTCAAAAAGGGAATCAGCTGGTTGTGGCCACCGCCCTGGCTACGGACCTGGCCACGGATAAGAGCGGTGAAATTGATGTCGTCACCTTTTTCACCATTTCCCAGATCAGCGATGTGCTCGCCGCCCAGAACCGGGATGGCAACATGGGCTTCAGCGTCATTCTGGACGGCAGCGGACAGGTGATTTACGGAGATATGGGAAAGGAAGCCGTCCGGGATTTCTTTGGGCAGCGGCTGGGGGAATTTCCCCCGGGGAGCCAAACCCGCAGGGCCGCGCTGCTGGAGGAAGGCAATTGCGACTATTTCTTCCGCACCAGAGCCATCCCGGATACCGACTGGTCGGTGGTGACCTTTACAAAGGAAGCCAGCCTGCCTGAACTATATGCTTCCCCGGCTGACCTTGCAGCCGGGGGTGGAAAATTCCATTACCCACGGCTTTGACGAGATGGACGAGGAGCTGGGCCAGATCCGGGTATCCGTCTATCAGGATGGAGATTTTCTCTGCCTGAGCGTATGGGACAACGGCAGGGGGATGTCCCGGGAGCAGATTGCCCAGCTTCTCCGGGGACGCCCCCGGAGACGGGATGACAACAGCAGCATTGGCCTTGAAAACGTGCTGGCGCGAATCCGGCTGAATTTTGGCCAGGCCGCCGGATTTGAAATCGAGAGCGAGCTGGGGAAATTTACCCGGATTGTGCTGAAGCTGCCGTTATCGGCCTGTACCCGAAGGGAGGAGGAGGCTTATGATATCTGTATATGCCCAAGGGCAAGCTGCGGACGCTGACCACCTTCCTGATGGACTATGCCAACGCTCAGCAGGGCTCCTGGCAAACCCTGGCGGCAGGCATTATTGTGGTCATGCTGCCCACCATTCTGGTCTATCTCTTCTTCCAGCGCTACATTCTGGCAGGCGTTGCCGCGGGCGCGGTGAAGGAATAATCTTGGGAATCTCTGAATAAACCGGCTGAGCCTCCGCGCCTGCCGGTTCCACCAGAGCGTCCCGCACTAAGGAGAGAACACAATGCAGGCAAATTTAAATTGGCTGACGGACCCCACTGTATTCCGGGTAAACCGGCTGGATGCCCATTCCGACCACGTTTGCTACGCCTCCGCGGAAGAGCTGGCCCGGGGAACCACCTCCCTGCGCCAGAGCCTGGATGGGCCGTGGCGTTTCGTGTGGAGTCCGAATCCCGCCCGGCGGCCCGGCGATTTCTGGCAGGCGGATTTTGATGACTCCGGCTTTTCGTCCATCCATGTCCCCGGACACATGGAGCTTCAGGGCTTTAGCAAAATCCAGTATATCAACACCCTGTACCCCTGGGACGGCCACGCCCGGCTGCGCCCGCCCCAGATTGACTGGGACAACACCGCCGTGGGCAGCTATGTAAAGGTGTTCGATTTGGAGCCGGGGCTGCGGGGAAAGCGGGTCTGCATCTCCTTCCAGGGCGTGGAGCAGGCGTTTTATGTCTGGCTCAACGGGTCCTTCGTGGGGTATGCCGAGGACAGCTTCACCCCCTCGGACTTCGATCTGACCCCTTACCTCCGGGAGGAGAAGAACCGGCTGTGCGTGGAGGTTTACCAGCACAGCAGCGCCGCCTGGCTGGAGGATCAGGACTTTTTCCGGTTCAGCGGCATTTTCCGCAGTGTGTACCTCTACGCCAAGCCCGGGGTGCATGTGGACGATCTCTGGCTGCAAACCGCGCTGAAAGAGGACAACGCCACCGGTACGCTGAAGCTGCGGCTGCTGCTCAGCGGCGAGGCGGACAGCGCCCGGATTCACTGCCGCGTCACCGACAAGGCCCAGGCGGTTTTGCTGGACGAAACGCTGAGCCTGCGCTCCGATGGAAGATATCTCCGCAGCCGGGAGCTGGTTTTTCCCAGCATTACGCCCTGGTGCCATGAGGCGCCGGAGCTGTACCGCGTCACCCTGACGGTCTTTGCCGCCTCCGGGGAAATCGCGGAGGTCATTCCCTATGACATCGGGTTCCGGCGGTTCGAGCTGAAGGACGGCGTTATGCTGCTCAACGGGAAGCGCCTGGTGATCCGGGGCGTCAACCGCCACGAGTGGAACCCCGGCACGGGCCGGGCCATCGGTCTTAAGGACATGGAGCAGGCCATGGCGGCCTTCCGCCGCAATCATATCAACGCCGTCCGCACCTGCCACTACCCCAATCAGACACCCTGGTATTCTATGTGCGACCAAAACGGCATCTACATGATGGACGAAACCAATCTGGAAAGCCACGGCTCCTGGCAGAAGCTGGGGACCGTGGAGCCGAGCTGGAACGTTCCCGGCAGCCTGCCGGAGTGGAGGGACTGCGTGCTGGACCGGGCGATGTCCATGTTCCAGCGGGATAAAAACCACGTTTCCATCCTGTTCTGGTCCTGCGGCAATGAATCCTACGCGGGGGAGGATATTCTGGCCATGGCGGATTATTTCCGGGCCCAGGATTCCAGCCGCCTGGTGCACTATGAGGGCGTATTCCACAACCGGGAGTTTGACGCCATCTCCGATGTGGAAAGCCGGATGTACGCCGCCCCCGGGGACATCCGGGCCTATCTGGAAAGCCATCCCCAAAAGCCCTTCCTGCTCTGCGAGTATATGCACGACATGGGAAACTCCCTGGGCGGCATGGAGAGCTACATCCGCCTGGAAGAGGAATTCCCCCAGTATCAGGGCGGCTTTATCTGGGACTACATGGAC
>DETX01000033.1 GCA_002362145.1 Clostridiales bacterium UBA3277
TCATCGGCATGCGTTTCGGCTCCCTGTTCGATGCCACTCAGACCATGGTTATCAACCTGGGCAACGGCACCAGCCAGGTGCAGGTGGTTTCCTGGTACGACAACGAGAACTCCTACGTTTCTCAGATGGTCCGCACCATCAAGCACTTCGCCACCCTGCTGTAATCGCGGATAAGACAAAAGGCCAGCCTTCGGGCTGGCCTTTTTTTCGTTCCCCGGAGGGGCCGGGCCCAGGCACGAAATTTATAAACTGTTTACGTTCAGGTCCTTTCCCTTTTTCCATCCTTGTGGTAAGATATGGATATACGACCCGAAAAGAGGGAAAACTCATGAAAACCTGCGTAATCTTCTGCGCGGCGGAATTTGACGGATTGCTGTCGGCTCTGGATCAGGACGCCCTGGTCATCGCCGCCGACGGCGGCCTGCGGCACACCCAGGCTCTGGGCATCGAGCCAAATCTGATCCTGGGGGACTTTGACTCCCTGGGCTATACCCCCGCCGGGGCCAGCGTTTTCCCGGTGGAGAAGGACGACACCGACGCCATGCTCTCCGCCCGCCGGGGGCTGGAGCTGGGCGCCCGGGAATTTCTGTTTTACGGCGCCCTGGACGGGCCCAGGCTTGACCACACCGTGGCGAATTTTCAAACCCTGCAATTTCTGGCGGACCGGGGGGCCTGGGGATATCTCATCGGCAGGCGCTCCATAGTCACGGTGCTAAAAAATGGAACCCTCCGCTTTCCCGCCGGGCACCGGGGGAATCTCTCGGTGTTCTCCATGGGGGACCGGGCCCGGGGGGTCAGCATCCGGGGGGCCTATTACGGCCTGGAAAACTGGGAGCTCACCTGCGGCTTCCCCCTGGGGGCCAGCAACCACTTTACGGGGGAGCAGACGGAGATTACCGTAGACGAGGGCAGCCTGCTCATCCTCTGGGACCGGCAGGAGGGACTGCCCCACCGCCTTAAATGAGGTGAAACAATGGAAGATATAGAGATCATTGACCCCCAGCTGGGACTGACAGAGGCGCAGGCGGCAGCCCGCCCCGCGGCGGGGGACGGGACCACCCCGGGCCGGACGGAAAAAGAAATTGTCCTGACCCACATTTTTACATTTTTCAACGGGATTTTCGCCTTGCTTGCCGCCCTGCTGCTGATCGCCGGGTCCAGCCTCATGAATATGGGCTTCCTGGTGGTGGCCGTCATCAATACCGCCATCGGCACCATCCAGGAGATTCGGGCCAAACGGGCGGTGGACCGGCTGACCCTGGTGGCGGCCCAGCCCGTGCGGGTCATCCGGGACGGGAGAGAACGGGAGCTTCCGGCGCAGCAGCTGGTGGCGGGGGACATGGCCTGCTTTTCCCAGGGGGACGCCCTCCCCGCCGACGGAATTCTCCGCTCCGGGGAGATGTGGGTGGACGAATCCCAACTCACCGGCGAGGCCGACGCAGTCTGCAAGCGCCCGGGGGATACGGTCCAGTCCGGCAGCGCCGTGCTGGCGGGCAGCGGCCGGGTCCAGCTCACTGCCGTGGGGGCGGACTGCTTTGCTGCCGTCCTGGCCCGGGAGGCCAAGGCCCATCCCAGGGCGAAAAAGTCGGGCATGACCCGCTCGCTGGACAAGCTGATCTTCGTAGTGGCCATAGCGCTGGTTCCCACCGGGGCGGTGCTTTTCTTCCAGGAGTGGCGGGTATTGGAGCTGGGCTTCCGGGAGAGCGTGGAGGGCACCGTGGCGGCCCTGGTGGGCATGATCCCGGAGGGGCTGTATCTGCTGACCTCCGTGGCCATGGCAGCCTCCGCTCTGAAGCTCAGCCGCAAAAAGGTCCTGGTCCAGGATATGAACTGCATCGAGCGGCTGGCCCGGGTGGATGTGCTGTGCGTGGACAAGACCGGCACCATCACCGAGCCGGAGATGGAAATGGAAAACCTGGTGCCCCTCACCGATGATCCGCCGGAGTATCTGGAACATATGCTGGGGGCCATGTACCAGGAGCCGGACAACGCCACGGCCCGGGCCATCCACGCCCTCTTCCCCCAGAGCCCCTGGCAGGTGGAGCGCCGGGTGCCCTTCTCCCCGGTGACCAAGTGGAGCGCCATGACGGCGGCGGGGGAGGGCACCTTCCTGGTGGGAGCCCCCAGCACCCTGATGGGCTCCCGCTTCGGGGAAATTGGGGAGAAGGTCAAAAGCTGGACAGACTTGGGCAGCCGGGTGCTGCTGGCCGCCGCCTACGAAGGGGACTTAGGGCAGCGGGTGGAGGAGGAGAATCTCCGGCCCCTGGCCCTGCTGATTCTCACCAGTCCCCTGCGGCCCGGGGCCCGGGAGACCTTCTCCTATTTTGAAAGCCAGGGGGTCTCCCTGCGGGTGATCTCCGGCGACGACCCGGCCACCGCCGCCATGGTGGCCCAAAGGGCCGGCATCGCCGGGGCGGACCGGTATGTGGACGCCTCCCGGCTGGAAAGCCCCGGGGACTACGCCCGGGCCGTGGAAGAATACAACGTATTCGGCCGGGTCCGGCCGGAGCAGAAGCGGGAGCTGGTTGCCGCGCTGCAAAGGCAGGGCCACACTGTGGCCATGACCGGTGACGGCGTCAACGATCTTCTGGCGATGAAGCAGGCGGACTGCTCCGTGGCCATGGGTTCCGGGGCCCAGGCGGCCAGCCAGCTGGCAAGCCTGGTGCTGCTGAATTCGGATTTTTCCGCCATGCCCGGCATTGTGGCCGAGGGCCGCCGGGTCATCAACAACATCCAGCGGGCGGCCACGCTGTTTCTGGTGAAGAATATCTTCTCCCTGGCCCTGTCCCTGGTGACGGTGCTGCTGGGCTGGCCCTATCCCCTGCAGCCCATCCACCTGACGGTGATCTCCGCCCTGACCATCGGCATTCCCTCCTTTTTTCTGGCTATGGAGCCCAACTACGAGCGGGTGGAGGGGGCCTTCCTGCCGGGGGTGCTGCGGCGGGCCTTCCCCGGGGGACTGACCAATGTATTTGCCGTGGTGGTGTGCCAGGCCTTCCGGAAGGTGTTCGGCCTGCCCGGGGCGGTGATCTCCACGGTCTGCGCGGGAATCCTGGCAGTGGTGGGCATGATGGTCCTCTTCCAGGTCTGTAAACGGTTCAATCTCTTCCGGGGCATCATTTGGAGCGCCATGGCGGTGTGCCTGGTGCTGGTGTTCACCCAGCTGGGGGAGTTTTTCGAACTGTGGACCGGCACCGCCCAGGCGAAGCTGCTGCTCATCACGCTGCTGCTCATGACGCCCACGGTATTTTTCGCCATGCAGCGGCTCTTCGACTGGGGGGAACGGGTGTTCCGCCGGGCGAAGGCCCTGGCCCATCGGCTGACAAGGAAACGGAAACGCCATGCTGACATATGATTTGAAAAAATCCCCCGGGGTGCCCTACTACGAGGCCCTCTACCGCTGCATCCGGGGGGACATCCTCTCCGGGGCCCTGGCCCCCGGGGAAAAGCTGCCCTCCAAGCGGGCCCTGGCGGAGAATCTGGAGGTCAGCAAGATCACCGTGGAGACGGCCTACAACCAGCTTCTGGCGGAGGGCTACCTCCGGTCCCAGGAGAAGGTGGGCTACTTTGTGGAGACCCTGGACCGGCCCCCTGTCCGGAAGCCCCAGCCTCCCCAGCCCCCGGCGGCCCCCAATCCGGGGGTCCGGGTGGACCTGACGGGCAGCGGCGGCGCCGGGTTTCCCTTTTCGGTGTGGAGCCGCCTCCAGCGGGAGGTCATGCTGGACTACGGGGAGAAGCTCCTGCTGCCCCTGCCAAACCAGGGCATCCCGGAGCTGCGCCTGGCCATCGCCCAGCACCTGGCGGCCTTCCGGGGCATGACCGTGGGCCCGGAGAACATTCTCATCGGCGCGGGGACGGACTTTCTCTACAACATCCTCATCCAGCTCCTGGGCCGGGACAAGCGCTACGCCGTGGAGGAGCCGGGCTACGGAAAAATCCGCAAGGTCTACGCCGCCGGAGGGGTCGAGACCCTCAGCGCCCCCCTGGACGGCTTCGGGGTCCGGCCGGAGGCCCTAGGGGACGCCGGGGTGCTCCATGTCTCCCCCTCCCACCATTTTCCCACGGGCTTGGTGACCCCGGTGAGCCGGCGGAGGGAGCTTTTAAGCTGGGCCCGGGAGGGAAAATGGATCATCGAGGACGACTACGACAGCGAGTTCCGGTTTTCCGCCCACCCGGTGCCCGCCATGTTCTCCCTGGACCGGGAGGAACGGGTCATCTATATGAACACCTTTTCCAAGAGCCTGGCCCCCTCCATCCGGCTGAGCTACATGGTCTTGCCGGAAAAGCTGCGGCACAGGTTCCAGGAGGAGCTGGGCTTTTACAGCTGCACGGTGCCCAGCTTCGAGCAGTACACCCTGGCCCGGTTTTTGAGCCGGGGGTACTTTGAAAAGCACATCAACCGGATGCGGAAGTTCTACAAAAACCGCCGCAACGCCATCGTCGCCCAGGTGGCGGGCTGCGCCGGAGGAGCGCGCATGACCATGGAGGAGCAGGACGCGGGGCTGCATTTTCTTCTCCGGGTGAACACGGCCCTTTCCGACCGGGAGCTGACGGGGAAGCTGTCCGACCGGGGCATCCGGGTGAAGGCCCTGAGCGAATACTACCACGACGACCCCGGCGACCGGCACTGCCTGGTGATCAACTACTCCGGCCTCCGGGAGGAGGACCTGGGGGAGGCGCTGACGGCCCTTTGCGAGATTATGTAAACAGGTTTTCCATAGGAAAGAACAGTTGCCCCTTGCTTTTCCGGCGGAAAACGATATAATAAGGGTAAGCAACGGGAGAAGGAGGGGTTTTCTTGGGCATTTTACGAACCACCTACCGGGGCTGCCTGCTGGGGCTGGCCGTGGGGGACGCCATGGGCTATACCGTGGACAGCCGGAGCCTGCCGGAAATCCGGGAGGACTACGGTCCCAACGGCCTGCTGGGCTACGACCTGGTCAACGGCTATGCCGACGTGACCTCCTACACCCAGATCGCGGCCTTTACCTGCAACGGTCTGCTCTTCGGCCTGACCCGGGGGCAGATCCTGGGGAAAATGGCACCCTTCATCAAATATATCGAGCTGAGCAGCCGGGAGTGGGCCGCCAGCCAGCGCTCCTGGGGCCGGCCCAGCCGGACCTACTGCTGGCTGCTGCGAAAGCCGGAGCTCTGCCGCCGGCACTGCATGGACACCCGGATGCTGGACACCCTGAGCCGCCAGCGGCTTGGCACCATGGAGACCCCCCGAAACAGCTTTTCCGACCCCTGCGGCCTCACCAGCGCCGTGGGCGTGGCCCTGTTTTCCCATGAGGACCGGGCGTCCCAGGAGGAGCTGGACCGGCTGGGGGCCGAGGCCGTGGCCCTGACCCACGGAAGCCCCACGGCGTTTCTCACCGGCGCGGCCCTGACCCATATCCTCTCCACCCTTCTGCGCAGCCCCCGCACCCCCCTGAAACCTCTGTTTTTGGGCACGGCGGAGGTCATTCAGGACCGGTTCGGCCACCAGTACAGCCAGGCCTTTGAGCTGGGGAACCAGATTCGCAGGGCCGTCACCTTTGCTGGTTCTCCCAATCTGCGGCAGATGGACGCCATGGAGCGTCTGGAGTGCTACTCCGCCTCCCAGGCCCTGGCCGGGGCGGTCTACGCCTGCCTGACCTGCATGGAGGACTTTGACAGCGCCATGATCACCGCGGTGAACCACTCCGGCCGCAGCGCCGCCGTGGGAGCCATCACCGGGGCCATTCTGGGCGCCCGGCTGGGGGAGCAGAGCCTGCCGGAATTCTATATGGAATGCCTGGAACCGGCGGACATCCTTCGGGAGCTGGCCGACGATCTGTTCACCGGCTGTCCCGCCACCAAGGGAAGCAAGCTCTTCGACCTGGACTGGGATTACAAATACCTCCACGGCGGTCAATAATACTATTACCTGATAAAAAT
>DETX01000097.1:0-3077 GCA_002362145.1 Clostridiales bacterium UBA3277
GACTTTATTTGCCGCTGCGGCGGCAAACTCTGCGAGGCCTTTTGGGATAAACTGTGGCGGCCCGGCATTTTGCCGGGCCGCCTTGTCGTGCGAAATCATTCCTCCGTCCTGGGGAACCGGCTCCAGGGCTCCCCTGCCCAGCCCGCCGTCCCCCGGGGGATGTGCAGATACAGCGCGGGGGGCACTTCCTCGTCGAAGAGGCAGTTGCCCGCCTTGGGGGCGCTGCCGGAAAAATACAGGTCCTCCAGGGCCGGGCAGTCGTGGAAGGCACAGCTTCCAATCCTCTCCAGGCTCTCAGGCAAGCGCACCTCCTTCAGCCGGGGGCAGCCGTAAAAGGCATCCTCTCCCAGGGAGCGGACCCCCTGGGGGACGGTGACGCTGACCACCGTGGGGCAGCTGGCGAACACCCCCTCCACCCCTTCGGTGCCCAGGGCCCTGACGGGCAGCCCGCCCAGCTCCTCCGGCACCTGCACATGGTCGCCGCAGCCCCGGTATTTGAGGATGACGGCCCCGCCCTGGCCGTCCTCGGTGAACTGGAAGTCCTTTTCGTAGCCCTCAAAGTAGCCCTCGGGGTAGAACAGGTGCCCCCGCCCCTCCGGGTCCGTCAGCAGCAGGGCGTCCTCCGTCAGCTTCCCCCCGGCCAGATGATAGATGACGCAGCCCTCCAGCTCCTCCCGGTTGGTGGTCAGGGTCTCCCAGATCTCCGGGGAGAAGGTCAGATACCCCGCCCGGTACAGCTCCCGGGCATCCGTGGGGGAGTCCGGCGCCCGATAGCGGTAGGTCCGGCCGTCATAGCGGATGATGCTCCCCTCGTAGAGGACGGCCTTCTCCGGCGGCGGCAGCGGCTTTTCGGGGGGCTCCACCGTCTCATCCAGAGTGAGCATGGCGGCGCTGGGCCGGGGCTCCGTGGGAAGCGTCTCCCCCCGGGCGCAGGCCCCCAGGGCCAGGCACAGCGCCGCCCAGAGGGGCAGCAGCTTCCATTTTTTCATGGTTTTTCCCCCGCTTTCGCCGAATTTCGCCGGAATTCTCAATGCCATTATGCCCGGGCGGCGGAATTTCATCCTGTCAAAAAAAGTGAAAGCGCGGCCTGTCAAAAGGCCGCGCTTTCCGCTTACGAAAATTTTTATGCTTCCGCCGGGGACGCAATTGGGGCATCTCAGATTTTCCTGCCGAACCGAGCTCAAAATGATATTTCACAATGGTTTTCAGGTTTTTCCCAACTTTTGCGCGTATTCTGCCAGAAGGCGGTTCTTCTCGTTCATGGTTCCAAAAGCGTCCAGGCAGCAAATCACCCGGCCGCACTCTTCCACCAGGGCCGCCGCCTGGGAGAAGGCGGCTTCCCCAATGGGCTCAAAGCTCTGTTCCGGGATTACCTCCACGGCCAGGGCCGCCGCCACGGGATAATCCAGGTCATTTTCGTGGAGAACGCCTGCCGCGAAGGGAATTCCCTGCCGCTGAAGCTGCCGGTAAACCGGGATTCCCTTTCCTCCTCCGCCAATGACAAAAACCTCCGGTTTTCCCTGGACCCGCTCCATTTCCAGGCTGCCGAAGCTCGCGTTATAGCTGCCCCGGGTGGCGCCGTACAGCTGCATGATATACTCGGAGGTAAAAATCTCCTCCGGCGTGCCGTAACGCTCCACCGAATTGTTATGAACGCAAAGTACATAGTCCGAAACCTTCTGGGCAAGGTCCAGCTCATGGAGGGACATGACCACCGCAAGCCGGCGTTTGCGAACCATGTCCTTCAAAATAGCCAGCAGCTCCAGCTTATGCCGGATATCCAGAAACGAGGTGGGCTCGTCCAGGACAATGACCTCCGGCTCCTGGCACAGGGCCCGGGCCAGCAGAATCCTCTGGCGCTGGCCGTCGCTGATCTGAGAAAAGTCGCACTTTGCCAGTTCCCCGGCGTGTACCAGCTCCAGCGCTTCCCAAACCTTCTCCCGGTCCTGCCGGGTAAGAATGCCCAGTCTGCCGGTATAGGGGTAGCGGCCGGTGCTGACCACATCCTCGCAGGTCATCAGCTCCGGGTGGATGCGCTCCGTCATCAGAACAGACATGCGCCTGGCCACATCCGTCTCTGTCATCCCCCGCATATCCCGTCCGTCCAGGTACACGGCGCCGCCAATCAGCCCCAGCTGCTGGATGATGCTTTTTAAAATGGTGGATTTTCCGGAGCCGTTGGAACCGATCAGGGTCAGAATCTCCCCTCTGCGGACATGGAGGCTGATATTCTCAATCAGAGGCTTTCCGCCATAGCCAACGGCCATATGGTCGGAATACAAATAAGAATCCTTCATCCGGAAATTCACCTCCTAGGCGATGGTTTTTGTCCTCTTGGCAATCATCATGTAGATGACAATGGGCGCGCCAAACACCGCGGTTACCGAGCTGATGCTTAGATCCGTCGGCGCAAAGGCTGTCCGGGCCACCAGGTCGCAAAACAGGCAGAATACCGCCCCGCCCAGGAAACAGGCGGGAATCATCAGAATCGGCCTCGCGGTGTGAAACAGCCGCTTCATCAGATGGGGCACCGCAATCCCCACAAAGGAAATGGGACCGGCAAAGGCAGTGACACAGGCGGAAAGCACGCTGGACAGCAGGATCAGGGTCACCCGAAAGGCTTTGATATTGACCCCCATGTTCCGGGCGTAAACCTCTCCCATCTGATAAGCGCCAATCGGCTTGGACAGGAAAAAGGTAAACAGCGTGGTCACCTCCACCACCAGAGCCATCACCGCCACATTTTCCCAGGACATGCCGGAAAAGCTGCCCAGGGACCAGTTGTGCAGATTCACGATGTTGGAATCCTCCGCAAAGGTTACCACAAAATCCGTAACGGCGGAGCAGATATATCCAATCATGACGCCGCAGATGATCAGCGTGGACATCTGCTTCACCTGCCGGGAGATCAGCAGAAGAAAGCCCATGGAAATCATGGCTCCGGCAAAGGCCGCGGCAATCAGGATCAGGGAGCTGGATACCATTCCCTTGCTCAGCAGAAAAACCATGGTAAGCGACACCGTGAGCTTCGCGCCGGAGGAGATTCCCAATACGAAAGGACTTGCAATGGGGTTGGC
>DETX01000097.1:3382-6284 GCA_002362145.1 Clostridiales bacterium UBA3277
ATTCCATACTCCGTACCGTCGGAGACCGGGCCGAAGAGGATGCGCAGAATCTCGCCAACCGACATGGAAACGCTGCCGGCATAGATGTTCCAGATTACCATACACGCAAGCAGCACTATGAGCAGGACAAATGCCCCGCAGTATCTGCCATGGTCTTTTTTCATGGTTTCCACCCCTGTCAATTCAGTCGGCGAAGATATGTCAGATCCAGAATCTCCCCATCCTCCGCGTTCAAAATGTCATGAATGTCCAGAATCAGCTCTCCCAATCCAAGGCTTTCCTGAAACAAATTTCTCCCGGCACACCAGACATTCCCTTCCCTGACCGCCTTGAAGTCCTTTAAAAGGGCGCTTTTGCTCAGCAGCTGTTCCACGGACTGTAGTTCTCCGTCGATGGTGCTGTTATAAATCAGGATATCCGCGTCCCGGGCCTGCTGATAGAAGGTTTCCATCTGGACGGTCATGGTGGACAGGGCGTTTTCCTCCGTCAGGCCCTGGGGAAGATAGACGCCCCCGGCAAGCTGGATGCATTTCGCGATGTAGTCCCCGGACTTGCGTATGTTGACGGCGCCATTGGAGGTAATATAGAAAAAAGCCACCGTCTTTCCTGTGTTTTCCTGCTCCAATACAGGGGAAAGCAGGTCCAGCTGCCGGTCAAAAAAGGCTTCCGCCGCTTCCTCTTTTCCCAAAAGCGCGCCGTACAGCTTGATCCACTCCATACGGCCCAGAGGGTGGCTTTCATAGCTGGAGCGCTCCACCAAAACCGGGATGCCGAACCGTTCCAGCTGCTCCTTGACCTCCGGGGTGTGGTAGATCATGGTGGATTCCACAGCCAGATCGCAGCCCTCTGAGACAATTCGCTCATAGTCCGGGGCGCTGTATTTTCCGGCGTAGCGCATTTTTCCGCTCTCCATGGCCTGTTTTGCCTCCGGAATGTACCAGCCGGAGGCGTCCGTGCCGGAAAGGCGGACGGCATCCATGGCATCCAGCTGCCGGAATAAATCCATGGCAGAGGTTGCCACCAGATAGATGCTGTCCAGGGGCTGCTTGATGACGGTGACCTGCTCCGGTATGCCCTCGGGAGTTTCCGCCCCCTCCGGAATCACCAGATAGGTATCCGTATCCCCAATGGTGATCTTCTGATAGCCGCCTTCACAGGAATCCACGGTGAACTGTTCCGCGTAGGAAAGGGCCATCCTGTGGTCAAAGGCCAGGGTGTCCCAGGTCAAATCTGCCGCCGCCTGGGTTGCCTCCGGTGCCTGGGTTGTCTCCGGTGCCTGGGCCTCTTGGGCGGCGCATCCGCCCAGGGTCAGCAGAAGAAGCAGCAAAAGCAGAGAAATCCGGTTTCGTTTTGTGCCGCTCATTGGACAGCCTGAATGGTGGTGGAATCGAAATACAGGGTGTATTCGATTTCGTGGGGCGTACTCATGGCCGTGGTATCCGCCAGAACCGGCATCTTCCAGTCAAAGGCCGCCACCGGAATTTCAAATGTGGCGTTTCCCTCGGTGTTCAGGGGGAGGAATTTCGCCTCGCCCACCTTCACATAGTCGTATTTGGAGCTGCTGAAAATCAGCGTGGCGTAGGCAGCGCCGTTTTCAATGCGCAGCGCGGCGGGGGACTCCACGGTGGTCTTGCCGGAGCCGCCGGCGAGCTGAACCTCCACGGTGTAATTCCCGTCCGCGAGACCCAGGCTCTCCGCCGTGGCAAAGGCCCCGTCCCGGAAGGCCTCCACAGGCAGCGAGTCCGCCCGGAACACCAGGGTGCGGTCATACCACATTTCCTTTTTCTTGCTGAAGGCCGCGCAGGGAATCCCTGCGTCCAGGGCTTCCACGGGAACCGTGAAGGTATGGACCCCATCTTCTGTCTGGACAAACGGAATGCAGTCCGCCTCGCCGGCGGCTGCCGCCTCCTCGCCGGTGCCCATGAAAACCTTCAGATAGCCCGTCCCGCCCATGTGCATCACGGCGGTCATCTGGCCGTTTTCCACCGTCAGTTCACACTGGGTGATTTGAAACATGGAGGAGCTGGAATCCACCGTGACCGCGTATGTGCCGTCCTTGATGGAGCTGCCGGAAACCGGCGCCATGCCTTCCTTCACCACATCCTCTACCGTGCCCATATCTCCGGCGGAAGCGACCTGACTTTTCTCTGGCGCTTCCATTCCGGCAGCGGCCTTGGCGTGCTCCACCAGCAGATTCTGGATTGCTTCCAGTTCCCCCAGGCCATGTACGTCACAGACCACCTCATAGCCGGCGCCCTCAAAGAGGCTCTTCCAGGAATCCTCCTCATCGCTTGCCATGTCGTTGTTGGCGTGGTCACCGGCGACGATCATCATAGGCCGCAGCACAACCCGCTCATAGCTTCCCGCCTGCACCAGAGCCAGTACATCTTCCACGGTGGGCGCGGCCTCCACGGTGCCGACAAAGTAATTTGCATAGCCGCCGTCGGCGAGCACCTGCTGCATTCTGGCATAGACCTTATTGGACTCCGCCTCGGTGCCGTGGCCCATGAAGCAGATGGCGGTCTTGCCGTCGTCATAGGAAGCGGTGGCATCCACCAGGGCTCTCGCCACAATCTGGAAATCCTCATCGGAGGCCAACAGGGGCGCGCCGATGGAGAGGGATTCGAAGGCGTCGGCATACTGGGCGACCTCATTCACCACATCGTTGTACTCCAAGCCGTCCATCAGATGGGTGGGCTGGATTACCAGATGTTTGACCCCATTGGCAACGGCCCGGTTCAGGGCCTCGCCCACGTTGTCGATGACCTCGCCGTCCCGGCGCTTTACATGATCAATGATGATCTGGCTGGTGAAGCCCCGGCGGACGGAATACGCCGGAAAGGCCTTTTCCATAGCCTCCTCAATGGCGCCGATGGTGAGGCGGCGGTTGTCATTGAAGCTG
>DETX01000076.1 GCA_002362145.1 Clostridiales bacterium UBA3277
TGGAATTTGCGCCGGCGCAGCATCGTCCGGCTCGCCCGCATGGCAGCCAGTGCGCCCAGCCGGGGAGCGTCGATGAGGACGTACTCCGCCATCCGGTACTGGTAAGAAACGGGCAGGGCGATGACCAGAAACAACCCTCCCCAGATGAAAAACACCGGGGTCNNTTACATCTGGAAGATATTCCCCAAAACCACGCCGTTCTGGGGTTCCGGCCGGGGCCGGATGGCGTCGTAGGCCAGGGCGTAGGCCGTCTCCACCCGGTTGCGGCAGAAGTAGTACAGGCAGAACTGGGCGGCCATATACAGTCCGTAGCACAGGAAAAACGCGGCGTTGGCGCTTACGGGCAGGGCGATTCCCAGGGCGGGAAGGAGCTGGTCGGCATAGCACACGACGGAAACCAGCAGAATCCCGCCGTAGAACCACCAGAAGCTCAGATCCAGCAAAAAGAGCTGGAATTTGCGCCGGCGCAGCATCATCCGGCTCGCCCGCATGGCGGCCAGGGCGCCCAGCCGGGGGGCGTCGATGAGGACGTACTCTGCCATCCGGTACTGGTAAGAAATGGGCAGGGCAATGAGCAGGAACAATCCCCCCCAGATGAAAAACACCGGGGTCATGGCTACCACAAGCTGGGCGTAGACGCCGGAGGTTACCAGGGACGTGGGGTCCGTGGCGCCGCCGCCGGCGACAAAGGGCAGCAAAATCTCTATGGCGCTGTTGGCCAGGGGCGTGGCCAGGAAAATGGCGGAGGCCAGATAGACCGTGACGATGCCGATGCCCAAAAACAGTCCGCCCTTGAGGAGCATCAGCCGCAGCAGCGGCCAGAACCGGTCAAAGCCCAGTCCCAGGGTTCGGGGGGTGGCCGTCTGGCCCCGGGCCACGCGGAGCATGGCTGCCAGATATCCCAGGTCCACCGCCATTACAAACAGCGACTGAAGCAGGGGCAGGAGCGTCTGGAAGGTGGACAGGGTGCCCCGCAGGCCCATGTTCCCCAGGCCCGTGGACCGGTCGATGACGAGGCCCAGAAGAAAATTGATCAGCGTCACCGCCAGGGAGGTTCCCAAAACCAGAGCGCAGTAGATGAGGACGATGGCCTTTTGCTGGGGCGCCTGCTCCACCCGCTGGGCGGCAAAGCCGCGAAGCTCTTTTCGATTGCCAAGATTCATGATAACGACTCCGTTCTTCTTTCTTTTCTATTGTTATAAACCAAACGGGGGAAAATAGCAAATAAATTTTTTGTAAAGCTGGAAATAAGCCGGTCGTTATGCTAAAATCAGGTAAATGATGCTTACCTATAGGAGGAGAGGCCATGGGACTGGGAGAAAAGCTGCGCCTTGCCCGGCAGGAGGCGGGGCTGAGTCAGAGGGCGCTGTGCGGCGGGGAGATCACCCGCAATATGCTCTCGCAGATCGAGCACGGCACGGCCCGGCCCTCCATGAAAACGCTGCAATATCTGGCGGCCCGGCTGGGAAAGCCGGTGTCCTACTTTTTGGAGGAAGAGGCGGTGATCTCTCCCAATCAGGAGGTGATGGCCTCGGCCCGGCGGCTTTACGATGCCGGAGAGGACGCCCAGGCGTCCCTGGTGCTGGAGGGCTACGCCCCCGGGGACCCGATCTATGACCGGGAGGCGGGGCTTTTGCGGTGCCTGGTGCTTCTGCGCCTGGCGGAGAAGGCTCTGGCGGAGGGCCGGGAGATTTACGCAAAGGAGCTTCTTAAGAAGGCGGACCCGGCGGCTGCCTACTGCGCCCGGGATTTGGAGCGCAGAAAGCTGCTGCTGCTGGCCCGGCTGGGGGAGCCGGGGGTCTGCGCCCAGCTTCCCGGCATTGACGAGGAGCTGATTCTCCGGGCCCGGGAGGCCCTGGACGGCGGGAACGCGGACCGGGCGGGAAAGCTCCTGGACGCGGCCCAGGATCAGGGGGAGACGGAGTGGCTGCTTCTGCGGGGGGAGGCTTATTTCGCGTCCGGAGATCCCTGCCGGGCGGCGGAGTGCTTTCACGGGGCGGAGGACCGGGCGCCCCGGCAGACGGCCCCCCGGCTGGAGGCCTGCTACCGGGAGCTGGGCGACTTCCGCCGGGCCTATGAGTACGCGTGTAAGCAGAGATGAATGGGGCGGAAGACTGTAAAAGGGGAGAAAGTACAAAATGGCAGCCTTCGTAAGAAGACTGCCGTTTTTTGTGGTGGGGAGACCGCTTGGATGCAGCCATGCTTACGACTGCATCCGTTTAGTTTTTGAAATCCTCAATTGTGATTTGTTGGTCAGAACACTGAGAAGGATAATGACTGTTAATAAAATCTTCACATAACCAGAAACCGTTTTGCTTTCTGAGTCTTTTTACATCTTCGGGGAAGATGGTATCTTTTTCTTCATGCACCTTTTTGAGGAGTTTTCGATCTTTTCCTAAATTAACTCTGGCTTTTCCAGCTTTGCTTGTGCAGGGTAATGAAGGACAGTGCATCAATAAGGGCTTCAAACAGAAACAGGGCGTCCCCGCTGCCGGTCCAGTGGAAGCTGTACTCCGGCTCACTTCCAGGGGCGTTCCCCTTGAAGCCCCCTGAGCTGCGGTGCTGTGCTTGTGGATATGCCGGGGCTGTCCATCCCGGTCTGTTCCCACAAACACTGCGTTGTGGTAGTCTGCGGATTCGTACACCAGCCCCCGGTAGGCGAAGGCATCCAGCACGTCCTTGTCTATTCCCCGCCGCCGAATCAGGTAGCCGTAGACCCGGCGCATATTCTCATGCTTCGGCGGTAGTTCCAGTGGCTGTTTCGCAAAAGGCTCCACGGTTCCCTGTACTGCTCCAACGCCCATGGAGCGCATAGCCAGCATGAGCTGCACCGCATCCGTGTAGCCCATGCCATAAAACCGGCAGGCAAAGTCGATGGCATCGCCGCCTACCTGCTCATACTGGTGAAACCACAGGTTACCCCGGATGGTCACCCTCTGCCCGTAATCCAGCCAGACGAACTCTGTGCCGGAATGCTTCACTTGCTCCCCCCTGTTGCCGCAGAAACGCTGCCAGGTCTGTTCGTCTGGCTTCCTCCCGCTGCTGCTCTGTAAAGGGTATATAACTTTCCATTCGACCTCCTTGTCATTTTCAATCTAAAAATGCCTGCTTATGTGTCCGGAGACACAATTCGGAACCAGGAACCATTGCTTTCAATCATCCCCACCCTTTTCAGTTTTCCGATCTCCGCCGACATAGCGCTGCGCTCCACCCCCAGGTAATCTGCCAGCGCCTGCCGGTCATAGGGAATCACAAACTCCGCACTTTCCCGCTGCTTCGCTTGATCCAACAAAAACGCCATCAGTTTTTCCCGGGTGGTTTTGGGGGACATACAGCGGATTTTCCGGGTCAGCGTCAGATTCTTTTGGGCGATTCCCTGCAAAAGATTGTAGATCATACGGCTGTGAAAGGAACAGGCATGG
>DETX01000056.1:0-293 GCA_002362145.1 Clostridiales bacterium UBA3277
TCCACCACGTCCAGGCCCGTCTCGGCGGTCTTAGACTCCTCGATGGTGATGACGCCCTCGGTGCCCACCTTCTCCATGGCCTCAGCAATCAGCTTGCCGATGTCCTCGTCGCCGGAGGAGACGGTGCCGACCCGGGCGATGTCCTCGGAGCCGTGGACGGAGACGGAGTTTTCCTTGATGGCGGCCACGGCGGTCTCCACGGCCTTGTCAATGCCCTTGCGCATGACCATGGGGTTGGCGCCTGCGGACAGGTTCTTCAAGCCCTCCCGGGTGATGGCCTGGGCCAGCAGGGT
>DETX01000056.1:569-2037 GCA_002362145.1 Clostridiales bacterium UBA3277
GGCCACGTCGTTGGTCTTGGTGGCGACTTCCCGGATCAGCTGGGCGCCCATGTTCTCAAAGGGGTCCTCCAGCTCCACTTCCTTGGCGATGGTCACGCCGTCGTTGGTGATCAGGGGCGCGCCGTACTTCTTGCCCAGAACCACGTTGCGGCCCTTGGGGCCCAGGGTAACCTTGACGGTATCGGCCAGCTGGTCGATGCCGGATTGCAGCTTCTTACGGGCATCCTCGCCGTAAACGATCATTTTAGCCATAGTAAATCTCCTCCTTAGTCGGTAACAACAGCCAGGATATCATCCTGCTTGACGAACTTGTAGTCCTGCTTGTCGATGGTCACGTCCGAGCCAACGAACTGGCCCACAACCACCCGGTCTCCGGCCTTTACGGTCATGGTCACGTCCTTGGTGCCGGGGCCCACAGAGATGACCTCGTAGATGGCGGGCTTTTCCTTGCTGGTGGTGGCCAGGACGATGCCGAAGGAGGTGGTCTCCTCTGCCTCGTGGGCCTTGAGCAGAACGTTGTCTGCCATGGGTTTCAGTTTCATAATCATTTCCTCCATACGTAAAGTATTTAGACTGCGGCCTCCGCCGCAAATATCTACGTCTTTAGCACTCGCTCTTCCTGAGTGCTAATACATCATACTCCAAGTGCGCAAAAAAAGCAAGAGGGAATTTGGAAGAATCCGTAAACAAATTATGAAGTTCCCAAAAAATTTTCCGCCCCGGCCGGGAGGGCGGCGTTTTGGCCCTTGGGACCGGGGTCCCTGGGGCGTCTTTCCCGGAGGTCCGGTGGTTCCGGCGTGAAAATAACCCCCCGCCGGGCTTGCGGCAAAGCGAAAAACGTGCTACTATTAGAAGGGCCCGGCATCCGCCCGGAGGCGCGCCACAACGAAGCCGCCAGCGCCGCCAGATGGACAAGCCCCGCCGCCTGACCGATTATGGATTCCCGATGGGCCCAACCAGGTTACGAACCCGGATATGGGCCGCACCGCAAGCCTGTTTTGAATGTAAAAATTTTAGGAGGAACGATCTTATGCATCTCGATCACGACCACATCCCGGGACATCACGTCCACGAGCACACCCACGACGGTGTGACCCACACCCATGAGCACAGCCACGAGCATCCCCATGAGCACGACCACGACCACGAGCACACCGCCACACCCAAGGAGGAGCTGGTGGCCCTGATGAAGTATATGGTGGGCCACAACGCTTCCCACGCCAGGGAGTTATCTGAGTTGGCCGGCCAGTTCAAGGACGCCGGAAATGACGCGTCCTACGAGAAGGTCATGGCCGCCGTTGCCGAATTCGACAAGGGCAACGCCATTCTCAGCGAGGCCCTGAAGGAGCTGGGGGAGTAACCCTGTTTCGCAAGCTCTTTTGATATTGCTTCTGAATAAAAATGTTTTAGGCTATCGGCTTTCGTAAGCGCACTGACAATTTGTCATTGTCAAGCAGCCGCGCTTGCC
>DETX01000056.1:2374-8524 GCA_002362145.1 Clostridiales bacterium UBA3277
CTTGCCTCTCCCTTTGGGAGAGGGCCCTCTCAGCCACGGCAAAAGCCGTGACAGCTTGACACTGTGGTATGATTGCCACTGGCAATCATAGAAAATTCTAATCTGCTGCGCAGCGCGCCACCCCATAGGGGGAGCCAAGCATTTTATAAAAACCGATAACCACAATGTTTTTTTATTGCGAAGGCATCGCCTAACGACAAGCAGCCCCTCCCCGGCTGGGGAGGGTTTTCCTTCGCCGAAGGCCTCCGGAAGGAGGGCGGGCCGCGGAAACCTTCTTCCCAGATTCTGAAAAAGGGGGGTGGGCCGCCGAAAAAGCCCTCCCCAAACCGGGGAGGGCCTTCCTTATGCCTGAGACTGCCTGGGGCGGGGGGGACGTCTGCGGAGGTTCCCTCTCCGGTCGAATTTGGCCATGGCCATGAGGTTCACCGCCAGGACGGCGACGACGGCCAGCACCGCCTCCCAGACGAGGCAGTTTACGGCCTTCCACACCATGTCCATGACCTCCATGGCGCCGAAGCCCCCGGAGATCACCCCCATGAGAACCGTCAGGATTAACCCCGCCAGGGTGAAAATGATCCCGGCCAGCCGCTGGGTGAACCGCCAGGCCCGGACGGAGCCCATGCCGAAATAGCAGCGGTAGCCGAAATAGTAGTTTGCCTCCTTGGGGGCCAGGAACAGATAGCCCAGGCCCAGGGCCAGCATCACCACCGGCCCCGCCATCACCGCAAGACGGCACACCGTCTCCAGGCTGCCGAAGAGCTTGCCAAGATCCGGCAGCAGGGTTGCCGGGTCGAAGCCGTCCATGGCGGCCTTGATGGATTCCACATCCAGCGCCTCTTCGGTGGCTGCCGCGGCCGCGGTCAAAAACAGGGAAATGCTCATTATTTTTCCTCCAGGAATTTGCTGATCTCCCGCATGAAGCTGCCCGCATCCTGAAACCGGTGGTAGATGGAGGCAAAGCGGATGTAGGCCACCTCGTCCAGATCCTTCAGCCGCTCCATGACCATCTCTCCGATCTTGTCGGAGGTGATCTCCCGCTCCAGGGTGTTCTGGATGGTCTGCTCGATCTCGGTGGCGATGCGGTCCAGGTCCTTTACGTCCACCTTCCGCTTGTCGAAGGCCCGGATCATGGAATTGAAGATCTTGTTTCGGTCAAAGTTCTGCCGGGTGCCGTCCCGTTTGATCACAATGATGGGCAGGCTCTCCACCACCTCGTAGGTGGTGAACCGGCGAAGGCACTTCATGCACTCCCGCCGGCGGCGGATGCTCAGTCCGTCCTCGCTGTGGCGGGAATCGACGACCTTGCTCTCCTGGTCGCCGCAAAAGGGACATTTCACTTTCAGCCACTCCTTTTGCCATTTTATCTAAACAGTATACCAGATTATGGGTATTCTGTCCAGCTTTTTTTAGAAAACAGGCAAAACAGCCGGGCTGGGGGTTGCCAAAGGGCCCCGGGGCGGGTACAATAAAAGATATCTTCCTCAAGGAGGCCCCCTATGGACCGTAAATTGCTCTTCGCCCTCTGGGGCGGTATGTTTAGTTTGTGCGCCGGGCTGGGATTTATCCCGGAGCCGGAGGGTGCCGCCCGGGCAGTGCTGACGGCGCTGGCGGTTTTGTCCTTCCTGCCTCCGGCACTGCTGGTGTACAGCGCCTCCAAGGCCGCTTCCCGGGCCGACCTTCTTTTGGTGCGGAACCTGGCGGCGGCCTCGCTGATCCTGACGGCGGTGCTGCTGGCCCTGAATTTTCTCACCGTCCTCCACTCCCAGGCCCTGGGGGATCTGCTCTACGGCATTCTGGTGGTGGTGTCCAGCCCCATGATCTGCGGCGGCAACTGGGCCATGAGCCTGTTTTTCTGGGCCTGCCTGCTGACTGCCTCCATGCAGCAGCTGAAAAAGCATCCCGGAAAATAAGGCCCCTGAAAAGCAGAAAACGCCCGGAACCAAAACGGCTCCGGGCGGGTTTTCATCGGGTGATCTGGTAAAACCCCATGGAATATCAGGTTTTCAGGCCGCCATGGTTGAAGGCCTCCTGGTCGAAGGTGATGACCACATGATACTCAGGCCCCTCTCCGTCGTTGAGGGCCCGGGACACGGCCTGGGTGACCGCCGTCTCCTTCCCCACCAGATCCGCCGGCAGGACCACGTCAAAAATCACGTTCACATGGCGCTTGCCCTGGGTGATGCGGAAGTCGTGGAGGCCCAGCCGCCCGTCCACCTCCCGCAAGGCCTCGGCGGTCCTTTGCTTCAGGGCCATGAGCACCGGGTCGTCTACGCACACCGGGTCGTAGTGGATGACCAGGTGGACATTGTGGCTTCTCAGGCACTCCCGCTCCATGTCGTCGATGAGCTCGTGGCATTCCAGGGGGTCCTCCCGGCAGTCCATCTCCACGTGGAGGCTGGCAAAGCGCTGGCCCGGGCCGTAGTCGTGGACCATCAGGTCGTGGTAGCCCAGGACCTTGGGCTGTCCGGCCACATAGTCCACGATCTTCTTGGCCAGCTCCGGGCTGGCGTTCTCCCCCAGAAGGGGGGAGATGGTATCCTTGGCCAGGCCCCAGCCGCTGTAGAGGATGAACACCGCCACCCCCAGGCCGATGTACCCATCCACCCGGAGGTTGAAAAAGTGCTCCACCACGGCGGCGGCCAGGACGGCCCCGGTGGCCACGCAGTCGTTGCGGCTGTCGGCGGCGGTGGCCAGCAGGGTGGTGGAATCGATCTTCCTGCCCAGGTCCCGGTTAAACAGGCACATCCACAGCTTCACGGCGATGGAGCAGAGCAGCACCGCCGCCACCACCGGAGTAAACTCCACCGGAGCGGGGTGGAGGATCTTGCTGACGGAGGAATTCACCAGCTCCAAGCCGATGACCAGAATCAGCGCCGCCACCCCCAGACCCGATAAGTACTCCGCCCGGGCGTGGCCGTAGGGGTGTTCGGCGTCGGCGGGCTTTTCGGAAATGTGGAAGCCCACCAGGGTCACGATGGAGCCGGAGGCGTCGGAGAGGTTGTTCAGGGCGTCCGCCGTGATGGACACGGACCCGGAGAGCAGACCCGCCAGCAGCTTTCCCAGGCACAGCAGCACATTGCAGCAGATGCCCACCACCCCGGACATGGTTCCCACCGCCCCCCGGACGGCGGGGTCCTCCAGGCGGTCCGAATTTTTTACAAACAGGCGAAGAAGGAGCTTTGTCATGTTCATTTCCTCCAATTCCGGATTTTTCTGACCTTTTTCCAATCTTTTTCCTCTCTACGGAAAGTAGAGAGGGCCATCCTACCGGCGGTAGAGCCCCTCCCCCGGGGGATTCTCCCGGAAATGGGGTGACTTTGGGGCCGGGATGGTGTATGCTAACATAACAGCATAGCCCCCATTATACTCCCGAGGCGGGCTCCTGTCTATTACTTTTTTGGAGTGTGATTTTTTCATGTCCTTTCAGATCATTACCGATACCTGCTGTGATTTCCCCACCCCCATGTACGCCCAGCTGGACCTTGTCTGCGTACCCCTGGTGGTCAATTTCCGCGGCCAGACCACGGAGGATAAAAACGACGACAGCTTAAAGATCCTCTATTCCGCCCTCCGGTCCGGCGAGGTGGCCACCACCTCCGCCGTGAACCCCGAGTGCTGGAAGCAGGCCATGGAGGGCAGCCTCCGTGAGGGGAAGGACGTGCTGGTGCTGGTGTTCTCCTCGGGCCTGTCCACCACCTATCAGTCCGCCTGCATCGCCGCCCAGGACCTGCAGGAGAGCTACCCTGACCGGAAGATCGTGGTCATCGACACCCTCTCGGCCTCTATGGGCCAGGGCCTGCTGGTCTGGTACGCCTGCAAGCACCGGGACGCCGGGGAGAGCCTGGAGCAGGTGGCCGCCTGGGTGGAGGAGAATAAGCTCCACCTGTGCCACTGGTTCACCGTGGACGATCTGATGTACCTCAAGCGGGGGGGGCGGATCAGCGCCGCCACCGCCGTGGTGGGCTCCATGCTCCAGATCAAGCCCGTGCTCCATATGGACGACGAGGGCCACCTCATCAACATGGCCAAGGCCCGGGGCCGCCGGGCCTCCTTGGACGCCATCGCCAAGAAGATCCGTGAGCTGGGGGAGGGCTATGACAACAGCACAGTGTTCATCTCCCACGGCGACTGCCTGGAGGACGCGAAGTATCTGGAACGGCAGTTCAAGGAAAAGTACGGCGTCAAGGACGTGATCATCAGCTACGTGGGCCCGGTCATCGGCTCCCACTCCGGCCCCGGCACCATGGCCGTGTTCTTCCTGGGCAAGCACCGCTGAGGAAGGCGGAATCCTGTCATAAAAAAGCAGCCATTTTGAAAATGGCTGCTTTTTCTTTCCTTAGTCCAGCTCCTCGCCGGTCTCCCGGTAGGCGCTCTCCAGGGGCGACGCGGAGGCCGCCTCCTTCTTGTACTTATCCACAAACTTGGCGGCCTTCTCCACCGGCAAAATGGTGCCCGGGCCCGCCACGCAGCCGCCGGGACAGGCCATGCCCTCCAGCAGGTAGCCCTTGTACTTGCCCACCTTGGCCATGGTCATCAGCTTGCGGCAGTCCCGCAGGCCCTCGGCGTGGGCAATCTTCAGCTCCATGTCCGGGTGCTCCTGGTGGATCAGGTCCGCCACGGCCCCCGCCACGCCTCCGGCCACGGCGAAGCCACGGCCCGCGGCGGTGCCCTCGTTCAGATCCTCCATGGGCTCGATGGCGTCAAAGTCGATTTCCTTGGCCTCGAACATGCCCTGCAGCTCCTCGAAGGTCAGCACGAAGTCCACATCGGAGCGGATGTTCTCCCGGATGGCCTCCAGCTTCTTAGCGGCGCAGGGGCCCACAAAGACCACCTTGCAGCCGGGGTACTTCTTCTTCATCAGCCGGGCGGTGAACACCATGGGGGTCAGGGTCATGGAGATCTTGCTCATCTCCCCGGGGAAGAGCTTGGAGATCATGGCATGCCAGGCGGGGCAGCAGGAGGTGGCCATATAGTTCTGCTGGGCGGGAACCTTCTCCAGGAAGTCCTTGGCCTCCTCGATGGTGCACATATCCGCGCCCACGGCCACCTCGGTGGTCCGGGCGAAGCCCAGCTCCTTCATGGCGGCCACGAATTTGCCGGGGGTGACGCCGCCGCTGAACTGGCCGATGAAGGCCGGGGCCACAATGGCGATGACCTTGTCCCCCTTCAAGATGGACTGGATGACCTGGAAAATCTGGCCCTTGTCCACGATGGCGCCGAAGGGGCAGGACACCAGGCACTGGCCGCAGGCCACGCACTTCTCCTGGTTGATGTAGGCCCGGCCGTGCTCATCGGAGCCGATGGCGTCCATGCCGCAGGAGGCGGCGCAGGGACGCTCCATGTGGATGATGGCGTTGTAGGAGCAGGCATCGGCGCATTTGCCGCAGCGGATGCACTTATTGGGGTCGATGTGGCTCTTGCCGTTGACGAAGGAGATGGCCTCCCGGGGGCAAACCTTCTGGCAGGAGGCGGCCAGGCAGTTCTGGCAGTTCTCCGTCACCCGGTACTGGTTGGTGGGGCAGGCGTGGCAGGCGTAGGGGATGATGTTGACCAGGGGAGGCTCGTAGTACTGCTGGGCCACCGCCGCGGCGTCCATGCCCTCGGTCATCAGGGTTCTGGTCTGGATGGGGCGGATGCCCAGGCCCATGGCAAGTCTCACCCGCTCGCCGGCGATGGCCCGCTCCAGGAAAATGGACTCCCGGTGCAGCGGCTGGTCGCCGGGGACGATCTTATAGGGCAGGTCCTCGGCCTGGGTGTAGTCGCCGCCGGCGTAGGCCATCCGGGCGACCTCCGCAAAGACGTTTTTGCGGATGTCGGTGATCAGGGAAGGGATACCTCTCATGTACAGTTCCTCCGTTTTTTGATTTTTTTCATTCTATCACACTTAAATGGGATTTTCCATACCAAAATTAGCCGGGGGATGGATTTTCCAGAAAAAAATCAGCCGCCGGAATGGCGGGCGCTGGTAAAACAGTTTATGATGCAGAGCGCCTCCCCTGAGTAAGGGGAGGTGGCACGGCGTAAGCCGTGACGGAGGGGTTGTTTAGACGGCGCTTCAAAAATACAGCCTACGAGGCTGCACCAACGTGGGAAATCAATCCCTCAGTCAGCTTCGCTGCCAGCTCCCTTTATACTGATATTCAATAAAAA
>DETX01000025.1 GCA_002362145.1 Clostridiales bacterium UBA3277
TCAAACCGCCGGGCGATGTACACCACCAGCCGCAGATTGTGCTCCACCAGCTGCTGCCGGGCGCTCTCCTCCCCGCGCTCCAGGGCCTCCAGGGCCGCCTGCTCCTCGGCGCCTTTCAGCGGCGGCGGCAGAACGTCGCTGCCGCCAATGTAGTAGACGCTGCCGGCCTTTTTGGAAAACAGCGCTTGTAGAAAACGAACAAAATTCATAAGAAACCCCTCCTCATACTATTTCTCAATAAAAATTTTAATTTTTATTGAGAAGGCATCGTCTACCGATGCAGCTCCGCGCTAAGAGCCGCCCTACGGGCGGTTGCTCGCTTGCATAGCGCCTGCGGGCGCTGATCATTATGATTTTCATATTAAAAAGTTTAATTCTGACGAATTAAACTTTTTAATTGAATATCAGTATCAGGCGGTGACGAGGGCCTGGCAGGTGCTGCCAAGTCCCTCCGGTGCAAAGGCGACAACGGCGTCCAGCGTTTTGTTTCCCAGCTTTACGTCCCGGAATTTCAGCCCCAGCAGCATCCCGCTGCCGCTGCCCACAGCCCGGTAGGGGATGAGCCGCAGCCCGGGGATGGGGCGCTGAGCCAGAGTTTCCAGGGGATGGCGCAGGGCCTCCTGGGACAGCCCCGTCAGCGTTTCGGCGGCCTGTCCGCAGATGAGAAACACCGGCTCTCCGGTGACCGGGTCCCGGAGGGTATTTCCGGTGTCCCGCAGGGCGGTGAGGCTCAGGTTTTTCCCCTCATAATTAAGATGCAGGGGCACATATTCCTGACCGCCCACACGCTCCCCAAAGGCCGCCCGGCACAGCCCCCAGATGCCTCCGGCGGCCAGGCACAGCGTAAGAATGTCTCCCTGCCCCAGACTTTCCGCCAGGCCCCCCAGGGCCAGGCTCAGCAGCAGAAACACCCCACCCCGCTTGAAGGCGCTTTTGGAGAGCCCGAAGGCCAGCCCCGCCATGAGGGCGAGACATACCGTCCGCCAGAGAAGGCTTCCCAAAAAGGAGAATCCGGGAATCAGGCACGCCCCGCCGTAGACGCCCCCCAGGGCTGCTGCCAGGGCGCAGCGGCGGGCGTCCAGAGGGAAGCCTGCCAGCCGGTTTGTCCCCAAAAGCAGCAGAAAATCCACGATAAAGTTTAGAATCACCGCAAGGTCAAGATAAATATCCAACAGGGAACCACCTCCTTAAATCCTTCTGCCATAAAGTATAGCGGGGCCCCCCGGAGAAGTCGGTCGCAACCGGGGCAGGGAAGGAAACGCAAGTTTAGCCAGCATTTCCTCTGGAAAAATCGGGAAAAGGCAGGATATTCGGACCATTTGCCCTGGCCTGTCAAATACAATGCCTTTCTGGCCCTGAGGATGACCACGGCGCAGCATCTTTCGGATTCTTGAAAAGACCGTTCTCATTGCCCTCAAAGGCAAGGGCGCGGAATAAAAAAGCATCGTCCCTCCCGAAAACCGGGAGGGACGTAATTTATGCCTCGGGTTCCTTCCGCTCCACGGAGCGGATGTTTTTTTCTGCTTTAAAGCGGGGCGTCATGAGCTCATGCCCGCAGCCCAGGCACCGCAGACGGAAGTCCGCGCCGGTGCGCAGCACCAGCCAACGCTTTTCTCCGCAGGGATGGGGCTTTTTCATGGTGAGGATGTCGCCAATGCGGATGTCCATTCAGTTGCCTCCTTTGATGGTGTCCCAGTATTGCTTCGCCGCCTGCTCCAGTTTGTTGAGGCCGTATTCGTAGTAGCGGGTCCCCAGCAGAGCGTCGGGAAGATACTGCTGCCGGACCCAGTGATTGGGGTAGTCGTGGGGATAGAGGTAGCCCTGCTCCCGCTCCATGGAGAAGGAATCGGCGTGGACGTTTTGCAGATGCCGGGGAAAATCTCCGGTCTTGCCCCGGCGCACGTCGGCCAGGGCGGCGTCCAGTGCGAGATAGCCGGAGTTGGATTTGGGGGAGGTTGCCATCAGCACCGCCGCGTCCCCCAGGGGAATCCGGGCCTCGGGCATTCCCAGCTTCAAGGCCATGTCCACAGCGGCGTTGACGATGGGAATGATCTGGGGAAAGGCCAGGCCCACGTCCTCGGCGGCAATGACCATGAGTCGGCGGCAGGCAGAGGGCATCTGCCCCGCCTCCAGGAGCCGTGCCAGATAGTGGCAGGCGGCGTCGGGGTCGGAGCCCCGGATGGATTTTTGCAGGGCGGAGAGCAGGTCATAGTGGTTGTCCCCGTCCCGATCCGCCCGGAGGGCGCTTTTTTGGGTCACCGCCTTGGCATCGGCCAGGGTCAGGGGCAGGATATTTTCCTTCGGCTCTCCGGCGGAGAAGAGAACCTCCACGGCGTTCATGGCCTTGCGCAGGTCCCCGCCGCAGGCCGCGGCGATGTATTCCAGGGCCCCAGCCTCGGCCTGGGCCTTCAGGGCGGTGCGCTGCTCCAAAAACGCCACAGCCCGGCGGACGGCCTTCAGGGCGGCCTCTGCGGAAATCTGCTTAAACTCGAACACTGTGGACCGGCTGAGAATGGCGTTGAATACGTAGAAATAGGGATTTTCCGTGGTGGAGGCGATGAGGGTGATTTTCCCGTTTTCGATGTATTCCAGCAGGGATTGCTGCTGCTTTTTGTTGAAGGATTGGATTTCGTCCAGATACAGCAGCACCCCGTTGGGGGCCAGGAAGGTGTCCAGCTGGGCCACGATCTCCTTGATGTCCGCCGTGGAGGCGGTGGTGGCGTTGAGC
>DETX01000088.1:0-5341 GCA_002362145.1 Clostridiales bacterium UBA3277
GAGGCTGAAATTGAAGTCCCGGGTGCGGATATAGGCCTTGTGAATCCGGCGGTTGACGGTGAGCAGCATGGCCATGGCGTATTCCGCCACGGCGTGGGGGGAGTAGGCGGGCACCCGGAACACCCGGAGCTTCCCCTGGCAGGCGCGGATGTCCACGTTGTTGAATCCGGCGCAGCGCAGGACGATGACCTTCACGCCCAGCTCCCAGAGCTTTTCCACCACAAAGGCGTCGGCGGTGTCGTTTACGAAAATGCACACGGCGTCGAAGCCCCCGGCCAGGGACACGGTATCCCGGTTCAGGTTTGCGTCAAAGTATTTGATTTGGATGCCGTTTTCCGAAGCGTACCGGTCAAAGCCGGGGGTGTCATAGGGTTTCGTATCAAAAAAAGCAAGTTTCAATGAAATTCTCCTTCCTCTTGTTCCTGGAGGATAGTATGCCCCCAAAAAGCCTTGCGCCCCGGGGCAGAATGTGATATACTTGAAAAAATCCCTTTGGAGGCATTTCCATGATCGAGAAGATTCGCACGCTGGTCCAAAAATACTGGGACGTCCTTTCCTATCTCTTTTTCGGGGTCCTGACCACCGTTGTCAACTATGCCGTCTATCTGCCGGTGTACAACCTGCTGCATCTGTCGGCGGCGGTGAGCAACATCATCTCCTGGGTGGTGGCGGTGGCCTTTGCCTATGTGACGAATAAGTGCTTTGTGTTTAAAAGCGCCGACTGGTCCCAAAAGACCGTCCTGCCGGAGCTTGCGAAGTTTGTCAGCTGCCGTCTGGCCTCGGGCGTGATGGAGACCGCCATTTTGCTGGTTACGGTGGATTTGCTCGGCTGGAACGGCAATATCTGGAAGCTGGTCACCAACGTCCTGGTGGTCATTGTAAACTACTTTGGCAGCCGCTTTCTGGTGTTCCGAAAGTAGAAAAGCGGAAAACCCAAAACAGCCCCGTCCATTTCGCCGCCGCGGCGGGAAACCGGGGCTGTTTTCCTGCGCCTCCTGGGGGCGGACGTTTCTCCGGGGAGTTTACAAATTGTTTCGACTTTTCCCGGCGGCTGTGGTATAATGACAGCAAAGAATCAGATATCGGAGGCGAAAATATGGCCTTTGTGGAGTTTCAGAACGTCGGTAAGACCTACACCATGGGAGAGGTGTCCATCAACGCCCTCCATGACACCTCTTTCGAGGTGGAGAAGGGGGAGTTGGTGGTCATTGTCGGTCCCTCCGGCGCCGGTAAGACCACCCTGCTCAACATTCTGGGGGGCATGGACACCCTGACCACCGGCCGGGTCTTTTTGGACGGCCGGGAGATTTCCGGCCTGAGCCGCAGTCAGCTGACGGACTACCGCCGCCATGACGTGGGCTTTGTATTCCAGTTTTATAACCTCATCGGCAACCTCACCGCTCTGGAAAACGTGGAGCTGGCAAACCAGATCTGTAAAAATCCCCTGGACGCCGCCCAGGTCCTCCGGGACGTGGGCCTGGAGGCGCGGATGAAGAATTTCCCCAGCCAGCTCTCCGGCGGGGAACAGCAGCGGGTGGCCATCGCCCGAGCCCTGGCAAAAAATCCCAAGCTGCTGCTGTGTGACGAGCCCACGGGCGCTCTGGACTATCAGACCGGCAAGGCGATCTTGAAGCTCCTTCAGGACACCGGCCGCCGGACGGGAATGACCATCATCATCATCACCCACAACGGCGCGCTGACCGGCATGGCGGACCGGGTCATCCATGTCCGCAGCGGCAGCGTAACCAAGGTGGAGCGGAACGACCATCCCCAGGACATTTCGGAGATCGAATGGTAATGAGCAGAAGTGCAATGGCTGTGAATCTGGGGCGATCCATTCGCAAGTCCCTGGGCCGCTATGTGGCCATCGCCATGATCATCGCGCTGGGCGCCAGCATTTTCGTGGGCCTGCGGATGACCAAGCGGGATATGGTGGCCACGGGGCAGGTCTATATGGACGCCCAGAATATGTTTGACCTGCGCCTGGTCAGCTCCTACGGCTGGGGCAAAGACCAGGTGGACGAAGTGCGCCTGTTAGAGGGCGTTTCCGATGTGGAAGGGGTCTACTATCAGGATCTGATTGTCAGCCGGCCCAGCGACGAGGAGGCGGTTTACCGCTTCTATACCATCCCGGAGACGGTGAACAAACTGGTGCTGCTGGAGGGCCGCTGGCCGGAGAACGCTGGGGAGTGCCTGGTGGACGGCTATCGGGCGGGCAGCGACATGATCGGAAAAGAGATGGCCATCTCCGGGAATAACGATGAGGACGCTCTGGAAAATTTGACCCAGAAATCCTTTACGGTGGTGGGCCGGATCAGCACCCCGCTGTACATGGATATGAACCGGGGCAGCACCTCCGTAGGAAACGGCGCCATCGCCAACTGTATTTTCGTTTCCCAGGACGCCTTTGACGTGGACTACTACACGGAAATCCACGTGACCGTCCCCGGGGACCACCGAATCTACTCAAAGGACTACAACAATGCCATGGACGCCATGGCCGATGCGCTGGAGCCGGGGATGGAGCCTCTGGCGAAGGAGCGGTATCAGAAGGTCCGCGACGATGCGGAGGAAGCGTATCAGGATGGCTGGGAGGAATACCAGGACGGCGCGAAGGAGTATGCCGACGGTTACCATGAGGCCAATGAGAGGCTGCGGGACAGCTATCGCAAGCTCACCGATGGAGAAGCGCAGATCGTCGAAAACGAGCAGAAGCTGACCGACGGCGAAAAGCAGCTCCGGGACGGCAGGCTCCAGCTCATCCAGGGCAAGATTACGCTGCAAAACGGCAAGCGGGCTCTGGCCCAGAGCAAGACGGAGGCCTATAACCAGATCAACCAGGCTGTTCAGGAGATGTCGGAGCAGCTGCAGGAAAAGATGGATGAACTGGCGGCCGTCAATGAGGAATTGGATGCCATCAATGCCGAGCTTGCCGCGGTGAACGCCGAGATTGCCCAGATTGAGGGAGCCATGGAGCTGATGGATTCCAATATCGGGCTTTTAAACTCCCAAATCCAGAATATTCAGACCCAGATCGACATTTTGGAGTCCCAGGACCCTTCAGACCCGAATCTTCCCGCCCTGCAGGCGGCCCTTGCGGGCCTTGAGAGCACCCGGGACGGTCTGATCACCCAGCGGGATGATTACGAAACGGAAAACGCGGAGACCTTAAACGAGCTGTACAGCCGCCGGGCTGCCCTGGAAGAGGACAGGGCGGAGGTGGAGAGCATCCGGGACGACCTCGCGGGAAATGCCTCCTCCGCGGAAGAGATGCTGGCGGAGTTTGCCACCCAGCTTCTGGAAATGCAGAGCCAGTTTGCCGCTGCCGAGGCCCAGCTCAGCGCCGGAGAGGCCCAGCTTGAGGCCTCCGAGGCAAGGCTCCAGATGGAGGAGCAGAGAATCAAAACCGGCTGGGAGGAGCTGGAAAAGGCCAAGCAGGACATCCAGGATGGATGGACGGAGTACCGCGATGGAAAGCGGGACGCCGAAAAGGAGCTGAAAGAGGCCCGGCAGAAGCTGGATGACGCCCGTCAGGAGCTCATGGATGCCCGGGCGGATATCGACGGGATGAAGGAGAATACCCTGCACATTCTGGACAGAAATTCCAATATCGGCTATGCGTCCCTGGACAGCAGCTCCGACATTGTCGAGGGCGTGTCCCGGGTGTTCCCGGCCTTCTTCCTGCTGGTGGCGGCCCTGGTGTGCATCACCACCATGACCCGCATGGTGGACGAGGAGCGGACCCAGATCGGAACATTAAAGGGCCTGGGCTACAGCGACGGCGCCATCATCTCCAAATACCTGTTCTACGCCGGCAGCAGCGCCGTGCTGGGCTGCGGCCTGGGGGTGCTGCTGGGAAGCGTGGTGTTCCCGATTATCCTGTGGGAAGCCTACAAGATCATGCTCTTTATCCAGGACAGCATTGTCCTTACCTTCGACTGGGGACTGTGCCTGCTGGTGGTGGCGGTCTATACCGGAGTGGAGCTTCTGGTGACCTGGTACTGCTGCCACAGAACGCTGAAGGAGGTCCCCTCGGAGCTTATCCGGCCCAAAGCCCCCACGGCGGGCAAACCCCTGATCTTCGAGAGAATGCGCCTTTGGAGCAGGGTCAGCTTCCTCAACAAGGTCACCATCCGCAATATTTTCCGCTATCACCAGCGGCTTGCCATGATGCTGGTGGGCATCGGCGGCTGCACGGCTCTGCTCATTACGGGCTTTGGCCTCCGGGACTCCATCGTAAACATCGCGGACTTCCAATTCCAGGACGTGACCCACTATGACATGGAGGTCTACTTCTCTGAGCATCAGGACCAGGCGGACCAGAAGCGCTTCCTGGATAAAACCAGAGATGCTGCCGAAAACGTCCTCTTTTTCCACCAGTCCAGTGTGGAGGTGAGTTTTGAGGACGGCCTTCAGGAGATCTATATGATCTCCGCCGACGAGGGAATTTCGGACTTCATCGATTTCCGCCATGGGCAGCAGGAGATCTCCCTGCCGGGGAAAAACGAGGCGGTCCTCACCTCCGGCGTTGCCAGCGCCCTGGGCATCAAGACCGGCGACACCGTGACCGTCCGCAATCCGGACATGGAGAGCATGGAGCTGACTGTTTCCGGAATTTACGATAACTATGTCTACAACTATGTGCTCATCACCCCGGAGACGGTGGAGGAAAACTTTGGCCAGGCGCCGGAGCGGCAGATGGCCTATGTCCAGGTCCGGGAGGGACAGGATGTCCACAGTGTGGGAGCCCTGATCTCGGGGCTTACCGATGTGATGAACGTTGCCGTCAGCGAGGACCAGGCAGACATGGTCCACGGAATGATGGACGCTATGAATCTGGTGGTGGTGGTCATTGTGGTCTGCGCGGCGGCCCTGGCGGCTACGGTGCTCTACAACCTGACCAATATCAACATCAACGAGCGGATTCGGGAGATTGCCACCATCAAGGTTTTGGGCTTCAATGCCTTTGAGACGGCCATGTATATTTTCAAGGAGAACCTGGTCCTCAGCGTGCTGGGAACCGGCGTGGGAATGCTCTTCGGAAAGCTGCTGCTGCGCTTTGTCATGAGCCAGATCAAGATCAATATGGTCTGGTTTATAGACCGGGCCCTGCCCATTTCTTATATTTTAAGCGTGGTCATGACGCTGCTTATGGCAGTGGTGGTGGATTTTGTGTTCTACTTCAAGCTGGACAAAATCAACATGGCCGAGGCCCTCAAATCGGTAGAATAAGGAAAGGCTCCGCACCTGCGAAAGATGCGGAGCTTTTGCTTCAGACCGTTGAAAATCCCCTTTGGGGCTTTTCGACGGGAGGATGGCAGTCTGCTGCGCGCACTTCGTC
>DETX01000088.1:5564-14010 GCA_002362145.1 Clostridiales bacterium UBA3277
TGCGGCGGCAAACTCTGCGAGGCCTTTTTTGACAAGCTGAAGCAAAAGCTCCGTACTTGCTAAAGATGCGGAGCTTTTGCTTGCCAAACGCTCATTTTTCTGATAGGATAGGGGAAAAGGGGGCAGGGAAGGATGGAACTAAACTACGTGGATGAGGATATCGTGGTCTGCGTCAAGCCGCCCCGGGTCCTGTCCACCGACGAGCCGGGAGGCGTACCGGAGCTGGTCCGGGCCGCCCTGGGGGAACCGGAGGGGGATGTGCGCACGGTCCACCGTCTGGACCGGGTAGTCAGCGGGTTGATGGTCTTGGCGAGAAACGCCCGGGCCGCCTCGGAGCTGTCCCGGCAGATCCGGGAAGGGGAGTTTGAGAAAATTTATCTGGCGGTGGTCCACGGCTGCCCGGAGGCCCCCTCGGGAACGCTGAAGGACCTTCTCTGCCGGGACAAGGCCCGTCGGATGACCATGGTTGCCCAAGCCCCGGGGAAGGGGGTCCAGGAGGCGTCGCTGAGTTACGAGGTTCTCTCTTCCGCCGGGGGGCTGTCCAAGCTCCGCATCCGCCTGCACACCGGCCGGACACACCAGATCCGGGTCCAGTTTGCCAGCCGGGGCCTTCCTCTGGTGGGGGAGCGGAAGTACGCCGTTTTGGAGGGCCCCTGCCAGATTGCCCTGTGGTCCCATGCCCTGTCCTTCACCCATCCCACCAAGGGCACCCGGGTGGAATTTTCCATGGAGCCGCCTAAGATTTACCCCTGGACGGAGCTGCCGCACCCGTAAAAAAGAATGTGAAAAGGGAATGTGGCCGGAATGGGAAAAAGATATTGACATTTCTCCCCATTCCGGCTATAATAATTGGGCCTGCTAGTGTAGCACAGTCGGTAGTGCATCTCACTCGTAATGAGAAGGTCGCCTGTTCGAGTCAGGTCACTAGCTCCAAAAAAATCCTGCCGAATTCCGGCAGGATTTTTTTGTACGATTCAGTCTACCTTCTCCAGTGCGGCAATGGTTGCCGCGATATCCTTTTCTATCAACGGGCGCATACTATCCTTGTACTTCGATAAATCAGCACTTTTTAAACAAAACAGAATTTGCGGAATATACTTAGGCTTTTCTGTTCCAATCACGGCCAAGGATTGAATACACTGCCTTGCTGTGATTGGTTTCTCGTCTGTAATGTGCGAAAGAAAATCGGGCAGGATGGCATCGAAGCGGTTTTCTTCATCCCACGCCGCATTGGCCGCAAGGATGTGCAGCGCACGATTTCTTACAAGGGATTTTGGATGATTCAGCAGAGCGGCAAATTCGTCAAAATACGGGTACCACTGATCCGTTTCCCGACTTTTTGCGAGAATCTCATCGGTAATCGCACAGGCATATTGATCATTTTTCGCAGTTAAAATCGCTGTAATGTGATCCTTCAAGGTTCGCACCTCCACAAGTCCCGGTTTCGATACGCTTCTATGCTATCACATACCAGGGCAAAAAGCAAGAAGCGCGCAGTGGCGCGTCACAAACCGGCGAGGGAACTACCCCTGGGCGTAAAAAACCCCGGGAGCCACAGCTCCCGGGGGCATCCGCAGGGGGACAGTTCCGGCGGGCAAACGGCGGCGAAGGGGAACGCCGCCGCACCGAAAAAGACAGACCGCGGCAATGCAAGTACATTGCCGCAGCCGATTTTCCTGCGTAAAAGCAGCCGGTACTCCGTACTTGCAGAGTCCGACAGTTTCGGCGGGTTTCAGCAGATATCCTGACTTGCGCTTCATCAGCACCATACGGCCTTCTCAGAATGTTCCAATGGCCGGCTTTCGCCATGTATGGTGCCTCCGCGCTTACAGTGGCGGTACCGTTCGGGATTTTCACCCGATTCCCTATTGTCCCGGCCGCCCCCACGGCGGCCCGGGCACTGAACCCGCTATTTACTTTCCTGCTTATCATACCACCGAAAGCGCCTATTGTCAAGGTTGACAGCCTGGCGGGAATTTGCTAAAATTGAAGCATCCATCCGGAAGGAGGCAGAAAAATGCCCCATTATGACTTTTTCCAAAACCGGGAATGCGAATATTTCCCCTGCCACAAAGGCGCGGACCCGGAGTCCTTTAGCTGTCTGTTTTGCTACTGCCCGCTGTACTGCCTGGGGGATCGATGCGGCGGGAATTTCCGATACAACGCGAAGGGCATCAAGGACTGCTCCGCCTGCCTGCGTCCCCATCAGCGGGAAAACTACGGAGCCATCTGCGAAAAGCTCAGAGAGGTCATTGATTTGACAAAAAAGCCGTAGGTCTGTCGGCGAATGAACAGGAAAATGTCCCCGCTTTCTTTGAGAGCGGGGACATTTTTATGAGATTTGATGGAGCAGCCGCCGGACCTGCTGGAGCCGGGGCAGAGCGTAGGCGAAAAAGGCGGCGTAGGCCTGACAGTAGTAGTTTTTTCCGTTCTCCAATCGATCCCGGCGGCAGCCGTTGCGGCAGAGGGAAAGCCACTGGCAGCTCCGGCAATCCTCCGGCAAAACTCTGGAGGCCTGCAAAAAGCCCAGCTTTTCCCGCTGCCGGTCCAGCTCCTGCCAGGCGTCCGTCAGGACATTTCCCAGCCGGTATTCGTCCAGACCGTAGAAGTCGCAGGGGTAGACGCTGCCGTCCCCCTCCACAAGGTACTGTATGGAGCAGCAGCCCATCATGGAGCACTGCTCCGGCGGGCGGCCGTCCAGCATCCAGACAAGATTATCAAAGTAGCGGATGGACCAATAGCGGCCCTGGGCCAGCTCCCGGTACCAGAGATCGAAAAGGGTTTTCAGAAAGGCCTCATACTGCTTTGGGGTCAGAGAATACCCCTCGCCGCCCCGGATGCTCTGCATGGGGTCCAGGCAGGGGATGTACTGCTGATACCGGAAGCCCTCCCGGCACAGCGCGGCAAAGACGCTCTGGATGTGCCGGGCCAGATATCCGGTGACCACGGTGAGTACGTTGAATTTCACCTGTTCCCGCTCCAAAAGTCTGGCCGCTTCCAGAACCCGGCCATAACTTCCGTTTCCCGCAGGGTCCCGGCGGTAGCGGTCATGGCACTCCCGGCTGCCGTCCAGGGACAGGCCAACCAGAAAGTGCTTTTCCCGAAAAAACCGGCACCACTGCCCATCCAGCAGGGTTCCGTTGGTCTGGATGGCGTAGTGGATGGAAATCTGCTTCGGAATGGTTCTCTCGGCGTAGCTTACAAAATCCCGGAAGAAATCCAGTCCCGCCAGGGTGGGCTCGCCCCCCTGAAAGAGGAAGGAGACGGAGCCCTCCGCGGCCCCGGCCGCCTTGTCAATGAGGATGTGGCTCACTTCCCGGGACATGGGCCCCAGATTTGCCTGCTGCCGCAGGCTGGCCTCGTCGGCGTAAAAGCAGTATTCACAGCGGAGATTGCAGGCGCTTGAGGCGGGCTTGATCAAAATGCTGAGGGGCGGCACGGAGATTCCTCCTTTTTCCAGGGAAGCGCGGACGATTGATTTATACTGATATTCAATTAAAAAGTTTAATTCGCAAGAATTGAACTTTTTAATATGAAGATCATAATGAGGCGGTTTTTGTGATTTTCTTTTCCGAAAATCACAAAAATGGCAGCGTCGTTAGACGATGCCTTCTCAATAAAAATAAACATTTTTATTGAGAAGTAGTATCAGAGCTTCCACGGATTTGTCTGTAGTGATGGGGCGCGGCCCCTCTAATGCCGCCGCGGCTGGGAAATCAGTGTTTTCTCCAGGAGCCCGGCAGCATCAAAATGAGCATGGGGTACAGTTCCAGCCGTCCCAGAAGCATATCCAGGCACAGCACGATCTTGGACAAGGGCGAGAACCCGGCGAAATTTCCCACAGGCCCCACCATATTCAGACCGGGGCCGATGTTATTGAAGGTGGCGAGCACCGCGGTCACCGTGGTGGAGGCGTCGAAATTATCCAGGGACACCAGCAAAATGGAGACGACCGTCAAAAGAACATAGAGCATAAAGTAGCTGCTCACGGCCTGGATGGTGTCCCGGCTGACGGTTTTCCCGTCCAGCTGCAAAACCTTCACAGTCCTGGGGTGGACCAGGCGTCCCAGCTCCATCCCCGCGGCCCGGATGAGGATCACCGCCCGGGAGACCTTCAATCCACCGCCGGTGGACCCGGCGCAGGCACCCACCAGCATGAGCAGCACCAAAATCACCCGGGAGAACTCCGGCCAGAGGTTAAAATCGGCGGTGCAGTAGCCGGTGGTGGTGATGATGGAGGCAACGGAGAAGGCACTGTGGTGCAGGGCCTCCCGGAAGCTGGGGAAGAGGGGCAGGACATTGACGGTGATCAGGCCGATGGAAGAAAAAATGATGATCAAATACCACCGCAGCTCGGTATTCTTATAGATCAGATCAAATTTCCGGCGCAGCAGGAAGAAATAGATGGAGAAGTTGACCCCGAACAGGATCATGAACACGGTGGTGACGGTCTGGGCGTAGGCGTCGTAGGCACCCATGGAGGCGGCCTTGACGCTGAAACCGCCGGTACCGGCGGTGCCGAAGGTGTGGCACAGGCTGTCAAACAGGGGCATCCCGCCGGCCAGGTAGAAGAGCACCTGAATGGCGGTCAGCGCCAGGTAGATGCCATAGAGAATCTTGGTGGAGTCGATCATCCGGGGCACCATCTTGGAGACGGTGGGGCCGGGGCTCTCCGCCCGCAGCAGGTGGATGGCCTGGCCGCCCTCCAGGTTGAACAGGGCCAGCATAAAGACCAGCACGCCCATGCCGCCCAGCCAGTGGGAGAGGCTCCGCCAGAACAGCATGCACCGGCTCAGCTCCTCCACGTTGGGCAGAATGCTGGAGCCAGTGGTGGTAAAGCCGGAGACCATCTCAAACACGGCGTCCAGATAGCTGGGGATCTCCCCGGAGAGGGTAAAGGGCAGGGCCCCCACCAGGGACATGACGATCCAGCACAGTGCCACGGTGATCAGCCCGTCCTTGGCGAAGATGGTCTTGATCTTGGGCCTGGCAATCAGACGCAGGACCCAGCCGCCCAGGGCCGCGGCCACGATGGTATACAGAAAGAACCGGCCGGAGGCCTCTCCATAGATGAGGGCCACCAGCAGGGAGGGGAGCATGAATGCCGCCTCAATCAGCAGAATCATGCCCAGGATGCTCAGAATCATTCGCTTGTTCATGCCGTCAACCTCTTCTTGTATCCAGGATATCCTCAAGGGAGGTAAGCCCCGTGACGGAGGTGACGACGACCACGGTGTCGCCGGGCTCAATGGTATCGCTGCCGCTGGGGATGATGACGCTGCTGCCCCGGCTGATGCAGCCGATCAGCACGTTTTTCTTCAGCCGGAGATTTTGCAGGGGAATGCCGGAGACAACGGAGTGTTCCGCCACCCGGAATTCCAGAGCCTCGGCCTTGCCGCCCACCAGACGGTAGAGGGTCTGCATTTTGGAGCCGGTGGTGGCCTGCATGGAGCGGACATAGCGGTTGATGAGGTTGCAGGCGCTGTTGCGGGGGCTGTATACGCTGCCTAAGTCCATGGTGCTGATGATGTTTTGGAAGGAATGTCGGATGAGCTTGGTGATGACCTTGACCCGGGGCCAGGTCTTGCGCACATAGAGGCTCATGAGAATGTTCTCCTCATCGATGCCGGTGAGGGCGGCAAAGGCGTCGACCTGCTCAATGCCCGCCTCCAGCAGCACGCTCTCGTTGGTGCCGTCGGCATGGAGAATGGTGGCCTTGGGCAGCAGAGCAGAGAGCTCCTCACACCGCGCGTAGTCGGACTCGATGATCTTGACGCTCAGCCCCGAAACAAGAAGCTGACGGGCCAGATAGTAGGCGATGCGCCCGCCGCCTACCAGAATGACCTGGCGGATGGGGCTGGCGTTCAAATGCATCTGCCGGAAGAAGGCGTGGGCGTCCCGGAGGCCCGCCACGAAGCTGACCCGGTCTCCGGCGGCAAACCGGAACTGGCCGGAGGGAATATAGACGTCCTGTTCTCCCCGCTCCACGGCGCAGACCAGCAGCTTTGCCCGGACAAGGGAGGGAAGCTCCATCAGCGTCCTCCCCTCCAGAACGGAACCGGCGGGAAGCTGGAAGGTGAGCAACTCCACCCGTCCTCCGGCGAAGGTGTCGGTTTTGATGGCCGAGGGAATCCGCAGGCTCCGGGCAATCTCCGAGGCGCAGGTCATCTCCGGGTTGACGCAGAGGCTCAGCCCCAGGTCATCGGTGATGAGAGACAGACTTTCGTGGTATTCGGGATTCCGGACCCGGGCGATGGTGTGCTTGGCCCCCAGCTTTTTGGCGATGAAGCAGCACAGTAGATTTAATTCGTCCGACGCGGTCACCGCGATGAGCAGATCGGCCTTGTCCACCCCGGCCTCCCGCTGGGTGGTGAGGGTGGCGCCGTTGCCTTCGACACAGAGGATGTCCAAGTCCTCTCCCGTCTGTTGCAGCGGGGCCTCTCTGCGGTCAATGATTGTGATTTCATGTCCTTCCCGGGAAAGCTGCTCAGCCAGCGCGTTCCCGATTTTTCCGTCGCCGACGATCACAATCTGCATAAGATCAACTCCTGCCAGTCAGTTGAAAAATAGTATAGCATATCCTGCCGAAAAAAGCAAATAAATGCCGGAAAGTCAAAAGCTCCGCCTGGGGGCAGAAGCATAGGCGTGCTCAGTCGCCGCCGCCTACCTGAATCAGCGCCAGCTTTCTCTCCCGGGGCAGGGACTTTATCTGCTTTTCCCGTTTCAGGGCCTGGGAGTGGCTGCCGCAGAGCTCCTGATAGGCAAGCTCCAGCGGCCCCCGCCCCCGGGTGTATTTGGCCCCTCTGCCGGACCGGTGGGCCTCCAGCCGCCGCTCCACATCCGGGGTAATGCCGGTATAAAGACTGCCGTCGCCGCAGCGGAGAATGTACAGATACCAGCCCTCGCTCATGGTTTCCGCCTCCGAAAGGTTTTCCGGTCCAGCAGCCGGTCCATCAGGAAAAAGACCAGATTCCCCATGAGCAGCAGAAGGCCGCTCAGAACCATGCCCATCTCATGAAACTCTGCCGCCAGGGCCTCCATTCCCAGCAGGAACATGAGGCCCAGGTAGGTCGCCAAAATGGCGGCGTTGAAGAGAAGCCCCTTCCACAGCCATTTAAGCCTGCGCCTGTCCAGCCAGGGCTTTAAAAGCGGATAGTACCCCAGGGTCAGGAAAATGGCGGCGGCTTCCTTATCCGGGGCCAGCAACCCGGAGAGAATGGCCACGGCGGCGTACCAGGCCCAGCCGACGCGCCTGCCGCAGCACAGATAGACCACTTGCAGCAGCAGTACGCACAGCATGGGGCAGACGTAGGTGGCAACGGGAATGAGGGTGCCCAGGGCCATAATGACCACGGCCATGGCGGCCAGCACCCCTCCCAGGGCCACGGAAGAGGCGGGCGTCCGTCTGAAATTATATGCCACTGCGCGTTAACAGGCTGTACTTGATGTCCCAGAGCTTCTGGCTCAGGTCCACATAGTAGGTTTGGGGATTGTCGAAGCGCTTGATCTCGTCCCAGAGGGTGTCCACCTGCTCCCGGCAGTAGGTCCGGATGTCCTCCAGCGGGGGCAGGTCGTATACCAGCTCTCCGTTTTTGAAAATCGGCACCTGGAGCTCTCTGGCGGTGAAGTTGTAGACGGTTTTCCGCTTCCAGGTGGCGTCGGGATCGAAGATCTCCAGATCCCGGCTGTCGTCCACGGTCTCGTCGTAGACCGTCAGGTAGTCGGCAATGGCCTTGCCGGTATCCTTGGCATAGAAGCGGTAGAGCTTCTTGTAGTGGGGGTTGGTGATCTTTCCCACATTTTCGGAGATCTTGATCTTGGGAACCACGGTGCCGTCCGGCTCCTCAATGGCGGCCAGCTTGTATACGCCGCCAAAGACGGGCTCGGACCGGGCGGTAATGAGCCGCTCGCCCACGCCGAACATATCGATCTTGGCCCCCTGGCGCAGCACATCCCGGATGATGTATTCGTCCAGGGAATTGGACACGGAGATCTGGCAGCCCTCCCAGCCGGCCTCATCCAGCATTTTCCGGGCTTCCCGGGTCAGATAGGCCATGTCGCCGGAGTCCAGCCGAATCCCGCATTTTTGGATGCCCATGGGCCTGAGCACCTCGTCAAAGACCCGGATGGCATTGGGCACGCCGGACTTGAGGGTGTTGTAGGTGTCCACCAGCAGCACCGCGTTGGTGGGGTACATCTGGGCGTAGGCCTTAAAGGCCTCGTATTCGCTGTCAAACATCTGCACCCAGGCATGGGCCATGGTGCCGCCGGCCTTCACGCCGTAGAGCTGGTCGGAGATGGTGCAGGCGGTGCCGTGGCAGCCGCCGATGTAGGCCGCCCGGGCGCCCAGCATGGCCGCGTCGGCGCCCTGGGCCCGGCGGGAACCGAATTCCAGCACGGTCCTGCCCTCGGCGGCCCGGATCACCCGGTTGGCCTTGGTGGCGAT
>DETX01000088.1:14287-24130 GCA_002362145.1 Clostridiales bacterium UBA3277
CGGTTGGCCTTGGTGGCGATGAGGCTCTGGTGGTTGATGCACAGAAGCAGATAGGTCTCCATGAGCTGGGCCTGGATGGCCGGGGCCCGGACGGTGATGATGGGCTCCTGGGGGAAGATCGGGGTGCCCTCGGGGACGGCCCAGACGTCGCCGGTAAAGCGGAAATCAGCGAGGTAGGAAAGAAATTCCTCGCTGAACATCTTCCGGCCCCGGAGATAGGCGATGTCCTCCTGGGAAAAGTGCAGATTTTGAATGTAGTCCACGATCTGTTCCAATCCTGCGGCAATGGCGAAGCCGCCGCCGTCGGGGCACTGGCGGAAGAAGAGATCGAAGTAGGCAATGCGGTCGCCATAGCCGCAGGCGAAGTAGCCCTGGCCCATGGTCAGCTCATAAAAATCGCAGAGCATGGTGAGGTTGAGTTTTTCAGTTTGGAGCATAGAGATCACCTCAAAAATTTGATAGATATAGTATAAGGAAAAAAACCGGAAAAGGCAACCATTTTCGTTGACAGCACCGGAAATTTCAGGTATCATGAAGGTGACAGGGGTGTCCCCCCCGCCAAAAAAGACTGAGGAGGCCGCAAATTATGGAAGATTACGGTGCCATGATCCGCAGTACCTTTGAGCTGGGCAGCGTCCGGGACGCGGAGGCTCTTTTTGAAGCCTGCATAAAAAACGCTTTCCCCACCTTCAATTTCCGCCGCCTGGAGCTCATCCGCTTCGTCCGGGAGACCCAGTACATGGAAGGCCGCAGCTGGAACCACGTTTTTGAAATCAAGAAGTCTGAGTATAAGGGCCAGATGGTGTGGGAGGTCCGCTGCCACCGGGTCACCATGGGCAAGACCCCGGATAAGCAGGTGTATCTGGACTATATGACCCTGGGCTTCGTGGAGTATCTGGAAGCCTGATGGCTAAGATTCGAATCGCGCTGATGCAGCTCCTGCCCGGCAAAAGCCGGCAGGAGAATCTTCACAAGGGCCTGGCCGCCTGCCGCGCCGCCCGGAAGGCGGGGGCGGACATCGCCCTGTTTCCGGAGATGTGGAGCTGCGGCTATGAGATCCCCCAGGAAGAGGAAGCGCTCAAGGCTCTGGCCATCGGGGAGGACGACCCCTTTCTGATGGAATTCGCGGCGCTGGCCAAGGAAACGGAAATGGCCATCTGTGTGGGCTTTTTGCAGCAGTGGGAGCCGCTGCCCAGAAATGCCGCCGTCCTCTTTGACCGCCATGGGGAGCGGAAGCTCCTCTATGCCAAGGTCCACACCTGTGACTTTGGGGACGAGGCCCGGCTGACCCGGGGCGAGGGCTTCTATACGGCGGAGTTGGATACAACGGCGGGAAGCGTTCCGGTGGGAATCATGATCTGCTACGACCGGGAGTTTCCCGAGAGCGCCCGGCTTTTGATGCTTCAGGGAGCGGAACTCATTCTGACCCCCAACGCCTGCCCCATGGAGATAAACCGCCTGAGCCAGCTTCGGGGCCGGGCTTATGAAAATATGCTCTGCATTGCCACCTGCAGCTATCCCGCCGGGAAGCCGGACTGCAACGGCCATTCCACGGTGTTTGACGGGGTGGCCTATCTTCCCGAGCTCCCCCAGTCCCGGGACACCTGCCTTGTGGAGGCGGGGGAGGGAGAGGGCATCTATTACGCCGATCTGGATCTTTCCATGCTGCGCTCCTACCGGAGTGAGGAGGTCCACGGCAATGCCTACCGCCGTCCGGAGCTCTACGGCGCGCTGACGGAGGAAAAAATCCGGCCGCCCTTTGTCCGGCCCGACCGAAAGCCATAAAAAATCCCTGCCTGCTGTTTTAGATAAGGTCCCCTGTCAGATAGACAGGGGACATATCTTTTTTTCAGCAGGCAGGTTTTTGCTGATTCTGGTGCGATTACAGCTGCGCCAGTCCCGCTTCCAGCACCTTTTGCAGGCTCAGCAGGATGCCCAGCTTGGCATGATTCCAGGTCAGGCCGCCCTGGAAATACACGGCGTAGGGAGGCCGGATGGGGCCGTCGGCGGAGAGCTCAATGGAGCTTCCCTGGACGAAGGCGCCGGCGGCCATGATGACCTTGTCCTCATAGCCCGGCATATCCGAGGGGTAGGGGGTGGCGAAGGAGTCCACCGGCGCCGCCGCCTGGATGCCCTTGCAGAAGGCCACCATTCCCGCCTCACTGCCCAGCTCCACAGCCTGAATGATGTCGTGACGTGCCTCTTCCGCCCCGGGAACGCAGCGGAAGCCCAGGGGCTCATAGAGACTGGCGGCGAAGATGGCGCCCTTTTCCGCCCCGGCCACCACCGTGGGGGCCAGGAAGAAGCCCTGATAGAGGGCGGGCATCAGACCCAGATTCGCGCCCACCTCCTGACCCAGGCCGGGGGCGGAGAGCCGGTAGGCGCAGCGCTCCACGCACTGTTTCGTGCCCACGATATAGCCGCCGATGGGGGCCAGGCCGCCGCCGGGATTTTTGATGAGGGAGCCCACGGTCATGTCGGCCCCCACGTCGGAGGGCTCGATCTCCTCCACAAACTCGCCGTAGCAGTTGTCCACCATGACCGTCACGTCGGGCTTGACCTCCTTGCAGAAGGCGATGAGCTGGCCGATCTGTTCCACGGAGAAGGTGGGCCGGGTGGCGTAGCCCTTGGAGCGCTGGATGGTGATGAGCTTGGTTTTGGGGCCGATGGCCCGGCGGATGCCGTCGTAGTCAAAGCTGCCGTCCGACAGCAGGTCCACCTGCCGGTAGGAAACGCCGTATTCGGCCAGGGAGCAGGGACTTTTCCGGATGCCGATGACCTCCTGAAGGGTGTCGTAGGGCATTCCGACGGGGGAGAGCAGCTCGTCTCCGGGGAGGAGATTCGCGCTGAGGGCCACGGTCAGGGCGTGGGTGCCGCAGGTGATCTGGGGCCGGACCAGGGCCGCCTCGGTGTGAAATACGTCGGCATAGACCCGTTCCAGGCTGTCCCGGCCCAGGTCGTCGTAGCCGTAGCCGGTGGTGGCGGCGAAGCAGGCGGCGCTGACCTTGTTTTTCTGCATGGCCCGGAGCACCTTGGCCTGGTTGTACTCGGCGATTTTATCGATCCGGTCGAACCGGGGACGCAATTTTTCAAGGGCCTTCTCCCCATAGGCGTATACCGCCGGGGAAATGCCCATAGTCTGATACAGTTCCAGCAATTCTTCCATAATTCTTCTCCTTTGTCATTCAAACGGAAAAATTATACAAAAATCCGCCCTGTTTGTCAATACAGGGCGGAAGGCGGCGTGTTAAAAATGCGCCCGATCGCTTAAAGGGGGCAGCTTGGGGCGGCTTCCTTCGAAGGGCAATAGCCGGGGAGCAGCCGGAGAATTTCCGCCGTGCAGGTTTCCACAAAGGCGTCCATCTCCTCCTCAGTCAGATAGGGATATTCCCGGTCCAGGTGGTCATTGCTTTGGAGGTAAAAGTCCGTGATGTACCGGCGGCGGTTGTCAAAGGCATCGGGGGCAAAGTCCTCCATAAATTCGTTGACAAAACCCGCGGCTCCCAGATAAATCCCAAAGGCCCGGAAATCAGGATGGTCCCGCAGGTACTTGTAATCCAGGTCGTACCAGTCCTCCTTCATTTTCCAGACGAAGCGCTCCGGGTCCCGGTCCCGCTCTGCCGCGAAGCGGACCCGGGAGGGGGCGTAGATGTCCCGGGCCCACAGCACATCGGTGATCAGGTGGACCAGATAGCCCAGGTAGAATCCATACTGCCGCCGGCTGTATCCCGCCTGCAGCTCCGGGGTGAAATACTTTTGGGCAAAGGCGTCGGGGTCGGCTTTTTTCGTCTCTGTTTTAAAATGGGAAACCGTGGTATTGGGGGTGAAGCTGGTCCAATCCTCATTGGGCACGCCGCTGTCCGGGGCGATATTGCCCACAATGAATTCCGTGGCGGGCAGATCCGGGATTTCATCCAGCAGCCTGTCCGCGATCCGCAGGTGAACCATCCAGGATGCCATAGGCTCTCCCTCCCCGTTAGTCCCGTCTGCGGCGGTTCCCACCGAAGATCACCAGCAGCCGCAGAAGCTGGGAAAGGGCCACGGCGGTGGCGGCCACATAGGTCATAGCGGCGGCCCGCAGGGTTTTCTTCGCACCCCGCTGTTCTTCTTCCGTGAGAAGGCCGGCGCTGTCGATGGTCTGGACGGCCCGACGGCTGGCGTTGAATTCCACGGGCAATGTCACAAGCTGAAAGACCACGGACAGTCCGAAACAGGCGATGCCCAGATAGACCAGGGTGTCGCCAAAGTAGCTCATGGTGGAGAATACCAGTCCCAGCAGGATCAGCGGCATGGCCAGCCTGGAACCGAAGTTGGTCACGGGAATGATGGCCGCCCGGACCTTCATGGGCACATACTCCCGGGCGTACTGAACGGCATGCCCGGCCTCATGGCAGGCTACCCCGATGGCGGCAATGGAGGTGCTGCCGTAGACGTTTTCCGACAGCCGGATCACATTGCTCCTGGGATCAAAGTGGTCCGTCAAATTTCCCCGAATGGGCTCGATGCGGACGCCGGAGACGCCGTTGGCCGAGAGCACCCGCCGGGCGGCGTCTGCCCCGGTGATGCGCCGGATGGACAGCTGAGTGGAGTATTTTTTAAAGGTGGAATTGACATTGGCGCTGGCCAGCAGGGACAGCAGCAGGCAGGGAAGGACCAGCACCACATAGGTCCAGTCCAGACCGTAATAATACATCGGCGTAACCTCCCTAAATTTTTTCTATATTATATCCAAAATTTCCTTCCATGGCAAGGGGATGGATGTAAACTTTCCATGTCCCAAAATTCGACAGCAGCCACAAATATTCACATATTGTTCATACTGCGGCCTGTCCGGACTGATATACTATTCTTATCTGATCTAATATGAAACTTAAGAAAGGAGCGATGGATTTGACAGATCCCCGAAAAAAACGTTATATCTACCTGATGCTTTCCATTTTCGGCGGTATCAGCCTGAGCATTCTGGTTTTCTTCTTCGTATACCGCTTCCAGGGCGTGGGAGAGGCGGTGGCCACGGCCCAGGAGGTCCTGGCGCCCTTCATCATCGGCGGGGCAGTGGCCTATCTTCTGCGGCCTGTGTGCAATGCCTATGAGCGACAGCTGGCCCGGGTCCTGCCGCCGAAAATGAAAAAGGCGGCGGGGGGACTGTCCGTGGCGCTGAGCCTTCTGACAGGACTTCTGATTGTCTACGCCGTCATCATCATGATCCTGCCGCAGCTGGTCACCAGCATCGTCACCTTGTGGAGCAGCATCCCCGGGAAGGTCAGCGAGCTTCTGGCCTGGGCCCAGGTGACGTTTGCCAACAATGAGAAGCTCATTGACATTGCCAACAATCTCTATTCGACCTACTATGTCCAGATTGAGAGCTGGGTCCGGGAATTTTTTCAGCCCTATCTGAATAACATCATGGGCTTCGTATCCGGTGTGGGCACCGGGGTATACCGGGTGTTCAAGGCCCTGTACAATATTTTGATCGGCCTGATCGTGGCCTGCTATCTGCTGTCCAGCCGGAAGCAGTTCGCCCGCCAGGGGGTCCTGATCGTGCGTAGCGTGCTCAAGCCCAAGTGGGCGGACGCCCTGCTGGGGGAAATCAGATTTGTGGACCGGGTGTTTGGAGACTTCATCGACGGAAAGCTCCTGGATTCGGCCATCATCGGCGTGCTGTGCTACATCGGCTGCCTGATTTTCCGCTTCCCCAACGCACTGCTGGTCTCGGCCATTGTGGGCGTGACCAACGTCATTCCCTACTTTGGACCCTTCATCGGCGGCGTACCGGCGACCCTGCTGATCATGATCGAGTCCCCGATCAAGGGCCTCTGGTTCATCATTTTCATCCTTGCCCTCCAGCAGTTGGACGGCAATGTGATCGGGCCCAAGATTCTGGGGGACCGGACGGGCCTGTCCAGCTTCTGGGTGCTGTTCTCCATCATTGCGTTCGGAAGTCTCTGGGGCGTGGCGGGAATGTTCATTGCCGTGCCGGTATTCGCGGTGATCTATGACATCATCAAGAAGCTGGTCCGCCGGGGCCTGAAGCGTCAGGAACAGGTGGAGGTTTGGGAAAAGTACAAAGCCGACTATCCCGACGAACCGGGAACGTAAAGAAATTGTGGACCGGAGCAGAAGTGCCCCGGTCCTGCTTATTTCAGGTCGAAAAGGAATTTTTCGTAATCCTTTACGTAGTAGCGGATGTTTTTACGGCCTTTTTGGAGAATGGTATGCCCCTCTGCTTCTAATTTTGCTTTCTGTGCGTCAATACCATTTGGATACTTGGCATTGAGTTCTCCATCCGCCTTCAAGGTCCGCCAATTAGGCGTTTCATCTTCGGAACGCTGATAACTTGCCCACGCTGCTATCGAAACAAAAATTCCTGCCGTAATCGGCTCTGTAAAATCCGCGCCGCTCATTTTCGCAAAGTAATCCCGTATTTTTCCAACCGTAATCACTTTGCCATAGGGGATTTGCTTCATGACCCGGTCATAGTCGATAGGCGGAGCAAAGTACATTTTACTTCCGCCATATTTTTCAATACTTTTCTGATCTGTAATCGTCTGAAATTTGGGCATATCCTTATTGTCGTGCAGCATAGCATTAAAATCCTTTTCTTCTTCGTTTGCCATCTGTGCTACCTCCCGCCTTAAGAATACCCTGTTTGTTGCCTTAATGCAATGAGGCTGTTTGAAAAATTTCTGCAATTTTCGATAAAATAACAGGACCGGGGCTGAAAGAAGCCCCGGTCCTGCTATTCTGTTTTCTCCGGCGGCACGTATTCCAGCAGGTCGCCGATCTGGCAGTGGAGCGTGGCGCAGATGCGGGCCAGCACGTCCGTGTCCAGCCGGGTAATCTCGCCGCTGCAATAGTGATTGATCTGGGAGCGCTGCATCTCGGCCCGGTGGCTCAGCTTGTTTTTGCTGATCCCCGCCTTGCGGATGAGCTCGTCCAGTTTGATTCGGATGGTGCCGTATTCCTCCATATTTGAGAGCCCCTTCCTATGTCGAAAAATGTCGATGGAAATGAATTGACATAGATAGTCTACCTTTAGTAGACTAGAAATATAAGTTCTAAGAAATCTTGTTAGACTTCTTAGACATGAGAAGGGGGAAAATTCCATGAGAGAAAAGGAAGCCCGAAGAGCCATTCGGGAATTGGCTGTAAGGGAGGGAGTCACAGAAAAGAAGATCATAGCGGATATCGAGGAGATGATACACACCACGCTGGAAGAGATTCACCAGCGGGGAGATTTGGCGTCAATTCAAAAATGGGCCCAAACTCCTTGCCAGGGCGAGATCCCCACAGCTCTGGAATTGATTGGATATCTGAGTGAGGAAATAGAAATGCTTTGGAGATAGAAAAGCCCGCCCCTTCAAGGGGCGGGCTTTTGAATCTGAGGAAGGATTACACAATCCCCTGGGCGTTCATAGCATCGGCCACCTTCAGGAAGCCGGCGATGTTGGCGCCTGCCACGTAGTTGCCCTCCATGCCGTAGAGCTTGGCGGCGTCGTCCAGATTGTGGAAGATGTTCACCATGATGGTTTTCAGCTTGGCGTCCACCTCGTCGAAGGTCCAGCTCATGCGCTGGGAGTTCTGGCTCATTTCCAGCGCGGAGGTGGCTACGCCGCCGGCGTTGCTCGCCTTGCCGGGGCAGAAGAGAACGCCGCTCTCCTGGAGGTATTTCGTGGCGTCCAGGGTGGTGGGCATATTGGCGCCCTCGGCCACGGCGAAGCAGCCTCCGGCCACCAGCGTTTTCGCGTCCTCCAGGAGCAGCTCGTTCTGGGTGGCGCAGGGCAGAGCCACGTCGCACTTGGTGCTCCACACGCCCCTGCCCTCGTGATAGACGCTGTTGGGCCGGGCCTTGGCGTACTCGGTCAGCCGGGCGCGGCGGACCTGCTTGACTTCGATGAGGGTCGCCACGTCAATGCCGTCGGGATCGTAGATCCAGCCGGTGGAGTCGGAACAGGTGACGGGCTTGGCCCCCAGCTGCCAGGCCTTCTCGATGGCGTAGGTGGCCACATTGCCCGCGCCGGAGACGGCCACGGTCTTGCTCTCCAGGGACTTGCCGTTGCAGCGGAGCATCTCCTCCACAAGGTACAGCAGGCCATAGCCCGTGGCCTGGGTCCGGGCCAGGGAGCCGCCGAAGCTCAGGCCCTTGCCCGTGAGGACGCCCTCATAGCGGTTTTGCAGGCGCTTGTACTGGCCGAAGAGGTAGCCCACCTCCCGGGCGCCCACGCCGATATCCCCGGCGGGCACGTCGGTATCCGCGCCGATGTGGCGGAAGAGCTCGGTCATAAAGCTCTGGCAGAAGGCCATGACCTCCCGGTCGGACTTGCCCTTGGGATCGAAGTCGGAGCCGCCCTTGCCGCCGCCGATGGGCAGCCCGGTGAGGCTGTTTTTAAAGGTCTGCTCAAAGCCCAGGAATTTGATGATCCCCAGGTTGACGGAGGGGTGGAAGCGAAGTCCGCCCTTATAAGGCCCGATGGCGCTGTTGAACTGGACCCGGTAGCCGTTGTTGACCTGGACCTGGCCCTTGTCGTCCACCCAGGGCACCCGGAACAGGATGCACCGCTCGGGGGTGGTCAGCCGCTCAAGAAAGGCATTTTTGCGATAACTCTCTTCATTTTTTTCGATCACGGGCCGAAGAGATTCCAAAACCTCATAGACTGCCTGCTGAAATTCCGGCTGGTCGGGGTTCTGCTTTTTGACCCGATCTAAGACCTCATCTACATAACTCATGAACATCTGTCCTTCCATTAAAGAATCTGACAGCCCATATTGTAACAAATGGGAGTGAAAAAAACAAGTAGTTTTGCAACTTTTTTTGTCGGCTCTTTCATATTTCAAAGAAAAACGCCGATTTTCACAATCGGCGTCCTTATTTTTACAGGGCAATCGTGCAGAACGTGCAATTTAAGCCCGGGCCCGGGGCAGGATTTCCTGCCGGAGCACGTCGTACAGCTGCTCCAGCTCCTCCTGGGAGGTATTCCGACACAGAGAGACCCGGAAGGAGCCGTCCATCACCGGGGCAGGCAGCCCCATGGCCTCGAGAACATGGCTGCGGTGGCCCTTGGCGCAGGCGGACCCGGTGCTGACGCAGATGCCCGCGTCCTGCAAAATGTTGATGGTGTTCTGGGTGGGCACCCCGGGTACTGAGAGGGAGAGAATGTGGGGCGCGTCGTGGGCGCCGTTTACCACCACGCCGGGAAGGTCAGCCAGCTTTTCGGCCAGGGCATCCAGCAGGGCCTTCTCCCGGGAGGTGTCCGCCTTCATGGTGGTAGCCCCGGCGGCACAGGCGGCGGCGAAGCCGAAAATTCCCGGCGTCCCCTCGGTGCCGCTGCGGTAGCCCCCCTCCTGGCCGCCGCCCAGCAGCAGGGGCGGGAAGGAGCGGAGCCGGGGGGAGATGTACAGAGCCCCGGTCCCCTTGGGGCCGTGGATTTTATGGGAGGATACGCTGATTAGGTCCGCCCCCAGGCTCTTGGCGGCAAAGGGCACCTTCAAAAAGCCCTGGACGGCGTCGGTGTGGAAAACGGCGTCGGGGCAGAGCTTGTGGGTGAGCCTCGCCATCTGGGCGATGGGCATGATGGAGCCCACCTCGTTGTTGACCATCATGATGGAGACCAGGATGGTGTCCGGCCGAAGGGCGGCCCGGAGGCTTTCCATCGAGATACGTCCCAGCTTGTCCGGCCGGAGGTAGGTCACGTCATAGCCCTGGGCTTCCAGCTCCTTCATGCAGTTTAAGATGGCGTGGTGCTCGATGGCGGTGGTGACGATGTGCTTGCCCCGCTTGCCCAGGCGCTTTGCTGTGCCGAAGATGGCCCAGTTGTCGGCTTCGGTGCCGCCGGAGGTGAAGAA
>DETX01000015.1 GCA_002362145.1 Clostridiales bacterium UBA3277
AGGGAGAGGCAAGCGCGGCTGCTTGACAATGGCAAATTGTCAGTGTGCTTACGAAAACCAATAGCCTAAACAGATATTTGCCCCATCGGGGCGCCGCCCTTTCTGCCATTTTTTATGGATAACTTCCATTTTCTTTCTATTTTCCCAGGGCCAAACTGTGCGCTTTTCTAACTTTTTGATTATAACACAGCATTTATGGGAAAGTCAATCCTTAGTCCACCTGGGAAAATAAAAAGATTCCTTTCCGCAGAAATTCCTTTGCCCCACCGCTGGCTTAACGCCTTTCCGCCACCCCGGCAGGGGTCTTGACAAGCCGCCCCCGGGCTGATACAATAAAGAAAATGAAATCTGCCGGATCGCAGCAGGCGATGAAAGGGCTTTGAAACGATTTCCTTTTTCCGTAGTTTGGGAAGGGGAAATTCTGCCCTTTTCCCTGCCCGATCCGTTTTTTTGTATTCCCCGCGGAATCCATTGAAATTGAAAGGAGATTTTCCAATGAAAAAGATGCTTTCCCTTCTGCTTGCGCTGCTGCTTCTGACGGGATGCGCCCCCCAGAGCGCGCCGAAAGATACCCAAGGCTTTACGTTTACAGACGACTTAGGCCGGGAGATCACCGTGGACCAGCCCCAGCGGGTGGTGAGCCTGATCGGCTCCTTCGCGGACATCTGGTATCTTGCCGGGGGCATCGACACCCTGGTCGCCACCACCAATGCCACCTGGACCTACTACGACCTGCCCCTGCGGGAGGACATTGTCAATCTGGGGGGCTCCAAGGCGCTGAATTTGGAGCAGCTCATTGCCTGTGAGCCGGACCTGATTCTTGCAAGCTGCGGGACAGACCGGAACGTGGAGCTGGAAGAGACCTTCACCGCCATGGGCCTGAACGCCGCCTATTTTTCCGTGAATTCCTTTGAGGACTATCTGCGGATGCTGAAAATCTGCACCCAGATCACCGGCCATCCCGAAAATTACGAAACCTTCGGCACCTCCGTAAAAGACCGGGTGGAGGCGGCTCTAAAGCGGCCCGACGGCTCCCGGCCCAGCGTTCTCTATATTCGGGCCACCGGCTCCAGCTGCAAGGTGAAAAACAGTGAGGGAAGCGTCCTGGGGGAAATGCTGGCGGCGATGGACTGCGCCAATGTGGCCGACCAGGACGGAAGCCTTCTGGAGCAGCTGAGCATGGAAGCCATACTTGCCGCCGACCCGGACTATATTTTCGTGGTCCTGCAGAGCGCCGATCCCAAGGACGCCCAGGAAATTCTGGAAAGCACCCTACTGCGCAATCCCGCCTGGGCCACCCTTACGGCGGTGGAAAACGGACGGTATTTTATTATGGACCCCAACCTCTATAATCTGAAACCCAACGAAAGGTGGGGTGAAGCCTATGAAAAGCTGGCGGATATCCTCTACCCGGCGTAACATTCTTTTTTGGACGGGCCTGGCAGCCCTGAGCGTTTTCGCCGCCGTCCTCAGTCTGTGGACCGGCTCCGTGCCGGTCCGGCCCGGCCAGGTTCTGGATGCGCTGACGGGGGCAGATGTCTCCTCCACCGCCGCCCGGATCGTCCTCTATTCCCGGCTGCCCCGGACCTGCGCCGCCCTGCTGGCAGGCGCTGCCCTGGCGGTGTCCGGGGCGGTGATTCAGACCGTGCTGTGCAACCCCCTGGCCTCCCCGGGCATTCTGGGCGTCAATTCCTGCGCGGGGCTGGCGGTGGCCGTTGTCTGCGCGGCGGCTCCTGCCGCCCAGCGGTTCACGCCGGTCATCGCCTTCTGTGGCGCGCTTTTGGGAATTCTCTTGGTGATGGGGCTGTCCCAATGGACCGGGGCCTCCCGGACCACCGTGATTCTCGCCGGTGTGGCCGTATCCAATCTGTTCAGCGCCGGCATCGACGCGGTGATAACCATGGTCCCGGAGGCCCTGAACGGCGTGTCGGACTTCCGGATCGGCGGGTTTAACGGGGTGGTCATGGGGAAGCTGGGACCTCCCGCCGGGATGATCCTGCTTGGCATTCTGATTCTTTTGACCATGTCCCAGCATCTGGACGTGCTGGCCCTGGGCAGCGACACAGCCCAGAGCCTGGGGCTGTCTGTGAAGCCCGTTCGTTTTCTTCTGCTGACGCTGGCGGCGGCGCTGGCAGGGGCAGCCGTGAGCTTTGCGGGGCTTCTGGGCTTCGTGGGCCTCATTGTTCCCCACACCATGCGCAGATTTGTGGGGGAAAACAGCTTTCCCCTGCTTCTCTCCTGCGCCCTGGGGGGCGGGGCCTTTGTAACCCTCTGCGACCTGCTCTCCCGGGTGCTCTTTGCCCCCTTTGAGCTGCCGGTGGGGATCGTCCTGGCATTTTTGGGAGCGCCCTTCTTTCTGTGGCTCCTGTTCCGCCGGAAAGGAGGCAGAATTTGATCAGACTTCAAAATCTCACCGCCGGATACGGTGGTCGGGCCGTGGTCCGGGATGTGACCATGGAATTTCGTCCCGGAGAGGTGCTGGCAATTCTCGGCCCCAACGGCAGCGGGAAATCCACCCTCCTCCGGGCCGCATTGGGCCTGCTGCCCCCTATGGGGGGAACCATTCTCTATAACGGGGTGGAACTTCAAAAGCTGAGGCCCAAAGAAATCGCCCGGCAGGCGGCTTTTCTCACCCAGAGCCGAAACACCCCCTCCATTCAGGCCCAGCGCATGGTCCTGCACAGCCGGTTTCCCTACCTGTCCTACCCCCGGCGGTACCGGCAGGAGGATTGGCAGATTGCCCGGCAGGCCATGGAGGCCACGGGCAGCTATCCCTACCGGGATACCAATGTGACAGAACTCAGCGGCGGCCAGCGCCAGGGGGTCTATCTGGCCATGGCCCTGGCCCAGAATACCCAGACCGTTTTCATGGACGAGCCCACCACCTATCTGGATATCCGCCACCAAATTCAAACCATGGCTACGGCCAGAGAGCTGGCAGACCTGGGGAAGGCGGTGGTGCTGGTGCTCCACGACCTGTCCATGGCCCTGCGGGCCGCAGACCGGGTGGGGGTTCTGGACCAGGGAGATCTGGTCCTCTGCGACTGCCCGGAGGCTGTTTTTGACAGCCAGGTGCTGGACCGGGTCTTTGGCGTCACCGTCCACCGGGTTTCCACGGACCACGGGGACCAATTTTATTGCACAGCCACGGAGGAATGAATATGCCAAATTTTCCGATGTTTGTAAGCCTCGCGGGAAAGCGGGTGATCATCCTGGGCGGCGGCGCCGTGGCTCTGCGAAAGCTGCGAAAGCTGCTCCCCTACGGCCCCGCCCCGGTGGTCATTGCTCCGGAGATTCTGCCGGAAATCCAGGCCATGGCCGGGGTAACGGTCAGGCGGCGTCCTTTTCGGGCCTGGGACCTATCCAGAAAAACCGCCCTTGTCATTGCGGCGACCAATGACCGAAAGGTCAACGCCAGGGCCGCCGCCCTCTGCAAAAAAAGGGGGATTCCCGTCAATGTGGCAGACGATCCGGCTCTGTGCACCTTTCTCTTTCCTGCCCTGGTGCAGCAGGGGAAATTTTCCGCAGGCATTTCCACCGGAGGGGCCAGTCCCACGGCGGCGGTATACTATAAAGAGCTGCTTCAAGACCAGCTTCCCCCCAACCTGGACAAAATTCTCGCCTATCTGGACGCTCAGCGGCCAATGCTGAAGCAGACAATTCCGGACCAGAGCAGGCGGGCGGGAATCCTCCGGGCCATGTTTGACCGGTGTATTCGCAAGGGAGATGTTCTAAACTCCCGGGAATTGGAGGACATTCTCTGGGAAAAGCCCCTGGGGACGGTCAGCCTGGTGGGGGCCGGATGCGGCAAGGCGGATCTGATCACCCTGCGGGGCCTGCGGCTGCTGCAGCGGTGTCAGGCGGTGGTCTACGACGATCTCATCGACCCGGCCCTGCTGGAAGCGGCCCCGGAAAGCGCCCAGCGGATCTATATGGGCAAGCGCAGCGGCGCTCACTCCGCCTCCCAGGCCGAGATCAACGAAACGCTCATTGCCCTCGCCCGGTCCAGGCTGGACGTGGTGCGCCTGAAAGGGGGCGACCCCTACCTCTTCGGCCGCGGCGGGGAGGAGATGCTGGCCCTGCAAAAGGCCGGGATTCCCTGCCGGGAGGTCCCGGGAATCCCCTCGGCCATTGGGATTCCGGCGGAAATGGGCATCCCCGTAACCCACCGGGGAGCCAGCCAGGGTCTGCACATCATCACCGCCCACACCGCCGATACCCCCGACGGTCTGCCCAGGGATTTCGATGCCCTTGCCAAGTTGAATGGCACCCTGGTCTTTCTCATGGGCCTGGGCCAGCTTCCCCGCATCGCCGACCGGCTGATGGCCGGGGGCAAGGATGGCAGCACCCCGGCGGCGGTGCTCTCCGGGGGGAATTCCCCCAATCCCGTCACCGTCCGGGCACCTCTGGGCAGTCTGGCCCAGGCAGCAAAGGCCGCAAAGGCCGCCTCTCCCGCCATTATTCTGGTGGGGCCGGTGGCTGCCATGGACTTAAACACCGCCCCCGGCGGCAGGCCGGACGGCTTTTCTTCCCTCTCCGGGATTCGGGTGGGAATCACGGGCACCGACTCGGTGGCCCTCAAACAGGTCTCCGTCCTGGAAGCTCTGGGGGCCGAAACGGTGCGGCTTGCCCAGTCCCGGATTGTGGACCGGGCCCTGCCGGAAACGCTGTCCGACTTGACGTTAGAGCCCTGCTGGGCCGTATTCACCAGCCCCAACGGCGTCCGCAGCCTGCTGAGCCGGGTGTCTCCCCAGGTTTTCAGCGCCTGCAAAATTGCCGCCATCGGCAGCGGCACCGGAAAGGCTCTGGAGGATTTCGGCCTCCGGGTAAGCCTGTGTCCGGGGAAATTCACCAGCGTGGACCTGGCCCATGCCCTGCAAAAGGCTGCCCAGCCCGGGGAAAAGATCCTGCTGCTGCGCTCTTCCATCGGCTCCCGGGAACTGCCGGAAATTCTGCGGGAAGCGGGCTTTTCCGTGGAGGACATCCCGGTTTATGATCTGGAACCTGTCTTTTCCCAGGAAGCCCTCCCGGAAGGGCTTAACTATCTGACCTTCGCCAGCGCCAGCGGTGTGGAGCTGTTTTTTAAGACCTTTGGCGCCGTGCCCCCCGAAACAAAGTGCGTCTGCATCGGCGGTGTCACGGCCAGGGCGCTGGAAGCGCATCTGGACGCACCCTTTCTCACTGCGGCGCATATTTCTGTCCAGGGCATGGTGGATGCCATCCTGGCCCAGGAAATGGACCCCGTGTCAGGGGGCGGCCCTCTGTGAGCGGCACCCCTCCATTTAAAAAAAGCTGGACCTTCCTTAAGAAGGTCCAGCTTTTTTTGAGCAGAGGGCGTCATCTTTTTGGGAACATTCGCCGATGCCCCGCATAGGCTAGCATAAGCACAGACAGCCTCCGGAGGCGGTGGCTGATTGAAGGCTTTTCACTTGTTCCCAATAAAGGAGGTCGTCCTATGGAATATCCCATCGATCCGTCCGAAGTTCAAAAAATCGCCCAATCTCCGGCGGGACAGCAGCTGATTTCCCTGCTGCAGCGCACCGGCGGGCAGAATTTGCAGCACGCAATGTCGAAGGCTTCCGCCGGAGACTATGAAAGCGCGAAGGAAGTCCTTTCCGGCCTGCTCTCCTCTCCGGAGGCCCGGCGGCTGCTGCGGCAGTTGGAGGAGGGTAACCGATGAGCGAATTGGAGGAAAAGCTGGGGGCCATTCTTTCCAACCCCCAGATGATGCAGCAGATTTCCCAGATGGCCCAGGCCATGAGCGCCGGCGGCGCAAACCCGGCAGCGCCTCCCTCGCCTGCTCCGGCCCCCGCCCCGGCAGCGGCAGAGGCCATGGCGCCGTCTACCGCTGCCCTGCCAGCTCTGGACCCAAGACTTTTGAGCTCCCTGGCCGGAATGGCCAGACAGAGCGGCATCGACCAGAACGAGCAGACCCTGCTCAAGGCCCTGTATCCCTATCTGAGCCGAAACCGGGTTCAAAAGCTGGAACGGGCCATGCGGGCCGCAAAAATGGCGGGACTGGCCTCCCAGTTTCTCGGTTCCGGGGGCTTGCAGGCGCTGGCGGGGAGGTGAAAAAGATGTACAACCGGTATGTTCCCCAGCCGGACGGGTCCTTCCGCCGCAATCCCATGGCAGAGCCGGGGCCGCCGCCCTGTCAGGCACAGCAGCCCTGCCAAACGCAGCAGCCCAACCGGCAGCAATCGCCACCCTGTGAGCCGGAGCCGCAGCCAAGCCAGCAGAACAGGTCCTGCGGTGCCCCGCCGCCCTGCGGCAGCCGTCCACCCCGGCGACCCGTGCCCCATTCCCGGCCGGAGGGGAATCCCGGAAGGGGCCGCGGCATCGGCGATTTTTTCCGGAATCTCCTGCCTAAGGGACTGGATACCGAGGATCTTCTGATCGTTTTGCTCTTGCTTCTCATGGCAGGAGACTGCCAGGAAGATCAGAACCGGGCCCTGCTGACCCTGGCGCTGTATCTGTTCCTGTAGAAATTCTTTACTTTTCGTCGATTTTTTGCTATCATGTGGGAAACCTACCATTGAAAATAAAGTCGGAGGTAGACACATGGTTGTGAAAACGAAATTTTCCTGGCGTCTGGCGGTGAAGCTGGCGGCGGCGGGACTGGTCCTGGCGGCGCTGGCGGGGCACTATCTCTTCGCGCCCTGGGGCTTTTACTGGAAGGTTGATGAAAAAGAAGCAGCCCTCAGAATGTCCCTGGTGGAGACCGCCCAGGGATATTTGGGGCTTAACGAGGCGGACGGAAGCTACCGGGTGATCCTCGACCGGTATAACGCCCAGCCGGTGCTTCCCATGAACTATGTCCTGACGGACGAGGACAGCTGGTGCGCCGCCTTCGTCAGCGTGGCTGCTATGGACGCGGGCCTTACGGACATCATCCCCGTGGAATGCGGCTGCCAGCGGCAGATCGGCCTTTTTGAGGAGCTGGGAACCTGGGAGGAAAAGGACAGCGCCGTTCCCCTGCCCGGGGATCTCATCTACTATGACTGGGACAACCGGCGGCCCGGAGACTGCACCGGCTGGGCGGACCATGTGGGCATCGTGGTGGGCACCAAGTGGCCCTTCCTCAAGGTGATTGAGGGGAATCGGGACGACCAGGTCTGTTACCGCTACCTTCTTCTGAACGACATTTCCATCCGGGGCTTCGGGAGGCCGGATTACGCCTCGGCTGTGGAAGCCTGCCTAAACTAGTAGATGGCATCGGCCTTTTTCTGAAAATCCTCCCGCTCCTGCTTAGGAAGGTTTTCCATGTACCAGTCAAATTCCACATTGTTTCGTTCGGGCCGGATATCTTCAGCAGCGGCGATGCTCTCCAGAATCACGCTGGGGTCGTAGGGCGCATAACCCCTGTCCATCCAAAAATCATAGCAGTATGTTTCGCCGCGGTAAATCTTGTGTGTCCAAAAGCCCTCGTAATTCACCATAATATAGGCGCCGTTTAGGTCACTATTCAGCACCCGGCCGCCGCCGCTGACATGGACCGTTCCCGGGTAAGCGTCGGGCATGACCTGTCTGCCCAGATAATCCGCAAAGACAAGAAACTCATCCGGGGATTTTCCGGCATTTTCCAGAAGCTCCTCCGGCAGGTCCAGCAGCAAAAGTCCCGCCACCTGGCGGCCGTCCAGGACAAAGTCATACTGACAGTTGGACACCTTCTCCAACGTCAGCTCCTCCGGCAGCTCCAGGGGGATGCTGTCCAGCGCCTCCGGCCCCGCCTCGAGCCCGGCAGGGGCCATCACGTAGGAGCCCAGGTCCCCCGGCTTATAGGAAAACGCCGGATCGGACTCCGGCGCGGAGGCAGCCCCGGCAGGCTCCCCGGTGGAGGGCCGGGGAAGTTCCGGCGGGGAGGATGGCACGGAGTCGGCAGGGGCCGAGGGGGCGGCTGCTTCCCTGCCGCAGCCGGTGAGGGCAGCCAGGGAGAGCAGCAGACACAGGCAGATACATAGAATTTTTTTCATGGCGATTTCCTCCTTCAGCAGGGCGATTCTGAAATTGAGAAGCGCAAAGGGGCAGCTGGGGCTGGTTTTGTGCTTCCATGGATACCCATACTGTAGCCTGTGAATCTCTAATACATCTCTAAACAGTTGAAAACCGCACAGAATAAATCCCGTCTTTCGCAAGACGGGATTTCCGTTTACTTTGCTCTTTTCCGGAAGTAGAACACCAAAACGGCGGCAGCTTCCAGGATATAGATGCCTCCAAAAATGACATTCCGGACCGCCACGGTATGCTCGGCCTCCTGCAGATCGTCATGGGTGCTTACCGTGATGGGCAGCACGGTTCTCTCTCTTTCCGTGTATCGGACGGAGATTACGCTCTCATTTCTTTGGATGTACTGGCAAAGCACATTCCCCTGGCTGTCCGTCAGGGTACGGGTCAGGGCCTCCTCTTCGCTGATCTCATTTCCGTTTTCATCCAAATACGTTACGGCACTGTCGAGGGCGGGGGCTGCAAGCCCATAAGATTTCATCGGCACGTCCTGCTCCATGTACTGGACGAAGCTATCATAATCATCGAAGGTGGTGCCCTCCATGATGGACCAGGGGCTCCAAATGGAGGTGGCCGCCTGATGGCAAAGGAACGTCACAAGCAAAAGGACTGCCAGAATTACGCCACAGTTCTTTTTCAGCGTGTGATTGTGGTGATAGATCTCCGCCTCTTTCCCGGTCAGAAGATAGGTTCCCTTTTTGATCAAGGAAGCGTTGAGGAAAAAGCACACCACCACATAAATCAGCAGAAACACCCCGGCGCCGATCAGACCCAGCAGGAGCATATGATGGGCGCTGAGCCCCATATAGGCGTTCTCGGCCACAAGCATGAGGGGGACTGTAAAGCCAAAGAGTCCGGTTGTGACACCGATGGACTTTTCGGCAAGGCCAATGACCCCTTTTCGGAAGCCAGACAGCTCCCCTTCCTCCAGGCCGGCATCCTCCACGCTGTGAAACGCCGTATTCGTAAAGATCAATTGCAGGAAAATGCTTGCGGCAAAGGCGATCATCCCGCAGAGAAATCCCAGGACCCCCCTCAGAAACGCCAGGTTGCAAATCAGCGCGGCAATCCATCCGATCACCGATGTGCCGATTGCGATCAGGGTTCTGGTTCTGTATTGAGAGAGCGTCGCTTTCAGAATCCGCTGGCGCTGCTTTTCACCTTTGGACGTCATGTCCGGCGTCCCCCGCTCCTCCGGGGGCTTTCGCTCCCCCCGAAGCAGCTCGTCGCAGGTGACCTCGAAAATTTCCGCAATCACCGGAATCAGGGACAGGTCCGGCGCGCCGTCGTCCCGCTCCCAGCGGCTGACGGTTTTATCGGATACATTCAGCCTGTCTGCCAAATCCTTCTGGGTCATTCCGTTTGCCTTTCGCAGAGCGGCCAAAAACGCGCCCATGGTTTTCTTTTCCATAGGATAGCCTCCTTTTGTTGTGGCGCTGTGCAGCGCCTTTATGCCCTGATTCTAAGATTCTGACAGAGAGAATGCCACCCTGGAAACCTGGAATCTCTCTCGGAATCCGAGAATTGGCGCTGCGCGGTCCCGGGAAACGCCCCCGCGGGCATTTCCTGCCGAAAAATAACCCGTAAGTTCCTCGCTTACGGGTTATCTCGTTTTTCATCATCTTGCCACAAAGCCGACCTTTTTGTAGACCTTGCGCAGTGTCTTTTCGGCCACATAGCTTGCCTTTTCCGCGCCGTCCCGGTATACCTTTTCCAGGTAGGCCTTGTCCTTCATCAGCCGGGCAGCCTCCTCCCGGATGGGCCGGAGGGTCTCCACCACGGCTTCGCCCACGGCGGACTTGAAGTTGCCATAGCCCTGACCGGCGAACTCCGTTTCGATCTCCTGGAAGGTCTTTCCGGTGACGGAGGAATAGATGGTCATCAGGTTACTGACGCCGGGTTTCTTCTCCTTGTCGTAGCGGACGCAGTTTTCCGTGTCGGAATCGGTGATGGCCCGCTTGAACTGGCGCATGATGACCTCCGGGGAATCCATCAGCAGGACCCGGCCGGTGTCCTCATTTTCGGACTTGGACATCTTGGCGGCGGGGTTGGTCAGGCTCATGATCCGGGCGCCGACCTTCGGGACAAAGGGCTCGGGAATCTTGAACACGTCGCCGTAGACACCGTTGAACCGCCGGGCAATGGCGTGGCAAAGCTCCACGTGCTGCTTCTGATCCTCCCCCACGGGCACCAGGTCCGGCTGGTAGAGCAGGATGTCCGCCGCCATGAGACTGGGATAGGTGAAGAGGCCGCCGTTGATATTGTCGGCGTTCTTGGCGGATTTGTCCTTGAACTGGGTCATCCGGCTCAGCTCACCGAACATGGCATAGCAGTTTAAGACCCAGCCCAGCTCCGCGTGCTGGTGGACATGGGACTGGATGAACAGGGTGTTTTTCTCCGGGTCCAGACCGCAGGCGATGTACTGGGCCAGCTGCTCCAGGGTCCGGCGGCGCAGGTCGGCAGGGTTCTGCCGGACGGTAATGGCGTGCATATCCGCCATGAAGTAGAAGCAGTCGTAGCTGTCCGCCCGCTCCGCCCAGTTCTTCACGGCGCCGAGGTAGGACCCCAGGGTCAGGTCGCCGGAGGGCTTGATGCCGGAGAGCATCCGCTTCTTCGGGGTTTCGGTCATGATCTCGCTCATAATGGTCACACTTTCTTCCTTAAGGATTTTCCGATATTTTACCATAGCTTTCCCTTAAGCGCAAGGAGATTTTTCATTGATTTCTCTGGCTGGATATGCTATACTCTAACAAGATATTTTCAAAACGAAGAGGTAGAAAACTATGGATTATCAAGCGCTTGCCGAGCTTCTATTCCCTGATGTGACCGAGACGGCGGAGGAAGTGGAGGCCCGGTTCCCCAAACGGAATCTGCCCGAAGGGGCCGTGGTCAGCCGGATGGCCCCCTCCCCCACCGGCTTTGTCCACCTGGGCAACCTGGTCCAGGGCCTGGTCTCCGAGCGGATGGCCCACCAGAGCGGCGGTGTGCTGTTCCTCCGGGTGGAGGACACCGACGCCAAGCGGGAGGTTCCCGGGGCTGTGGAGGTGCTGATCAGCACCCTGAAGCACTATGGCATTCACTTTGACGAGGGCGCCACCATGGACGGAGACAGCGGAATCTACGGACCCTACCGTCAGCGCCAGCGGGCGGACATCTATCATGTCTTTGCCAAGAAGCTGGTGTCCGAGGGTAAGGCCTACCCCTGCTTCTGCACCGAAGAAGAGCTCTCCGCCATGCGCTTAGAGCAGGAGGCCAACAAGGAAACCACCGGCTACTACGGAAAATACGCCGTCTGGCGTGACCGCTCCATGGAGGACATCCAGGAGCAGCTGGCCGCCGGGAACCCCTGGGTGCTGCGGTTCCGCTCCGAGGGCTCCATCGAAAACCAGTTCAAGTTCGACGATCTGGTGAAGGGCAAGCTGACCATCACCGAAAATGACGTGGACCATGTGCTGCTGAAATCCGACGGCATTCCCACCTACCACTTCGCCCACGCCGTGGACGACGAGCTGATGCGCACCACCCATGTGGTCCGGGGAGACGAATGGCTGCCCAGCCTGCCCTTCCACATCCAGCTGTTTAAGGCCCTGGGCTTTAAGCTGCCCAAGTACGTCCACATCGGACCCCTGATGAAGATGGACGGCAATTCCAAGCGGAAGCTCTCCAAGCGGAAGGACCCGGAGCTGGCTTTGACCTACTACAAGGCCGAGGGTTTCCCGGTTTCCGCCGTGTACGAGTATGTCACGACCCTGTTAAACTCCAATTACGAGGACTGGCGGCGGGCAAATCCCGATGCCGCCCCCCAGGAATTCAAGTTCAGCCCCAAGAAGCTGAACCCCGCCGGTTCTCTCTTCGACTACGCCAAGCTGGTGGACGTATCCAAGAATGTGATCTCCCGGATGAGCGCCGGGGAGGTCTACGACCAGCTTGTCCAGTGGGCTGAGGAATTCGATCCGGAATTTGGCAGCAAGCTCACCGCCGATCCGGACTATGCGAAAAAGATTCTGGCCATCGGCCGCGGGGGCAAGAAGCCCCGGAAGGATCTGGCCGTGTGGAAGGACGCCAAGCCCTATATGGGCTTCTTCTACGACGAATACCTGGCCGCCCCCGTTTTTGAGTTTGACAAGGCCCTGGTTTCCGATGTTCTGAACCGGTTCCTGGCGGGCTTTGACATCTCCGACGACTCCGGCACGTGGTTCGACAAGGTCAAGGCCATCACTGCCGCCGTGGGCTTTACCACGGACATGAAGGCCTATAAGGCAAACCCCGACGCCTTCCCCGGCACCGTGGCGGACGTGTCCACCATAATCCGCCTGGCCGTCACCGGTCAGACCAACTCCCCCGACCTGTACACCGTTATGCAGATTCTGGGCAGGGAACAGACTGAGGCGCGCATCCGCAGCGCCCTGAATACTTTAAATTAAGAATTCATTTCCGGCTGGCTCCCTGGGGGTCAGCCGGAAATAGCCGCCAAGGAGATTTTACATGCAGACCATATCTGAAATTTTAGCCGCCGAGCTGGGACAGAAGCTGGAATATGTGGAAAACGTCATTTCCCTCATTGACGAGGGGAACACCATTCCCTTCATTGCCCGCTACCGCAAGGAAATGCACGGGGCCATGGACGACACCACCCTGCGCAATCTGGAAACAAGGCTCCAATACCTGCGCAACCTCCAGCAGCGCCGGGAGGAAGTGAAAAAGTCCATCGAAAATCAGGGCAAGCTCACCGGGGAGCTGGCCGCCGCCATTGACGGCGCCGCCACCATGACCGAGGTGGAGGACCTGTACCGGCCCTATAAGCAGAAGCGCCGCACCCGGGGCTCCATGGCCCGGGAGAAGGGCCTGGCTCCCCTGGCGGATGCCATCTTCCAGCAGGACGGGCAGGACCCCGCTGTGCTGGCCAAGGACTATCTGGACCCGGAAAAGGGTGTGGAAACCATCGAGGGCGCCCTCCAGGGGGCCAACGACATCATCGCCGAGAACCTCTCCGATGACGCCGACATCCGCAAGTCCCTCCGGGAGCTGGTGATGCGCCGGGGCGTCTTTACCTGCACCGCCGCCGAGGACGCCCCGGAGGACGGGGTTTATAAGCTGTACTACGACTTCTCCCAGCCCATCTCCCGGCTGCTGGATCACCAGATTCTGGCCATGAACCGGGGCGAAAAGGAGGGCTTTCTGAAACCCAATGTGGCTGTGGTTGGCAACGAGGGCGTGGCCCTGGTCTGCCGGAAGGCCCTCAAGCCCACCATGCTGGTCTCCGCCTTTGTCCGTGCCGCCGCCGAGGATGCCTACGACCGGCTGATCTTCCCCTCCATCCAGCGGGAGGTCCGCAGTGACCTGTCCGACCGGGCCTATGCCGGAGCCATCCACAATTTTGCCCTGAACCTGAAGCCCCTGCTCATGCAGCCTCCTGTGAAGGGCTTTGTCACCATGGGCCTGGACCCCGGATACCGCAACGGCTGCAAGGTGGCCGTGGTGGATGCCACCGGCAAGGTGCTGGACACCGCCGTGGTCTACCCCACCTTCAACGAGCGGAAGAAGCAGGAGGCCATCACCACCCTGTCCGCCCTCATGCGCAAGCACCATGTACAGCACATTGCCATCGGCAACGGCACCGCCTCCCGGGAGACGGAGGCCATGGCCGTAGAGCTGCTGCGTTCCTTCCCGGAGGCCAGTTACATGATCGTCAGCGAGGCGGGGGCCTCCGTATACTCCGCCTCTCCCCTGGCCGCCGAGGAATTTCCGGAATATGATGTAAACCTCCGCTCCGCTGTGTCCATTGCCCGGCGGCTCCAGGACCCTCTGGCGGAGCTGGTGAAGATCGACCCCAAGGCCATCGGCGTGGGACAGTATCAGCACGACTGCCCCCAGAAGGAGCTGGACGCCGCATTGGGCGCCGTGGTGGAGGACTGCGTCAACGCCGTGGGCGTGGATGCCAACACCGCCTCCCGAAGCCTTCTCCAGCAGGTTTCTGGTTTGACAACCACCACCGCTAAAAATATTGTAGCCTATCGGGAGGAAAACGGGCCCTTCACCTCCCGGGCGCAGCTGAAGAAGGTGCCCAAGCTGGGCCCCAAGGCCTTTGAGCAGTCCGCCGGTTTCCTCCGGGTGCCCGAGAGTAAGGAAGTGCTGGACAACACCGGTGTCCATCCCGAGTCCTACGCCGCCGCCAAGGCCCT
>DETX01000129.1:0-447 GCA_002362145.1 Clostridiales bacterium UBA3277
TACATCGCCCGGCGGTTTGAAAACACGGGCATCCATCTGGAGGACCTGATCTCCATCGGGACCATCGGCCTGATCAAGGCCATCGGCACCTACCGTCTGGACAAGAAAATCAAGCTGGCCACCTATGCCTCCCGCTGTATCGAAAACGAAATTCTCATGTACATCCGCAAGACCGCCTGTCAAAAGGCCGAGGTCTCCCTGGATGAGCCCATCAACGCCGACGGCGACGGCAACGAACTGCTGCTTTCGGACATCCTGGGCACCGACGCGGACGCCATCTCCCGGTCATTGGAGGACGATGTGGATGTGGCAGTGCTGCGGCAGGCCCTGGAAGAGCTCCCCAGCCGGGAAAAGGAGATCATTTTGCAGCGCTACGGTCTGGAAGGCCGCCGGGAGCTGACCCAAAAAGAGGTGGCCCAGAAGATGGGCATCTCCCAGTCCTACATC
>DETX01000129.1:719-8980 GCA_002362145.1 Clostridiales bacterium UBA3277
CCAGTCCTACATCTCCCGGCTGGAAAAGCGGATTCTGGCCCGGCTGCGCAAAGAATTTCTCCGGCAGACAAGCTGCGCTTGATTTTTTTCCCAATCGTGGTATAATCGGTACGGAATTATATCGATATGGTTTTGTACCGATTCAAAAGGAGTAATCATGGACAGCAGTAAGAAAATTTCCAAATCCGTGCTCAAGCGGCTTCCCGGCTATCTGGCATACCTAAAAAATCTTCCGGACACGGCCCCTCCCAACATCTCCGCCACGGCCATGGCGGCGGCCCTGGGCATGGGCGAAGTACAGGTGCGCAAGGACCTGGCAATGGTCTCCGACGGAGGCCGTCCCAAGATCGGCTATCAGCGGGAAGCCCTCATTGACGACATCGAGCAGTTTTTGGGCTACGACAACACCACCGACGCCGTGCTCATCGGCGCGGGCAAGCTGGGGCAGGCCCTCATGGGCTACCGGGGCTTCGATGACTACGGTCTGAACATTCTGGCGGCCTTTGACCTAAAGCCCCAGGCGGAGGCCTCCGTCGATGGCAAGCCCATCTATCCCAACTCCCGGCTCACCTCCTTCTGCCGGACTCACAAGGTGCTCATGGGCATCCTGACGGTGCCGGCGGAACAGGCCCAGGCGGCGGCGGAGCAGCTCATCACCTGCGGCATCAAGGCCATCTGGAACTTTGCCCCCACCCATCTGGACCTACCCCCCCATATTCTCGTTCAGAACGAGAACATGGCCACCTCTCTGGCGGTGCTGTCGGTGCACCTCCAGGCCCAGATCAAAGAGGACAAGGAAAAGGAGCGAGAAAAGGAAAAGGAACGGGAATCTGTATAAATCTTGGCGGCCCTCCGGTTCGGAAGGCCGCTTTTCCTGTGCCCCGGGTGGAAAGCCCCCCTCCCGGGGGCTCTGCAAGGTGCACTTGTATTTGTCTGACAAACTGGAATTTGTCTCTTGATGTATTCATACCTAAAATTGCAGCATACCATTTTCATCATACTTAAAGTCAGGCCCCCATGCAACTTCCCAGTAATATCCGTCCAAATCTTTGAAATATGCGTGATAGCCGCCCCAGAATACATTCTGTGGTTCTTTTACAATTGTTCCTCCAGCATTTCTAACTAACTCAATGATTTTATCGACTTCATCTTTCTTTTCTACATTATATGTTAATGTAATACCACCAAATCCGTTTCCTATTTGTGGAGGAGCGTTTTCGTTTATATCTTTTACTAATAGGTCTAATGGAAATAATTCAAATTTTGTTCCTGGCGTATCAAAAAAGCATACATACGGATTGTTTTCTTTACAATCTGTCTTATATCCTAAACCATCTCGATAAAATTTAATCGCCTTTTCCATGCTTTTTACACCTAAACATACACAAGTAATTTTATTCATTTATATGCCCCTTTCAATCACCATTTTGAGAACTGCACAAATCCCGATTTGTAGACCCGTTTAGTTCCATATTATCACATAACGGGATAATATGCAAGAACAGCCACAGCCGTTCAAACTGCTGTGGCTGGCCGCTGTCTTAGAAGCACCGCCCATTCCGGTGGGGTTTTTACCGCATGGCTTCCAGGGCCAGGGCGTTTTGGGTCTTATAGAGCTGGGCGTAGATGCCGTCGGTTTTCAGCAGCTCCTCATGGGCGCCGCTTTCGGTGATGACGCCGTCGGCAATGGAGATGATCCGGTCGGCATTTCGAATAGTGCTCAGCCGGTGGGCAATGATTAGGGTGGTGCGGCCCAGGGCCAGGTTGTCGAAGGCCCGCTGGATTTTCGCCTCGGTGACGGAGTCCAGGGCCGAGGTGGCCTCGTCCAGAATCAGGATGGGCGGGTTTTTCAGGAAAATCCGGGCAATGGCGATGCGCTGCTTCTGGCCGCCGGAGAGCAGGGTCCCCCGCTCTCCCACGTAGGTATCCAGCCCCTGGGGCATGGCCAGGATGTCGTCGTAGATCTCCGCCTTCTTCGCGGCCTCAATGACCTCCTCCCGGGTAGCGCTTGGGCAGCCGTAGCGGATGTTCTCAAACACCGTATCCGCAAAAAGGAACACATCCTGCTGAACAATGCCCAGATTCTCGTGGATGCTCCTCTGGGTCACGTCCCGGATGTCCTTTCCGTCAATGGAGATTCTGCCGGAGGTCACATCGTAAAATCTGGGAATGAGCTGGCAGAGGGTGGACTTGCCGCCGCCGGAGGGGCCCACAATGGCCACCGTCTCCCCGGGCCGGACATGGAGGGACACATCGTGGAGGACCGCCAGGTCCCCGTCGTAGGCAAAGGACACATGGTCCACGTCGATGGAGCCCCGGACATCCTTCAGCGGCTCCGCGCCGGGCTTATCCTGAACCGTGGGCTCGGTGCGCATGACTTCCACAAACCGGTTCAGTCCCGCCATGCCGCTGGCGAAGGTCTCTGAGAAGCTGCTGAGCTTGCGCATGGGGTTTACAAAGGAGGAGATATACAGCGTGAAGGTCAGCAGATCCCGGTAGTCCATGGACCCCTTCATGACAAAATAGCCGCCGAAGCCTACAATGATGACATTCAGGCTGCACAGGAAGAACTCCACCGAGCTGTGGAACATGCCCATGGCTTTGTGGAACTGGCGCTTGGAGGTTTTGAAAATCTCATTGGCCGCGTCGAAGCGCCGTGCCTCCGTCTCCTCGTTGGCAAAGGCCTTGGCGGTGCGGACGCCGGAGAGGCTGCTCTCGATCTCCTGGTTGATGTGGCCGGTCTTTTCCTTGGCTGCCCGGGAGGCCCGGCTCATGCGCTTGCGCATGAGAAACACCACAATGAGGAACACCGGGATGGTCAGCGTCACGATCACCGCCAGCTGCCAGCGGATGGAGGCCATCACAACCAGAGCGCCGCAGATGGTGAGCACCGATGTCAGCAGGTCCTCCGGCCCATGGTGGGCAAGCTCCGTCAGGTCAAACAGGTCCGTGGTCAGGCGGGCCATGAGCTGGCCGGTCCGGTTCTGATCGTAGAAGTCGAAGGACAGCTCCTGCATATGGTGAAACAAATCCTGGCGGATATCCGCCTCCACCCGGATGCCGAAGGTGTGGCCGTAGTAGGCCACAATGTAATTGAGGAAGGCCCGGAACAAATAACACACCGCAACGGTGACCATAACGGCAAAGAATGTCCGGTACATCTGGTTGGGCAGCATCTCGTAGAGGGCCTGGCGGGTCACCAGAGGGAAGGCAAGGTCTACCGCGGCAATGCCCACGGCGCACAGCAAATCGATGAAAAACAGCGCCTTATGCCGGCGGAAGTAAGAAAAGAAAATCACCAGCGGGGACTTTCGCCGGTAGTCTTGGGTGCTCATACAATATCCTCCATTTCTATCCATATTTTTGTATTCTACCAAAAATCCGCAAAAAAGCAAGAGATAATTCTGAGTTTTCCCCTTCCAAATGGATTGAGGGTGTGCTATACTGGAAAAATCCAAATCAGGAGGGCGCACATGGAAATTTTATTTTCAGATGAATCTATCGTGGCCTGCGTCAAGGAAGTGGGGCTTGACGCGGAGCACGCCCTTCCGGAAGCGCTCCGGCAGCTTTTGGGCGGCGACATTTTTCCCGTACATCGGCTGGATCAGAACGTGGGCGGGGTCATGGTCTACGCCCGGACGAAGGCCGCGGCGGCGGAAGTGAGCCGCGCCATTCAGGAGGGGCGGATGGAGAAGGAATACGTGGCCCTGGTCCACGGGACGCCGCCGGAAAGGGGCGACTGGCAGGACCTTCTCTGGAAGGATGTCCGGCGGAACAAGGTCTTTGTGGTCACCCGGCAGCGGGCGGGCGTCAAGGAGGCCCGGCTGGAATTTTCCAGGCTTTCCGCCGGGCCGGAGAGCCTGGTCCGCATCCGGCTCCACACCGGCCGGAGTCATCAGATCCGGGTTCAGTTCGCCAGCCGGGGCTTTCCCCTGGTGGGGGACCATAAATACGGGGCCAGAGATTCCTCCCCGGCCCCCATGCTCTATTCCTGTAAGATCCGCCTGCCCTTGGGCGGAAAAACGCTGACCTTTGAAAAGCTGCCCCCCTGGGCTTAGGCAGGATGGTATTTATCCTTCCATTTGCCCGAGAGCATCCGGCCCACAAAGAAGCCGGTGCGGCAGATCCAGTCTGCCACCATGGCGATCCACACGCCGATTGCCCCCATTCCCAGCTGGACGCACAGGAGCCAGGACCCCAGAACCCGGAAGGCCACCATGGAGCCCACCCCCACCAGGAGGGTAAACTTCACGTCGTTGGCCGCCCGTAGGGCGTTGGGAAGCACAAAGGAGGCGGGCCACAGCATAATGGCGCAGCCGGCGTGGATGGTGACCAGAGTTCGGATCAGCTCCACCGTCTCCGGTGACAGGGAGCTGTAGAAGCCGATGAGCTTATCCAGGAACAGGATCACCAGCGCGTTGCACACGCCCATGACGGTATAGCACCAAAGCATCAGCTTTTTGACATAGTAGCGGACCTGTTCCAGGTCCTGGGCGCCCACGCACTGGCCCACCACCGTCACCATGGCAAGGCCCATGGCCTGACCCACCAGAATGCCCATCGTATCCAGGGTGTTGGCCACGGCGTTGGCCGAGGTCTGGACCGTTCCGAACAGGGCGATCATGCTGACCACCACCAGCCTTCCCAGCTGGAAGATGCTGTTTTCCATGGCGGAGGGGATGCCGATGTGGAGGATGCTTCGCATCATCTTGTGGTTTACCGCCGTCAGGTTTCCCTTTTCCAGCCGAAGCTGCTGCTTTGGCTTTGCCGCCAGAGTAAGAATCACCACCGCCGCCACAGCGCGGGAGACCAGGGTGGGGACCGCCACACCCGCCACGCCCATGCGCAGTCCGTAGATGCACAGGGCGTTGCCGCCGACGTTGATGGCGTTCATGAGAAAGCTCACCTGCATGGACACCTTGCTGTTGCCCACGCTGCGGAAAATGGCCGCTCCGGCATTATACAGAGCGATAAAGGGAAAGGATGCCGCGGTGATGCGCAGATAGAGAAGTCCCGCCGTCATCACGTCCGCGTCAATGGACCCAAAGAAGAGGCGCATGATGCCCCGGGCAAACACTTCGCACAGCGCCATGGCGGCAATGCCCAGGGCCCCGGCCAGAAGCACCAGCTGTCCGGCGTTCTCCCGGGCCTTTTCCACCTGCCGCGCCCCCAGCAGCTGGCTGCTCACCACGGCGCCGCCGGTGGCCAGCGCCGCGAAGAGCACCAAAATGACATTGTTGATCATGTCCACCAGGGAGACGCCGGAGATCGCCGCCTCTCCCACGGAGGAGACCATGATGCCGTCGCACATGCCCACCAGGGTGGCCAGGGTCTGCTCAATGACCAGAGGAAAGATCAGCCGGAGCAGTTTTTGATTGGAAAACAGCCTGTTCATAAATACACCTCAGAAGAATCCCGTCATTTTTCCTGGTAAATACTATAGCACAGCACCGCTTTTTCGTCAATCATCTGACGTTTGTCTGTTTCGACAAGTTTTTCTCACTTTCTCCATTGCTTTTTGGGTCCCGTCATGATACCATAGAATTATCATATTTCGACGAAGGGAGAATATCGATCATGTTCTATAAAAACGCACGAATCTTTACCTCCGATTTTCAGTTCCATATGGGTGCCTTTGAAGTCAAAGACGGCCTTTTCGGGGCGGTCCTCCCTGAGCATGTCCCCGGAGACGCCATTGATTTGCAGGGCGCCACCGTCATTCCCGGTCTGATTGACGTCCACAGCCACGGCAACTCCGGCGCGGACTTCTCCGACGGCGACTATGAGGGCCTGAAGAAGATGGCCAGATTCTACGCCCAGTGCGGCGTCACCTCCTTCGCCCCCGCCTCCATGACCCTTCCCTACGACGTGCTGGCCAAGGCCTTCGCCACCGCCGTGGAGCTGGTGCGGGAGGCTCCCCAGGGCTGCGCCCGGCTCATGGGCATCCAGATGGAGGGTCCCTTCTTCTCCTACAAAAAGCGGGGCGCCCAGAACGCCGACTACCTCCGGGAGCCTGACTTTGAGGCCTTCCGGAAGCTGTGGGAGGGCTGCAACGGCCTGGTGAAGATCGTGGACGTGGCTCCGGAGCTTCCCGGCGCCGCCGAGTTCGTGGCCAAGGCCAGGGGGCTTTGCACCGTATCCATCGCCCACACCGACTGCACCTACGACGACGCCAAGGCCGCCGTGGACGCCGGCGTCACCCACCTGACCCATATGTACAATGCCATGCCTCCCATCCACCACCGTAACCCCGGCGCCATTCCCGCCGCCGTGGAAAACCCGGCAGTTCAGGCTGAAATCATCTGTGACGGCTTCCACATCCACCCCGCCGCCGTCCGGCTGGCCTTCACCATGTTCAAAAACCGGATGATACTGGTCTCCGACTCCGGCCGCTGCGCCGGTCAGCCCGAGGGCACCGCCTTTGACCTGGGCGGTCAGATGGGCTACCTGAGAGGCGGCGTGGCCCGTCTTGCTGACGGCACCATCTGCTGCTCCGCGGCAAACCTCTGGGGCTGCCTGACGAACGTCCTGTCCTGGAACATCCCCGAGGAGGAGGCCGTCCGGGCCGCCACCTACAATCCCGCCAAGGCCCTGGGCGTTCAGGATAAGGTGGGCTCCATTGCCGAGGGCAAGTATGCGGACTTTCTCATCTGCGCCCCCGATTACAGCGCCAAGCGCGTCTTTATCGGCGGCGTAGAGCAATAATCCACACCCAGCGTATCCCGGCGATATTTTGGGGAGGGGCAGCGCCCCTCCCCTGTCATGTCTGAAAAAATCCATTTACAAAATTTTACATCTGAGGTTTCTATGCGCAATCGATACATCGGCAACCGGGCGTTCTACCGCCGGGTCTTTGGGGTGGCCGTCCCCATCATCATCCAAAACGGCATCACAAACTTCGTATCCCTGCTGGACAACATCATGGTGGGCCAGGTGGGCACCATCCCCATGAGCGGCGTATCCATCGTCAACGGCCTGCTGTTCGTATTCAACCTGAGCATCTTCGGGGCCAGCTCCGGGGCAGGCATCTTCACCGCCCAGTTCTTCGGCTCCCGGGACGACGAGGGTGTGCGGCACACCTTCCGGTTTAAATTCCTGATCTGTCTGTTGCTGTCGGTTTTGGGCGTCACCCTGTTTCTCACCCGGGGCACCCAGCTCATCGGCCTCTATCTGACCGGCAGCGGAGAAGCCGCCACGGCCCAAGGCGCCCTTGACTACGGCCTGCGGTATCTGCACGTCATGCTCTGGGGCTTCGTACCCTTTGCCCTGTCCAACACCTATTCCTCCACCCTCCGGGAAACCGGCGAGACCGTGGTGCCTATGGCCGCGGGAATCATGGCGGTGCTGGTGAATCTGTGCCTGAACTATGTGCTCATTTTCGGCCACTTCGGCGCTCCCGCCCTGGGCGTGGAGGGTGCGGCCATCGCCACCGTGATTTCCCGGTACGTGGAGCTGGCCATCGTGGCAGCCTGGGCCCACACCCATGCCGGACGCTACAGCTATATGACCGGGGTGTACCGGAGCCTCCACATTCCCGGCCGACTCCTCAAGGCCATCATCCGCAAGGGAATGCCCCTGCTGGTCAACGAATTTCTCTGGTCCTTCGGCATGGCCATCCTGAATCAGTGCTATTCCACCTGCGGCCTGGATGTGGTGCCCGCCCAGAACATCTCCTCCACGCTGTGGAACCTGGGCAGTGTGGTATTTCTCTCCATGGGCAACGCCGTCGGCATCATCATGGGTCAGATGCTGGGGGCCGGGCAAAACCGGGATGAGGTCCGGGACACCAACCGGAAGCTCATCTCTGTCAGCGTTCTCTCCGGCGCGGTCTTTGGCCTCATCATCATTCTCTTCTCCGGCCTGTTCCCGAAGATCTACAACACCACCGACTCTGTGCGGCTTCTCGCCACACAGCTGATCTGCATCTCCGCCCTCATGATGCCCTTCAACTCCTTCACCAACGCCACTTATTTCACCCTCCGTTCCGGCGGGCAGACCATGGTGACCTTTTTGTTTGACAGCTGCTTTGTCTGGGTGGTGTGCGTGCCCCTGGCCTTCTGCCTGAGCCGCTTCGCCCATATGTCCATCCTGCCGCTGTATGCCATCTGTCAGGGCACCGATTTGATTAAAAGCGCCCTGGGCGCCATCATGCTGAAACAGGGCAAGTGGATTCAGAATTTAACCACATAACGAAAAATACCCGGGCTGCAAAAGCGCAGCCCGGGTTATTTTTTCGCAATTATACTGATATTCAATAAAAA
>DETX01000101.1 GCA_002362145.1 Clostridiales bacterium UBA3277
CTTGTGTAAAGGGAGCTGTCAGCGAAGCTGACTGAGGGATTGATTTTCCACGTCGGTGCACCCTCGAACGCTGGCTTTTTGAAGAACCGCCTAAACAACCCCTCCGTCACTGCTGCGCCGTGCCACCTCCCCTTACTCAGGGGAGGCTTTGAGAGCGTCTGTTCACCGGCCGCCGAAGAGCTTGGCCAGGGGCGCCACGGCCTTGCCCAGATTGTCCACCGCCGTGTTCAGGGAGGCAATGTCCATTTTGTCCAGGATGTCCACCGCCCGGGTGATTTGCTCCGACACGTCCTTTACGGCGGTCTCGCTCTCCCGGGCCAGACGGTCCACGCTCTCCATCAGGGCCTTGGGGTCCGCCTCCTTCACCTGGGCCGTCACCTGCCGGGCGTCCTCCAGAACCTCCTGGGCCTGGGTGGTGATGGCCTCGGCGTCCCGGAGCAGCCCCAGCACCGGGGGCAGCACCAGCGCCGCGGCAATGACGGCCACCGCGAAAATTCCCGCCACGCACCCGGCGGCAATCTTCATCAGCCGGCGCATCTTCCGGTTGTGGGACTCCTGCTCCCGGATGAAGGCCGAGAGGTCTCCGATTTCCTTGTTTGTTTCTTCCATAGGGCATCCTCCGTTTCCCGGGCTTCCCGGCCCGTGGGTGTTATGCCCATCATATCACAGCTTTCCCGAAAAGAACAGCCTGTTTTTGGGGTTTAGACAGGGTCCTTGGCCATGGCCGCCTTCCTCAGCACCCGGGTGAAGATCTGGCCGTAGGTCAGCCGGTCCACCTGCCGGGCGGCCACCAGGGGCAGCTCCCGCAGCGTCTCCTCCCCGGCCTTCAGGGTCAGGGTGCCCACCCGCTGCCCCTCCTGCACCGGGGCGTCCAGATAGGGCTCCATGCGGATTTCCGTGGTGACGCCGCTTTTCTTCCCCTTGTCGATGAGCAGGCTTCCCTCCTGGCCCAGCCGGGCGTCCACCGAGGGCAGGCTCCCCAGCTTCACCGGCACCCAGGGCGTGTCCCCCAGGCTGGGGTCGATGAGGGCGTAGTTGGCAAAGCCATAGTCCAGCAAAGACTTGCAGGCGGCGTTCCGCTCGGCGCCGGAGGGGGCCCCCATGACCACGGCGATGAGCTCCATGCCGTCCCGCAGGGCCGTGGCGGAGAGGCAGTAGCCCGCCCCGGAGGTGTAGCCGGTTTTTAATCCCGTGGCCCCGGAGTAAAACCGAATGAGCTTGTTGGTGTTGGACAGGCCGAAGGCGCCGCCCCGGACCGTGTCCATCCAGATGGTGGTGAACTTTTTGATGTCCGGATGGTTTTTGATCAGCTCCCGGGACATGAGGGCGATGTCGTAGGCCGAGGTCCGGTGGGAGGCGGCGTCGGGGCCGTCGTCCAGGCCGGTGCAGTTGACGAAATGGGTGTCCACCATGCCCAGCTCCGCCGCCCGGCTGTTCATCCGCTCCACGAAGGCCCCCTCGGACCCGGCGATGTGCTCGGCCATGGCGCAGGCGCAGTCGTTGGCGGAGCTGACGGCGATGGACTTGAGCATATCCGTCACGGACATGGTCTCCCCCACCTTTAAATAGATCTGGCTGCCGCCCTTGGCCGCCGCGGCCTCAGAGGCGGTGACAGAATCCTCCCAGCCGATCTTCCCGGAGTCGATGGCCTCCATGATCAGCAGCATGGTCATGACCTTGGTCACGCTGGCCGGGGCCAGGGCCTCGTGGGAATTGCTCTCATAAATGACGGTGCCCGTGGCGGCGTCCATGAGGACGGCGCTCTTGCCCGCCAGGGCCAGCTCCGCCGCCCCGGCCCGGGGCGAGAGCAGCCCCAGCAGCAGCACCGGGCATAAAATTCGCGCGAATCTTCGCATGATGCATTCCTCCCGCAGCTTTGTGCTTTAATCCTATGGCCCGGAGGCCGGGATTATGAAAAAAACCCAGGTTTCCTATTGACATTCCACAAAAGCAGTGATAGAATCTCGTGCAATATCAATAAATCTTGAGGTGAAAATGATGCCAAAAAACGCAGCCCGGGACATGACCGTGGGCGCTCCCATGACCCACATCGTGTCGTTTATGATCCCGCTGATCTTTGGACTGCTGTTCCAGCAGTTTTACAGTATGGTGGACACCGTGGTGGTGGGAAAATTCCTGGGGGTGGACGCCCTGGCGGGCGTTGGCTCCACGGGCTCCATTAACTTTCTGGTGCTGGGCTTCGCCATGGGCGTGTGCGGCGGCTTCGCCATTCCCGTGGCCCAGAAGTTCGGCGAGAAGGACTTCCAGGGCCTGCGGCGGTTCGTGGGCAATATGATCTGGCTGGGCGCGGCCATCGGCCTGGCCCTCACCGCCGCCACCGTATTGCTGTGCCGGGACATCCTTTTGTGGATGAACACCCCGGAGGATGTGCTTGGCTACGCCTACGACTATATTTCCGTTATCTTTCTGGGCATTCCGGCCCTGATGCTCTACAATCTCCTGTCGGGAATCATCCGCTCTCTGGGGGATTCCGGAACGCCGCTGTTCTTTCTGATTCTCTCCAGCCTTCTCAATGTGGCCCTGGATTTGCTGTTCATCGTCAGCTTCCGGATGGGGGTGGCGGGGGCTGCCTGGGCGACCTTGGTCAGCCAGCTGATCTCCGGGGTGGGCTGCCTGGTGTTTATGATCTGGCGCTTTCCCGTGCTGCGCCTCCGGGGGGATGACCTCCAGCCCCGGCGCTACTTCATGGGAAGGCTTTTGACCATGGGCATCCCCATGGGAATCCAGTATTCCATCACAGCCATCGGCAGCATCCTGCTGCAAACCGCCGTCAACGGCCTGGGCTCCTCCGCCGTGGCCGCCGTCACTGCCGGAAGCAAGGTCAACGCCGTGTGCTGCTGCCCCATGGATGCCATCGGCACCACCGCCGCCACCTTCGCCGGACAGAACCTGGGGGCGGGAAAGCCGGAGCGGGTCCACGAGGGCGTCCGGAGCACCACAGTGCTGGGCATCGCCTATTGCGTGGTGATTTTCGTGGTCATGGCCCTCTGGGGCGGCAACTCCGCCGCGCTGTTTTTGGACACCCGGGACCAGACGGCCATGGAGGTTATCCTGCCCCTGTCCCGGCGGTTCCTGCTGGCGTGCATCGCCTTCTACATCCCGCTGCTGTTTGTGAATCTGCTGCGCTTTACCATCCAGGGCCTGGGCTTTTCCAAGCTGGCGGTGCTGGCGGGGGTGTTCGAGATGGTGGCCCGGGGCGTATTCGGGCTGTGCCTGGTGCCCTGGCTGGGCTTTGACGCGGTGTGCTTTGCCAACCCCGCCGCCTGGATTCTGGCGGATGTTTTCCTGTTCCCCGCCTACTTCCACTGTCTGAAAAAGGCCGGGTATGTCCCCGAACGTCCCCTTCTTGGGAAGCTGAGGCTCCGCCGGGTCCGTGCGTGACCGGGGATCGCGGCGGGCCGGCGCGTAAGCCAGCAATACAATTGCCCCGGGCGGAAATTCCGCCCGGGGCCTACTCCTGCCGGAATCCGCCGAATGGGAGCAAAAGAAAAGAGGCGGCCGGGGCCGCCTCTTATTTATTCTTTTCTTATCCGTTCCGTTTTGCTGTTTTTCTCTCCAAAGCCTCGTGCATGAAGGCCATCAGCGCCAGCAAGGCCAGCAGGTACACCGGCAGCAGGGCCACCGTCACATGCTGGGCAATCAGGCCAAACACCGGCGGCATCAGGCAGGTGCCCACGTAGGCGCTGGCCATCTGCACCCCGATCACCGCCTGGGACCGCTCCGCGCCGAAGTGGGCGGGGGTGGCGTGGATGATGCTGGGGTAGATGGGGGCGCAGCCCAGGCCGATGAGAATCAGTCCCCCCAGGGACGCCCCGTTTCCCAGGGGCAGAATCATGGCGGCGATGCCCAGGGCAATCACCCCGAAGCCCAGGCGGCTCATGGCGGCGTCGGAAAACTTCACCGTGGCGAAGCCGCTCACCGCCCGCCCGGCGGTGATACCGATGTAAAACAGTCCCGCGAACCGGGCGGCGGTCTCGGCGTCCACACCTTTATATCCATTCAGATAGCTGCTGGCCCAGAGGCCCGCGGTCTGCTCCACGGCGCAGTAGCAGAAAAAGCAGAGCATGACCTCCCTGGCCCCGGGAATGGCCACAACCTCCCGGAGGGACAGGGCCCGGCCTCCCGCCGCTTCCTTCGCCCCGGCGGGCTTTTTCCACAGGGGAAGGCTCAGCACCAGCACCGCCGTGAGGACGATCTGCATGACGGAGATGATCCGGTAGCCGCTGTTCCAGCCCATCCCGCCTGTGAGGGCGTAGGCCATGATGTAGGGTCCGATGGTGGCCCCCAGGCCCCAGAAGCAGTGCAGCCAGCTCATATGGCGGCTCTTATAGTGCAGGGCCACGTAGTTGTTCAGCGCCGCGTCCACGCTGCCGGCCCCCAGGCCGTAGGGCACCGCCCACAGGCAGAGCATGTAGAACTTCCGGGAAATGGAGAAGCCAAACAGGGCCAGGGCGGTGGTGGCCACAGACAGGGCGGTGACCTTTCCCGTGCCCAGGGCCCGGTTCAGCCGGTCGCTCTGGAGGCTGGATACCACGGTGCCCAGGGCGATGATCATGGAGATGATGCCCGCATAGGACATGGGCACCCCCAGCTGCTGGTACATGACGGGCCAGGCGGAGCCCAGCAGGGAATCCGGCAGGCCTAAGCTGATGAAGGCAATGTAGATAACGGCCAGAAGAAGGGAAGTCATGGAATCGGTCCTCCTGATATGGTAATCGCCGCTTTATCATACCACAACCGCCTCCCCCGGGAAAGCCCCAAAAAGGGCGAAAATGGCCGTGGAAAATCCCCGCCGCCTTGTGAAAACGCTCAAAGGAGGGGCCCCGGCTTTCTTCTGTGGCGTTTTTTCCGGGGAGGGCGGCCCGGAGGCAGGCTCCTGACTCTCCGCCGGGGGTCCGTCTTTTTGGGGGGAAGGTGGGCCCAGAGAGGGGAGGGGTCCGCTCTGAAAAAGTCTAATACTAAAATCTAATAAAACC
>DETX01000134.1 GCA_002362145.1 Clostridiales bacterium UBA3277
AAGGTTTTTATTGAATATCAGTATTAATAAGGAACAAATAGAGACAATTTTTTGAAGGGAAGGTAAGCAGAAAGAGAACATTATGGACGAACAGGAAAAGAAATACATTGCCATGACACAGCCCCCGGTGGAGGGGCTCATCTGCCGCCTGGCAGTTCCCTGCATCATCAGTATGTTGGTCACTGCCTTTTACAACATGGCGGACACCTATTTTGTCGGAAAGCTGCAAAGCAACGCCGCCACCGGAGCCATCGGTGTGGTTTTCTCTCTGATGGCCATCATCCAGGCCGTGGGGTTTTTCTTTGGCCACGGCAGCGGCAACTATATCTCCCGGCAGCTGGGAAAAAAGCACTATGAAGAGGCCAGCATCATGGCCGCCACGGGGCTGTGCTGTGCCCTCATCGCGGGCACGCTGATCTGCCTGCTGGGGCAGATTTTCCTCACGCCCCTGGCCTACTTCCTCGGCTCCACCGACACCATCCTTCCCTATACCAAGTCCTACCTTCGGGTGATCCTGCTGGGCGCCCCCTGGATGACCGCCTCCCTGGTCCTCAACAACCAGCTCCGGTTCCAGGGCAGCGCCGCCTATGCCATGGTGGGCATCACCACCGGGGCGGTGCTGAACATCATTCTGGACCCCATCATGATCTTTGGCATGGGCCTCGGGGTGGCCGGCGCCGGATGGGCCACCATTCTCAGTCAGCTTGTCAGCTTCTGCCTGCTGCTGGCCGGGTGCTTCCGGGGGGCCAACATTCGCATTGATCCGCGAAAGGTCCGGTTCCGGTGGTTCTACTTTGACACCATCATCCGGGGCGGCCTGCCGTCCCTGGCCCGGCAGGGGCTGGGCTCCGTTGCCACCATCTGCCTCAACCACGCCGCCGGTGGTTACGGCGACGCCGCCATCGCCGCCATGGGTGTGGTTCAGCGGATCATGATGTTCGGCGGCTCCGCCATGATCGGCTTCGGCCAGGGCTTTCAGCCGGTCTGCGGCTTTAACTACGGGGCCAAGCTCTACGACCGGGTGCGGCGGGGCTTCTGGTTCTGCGTGAAGGGCTCTTTTCTCCTGCTGGTCCTCGTAGCGGCTCTGGGCTTCTGCTTCGCGCCAAATCTCGTAGCGCTGTTCCGGAACGATCCGGAGGTCGTCGCCTGCGGCGCCCTGGCGTTGCGGCTGCAATGCATCACCTTCCCCCTGCAAAGCTGGGTGGTCATGAGCAATATGATGGAGCAGTCCATCAGCCGGACGGTCCCCGCTACCTTCCTGGCGGCGGCCAGACAGGGCATCTTCTTCATTCCGGCGGTGCTCATCCTCCCCATGTTCTTCGATCTGCTGGGCATCCAGATGTCCCAGGCTGTGGCGGACGGACTGACCTTCGCCTGCGCCGTGCCCATTCAGCTCCACGTCATGCGGACGATGGATACGCCGGCAAATAACTAAAAACTTTAAGGCAGCACCGCACAATGGGAGCTGCGGTGCTGCCTTCCATATATCCCGGCGGGCCTGAATGACTTCAGGCCCACTTTTTTTGCAGGGAAGCCCATCCTGATTCTGAACAAACTGTAAACCCTGGTAACACGGGATTGACAGCATCGCCGTTCGGTGCTATACTCTCATTTGCAGACCGATCGGTCTGTTTTTAAGGAGGTCGAGTTTTGAAGCAGGAACAAAAAAGTGAATTGGCCCGGCAGCGGATTTTAGACGCGGCATTGACGGAATTCGGGCTTAAGGGCTACGAGGGTGCCTCCCTCAACGCCGCCTGTGCCGAAAACGGCATCTCAAAAGGCATCGTATACCACCATTTTAAGGACAAAAATGAGCTGTACCTTTTGTGCGTGCAGACCTGCTTCCAGGCGCTGACCGCCTATCTGGAGCGGGAACTCAGGAGCTTCTCCGGAACGGCGGAGGCGCGGGTGCAGCACTTTGTGGGCGCTCAGGTCCGATTCTTCGGGGAAAATCCCAGATATCTGGGGATTTTCTGCGACGCGAGTCTCCGTCCGCCTGAGGAGCTGCGGGAGAAGATTCTCTCCTGCCGGGCCGAATTTGAAAAGCTGAACCTCTCGGTTCTTTCAGGACTTCTGAAAGAGAAGCCCTTGCGCGCTTCCCTCTCCCCCCAGGCCGCCGCCGAGGACTATCTGGGCTATCTCCAGTATTTCCATCTGCGGTTTCGCAACGCCCTCCGGCAGGGCGGACCCCAGGAGCAGATTCTCCTGGATCATGAAGAAAAATGCCATCGGCAGCTGGATGTGCTGCTCCATGGAATCTTAGGTGAATCAAAATGAAAAAGGGAAAAAACGCCAATCAGTCTCTTCTCGCCACCACCAAGCCCTCCAAGGCCATTGTAGACCTGGCCATTCCCGCCACCCTGGCTCTGCTTGCCAAGGCCGTATACAACATCGTGGATACCGCCTACATCGGAATGCTCCACGATGACATCGCCCTGGCCGCCGTGGGGGTCACCGTGCCCCTGCTTTTGATCATGGTGTCCATCGAAAACATCTTCGCCGCCGGTGCGGCCGTGCTGGCGGGACGTCAGCTGGGCAGCCACGACGATGACGCGGCCAGTCGTACGGTCACCACCATCATCGGCGTGTCCATCATCATCGGCGTCCTTCTCTGCGTCTTGGGCATTCTTTTCCTGGAGCCCGTCATGCGGGCCTTCGGCGCCTCCGACTTATCCATTGGCCAGGCCAAGGACTATGCCTTCTGGATGTTCATTGCCGCCCTGGCAAACCTCCCCGCCCAGAGCATGAACTGCGCCGCCCGGGCGGAGTCCTCTGTGAAGATTTCCTCCATCGCCGTCATCACCGGCGCGGCCCTGAACATTCTTCTGGACCCCATCTTCATGTTTGACTGGGGCCTGGGCATGAAGGTTGAGGGTGCTTCCCTCGCCACCACCGTGTCCCAATTTGTCACCTTCTTCATCATGGCCGGATTCTACCTCAGTGGAAAGTCCGTCATTAAGCTGCGTGGGAAGTCCTTCCGGCCAAGCTGGCAGCTCATCAAGTCCGTAACCCTCATCGGCATCCCCACCGCCGTCATCCAAATCTGCCTGGCCCTGGCCGCCAGCCTGACCAACATGGCCGCCAAGCCCATGGCCGACTCCGACCAGATCATCGCCGCCTACGGTGTAGTCCAGCGGCTCATCCTCATCGGCAGCTATATCATCATGGGCTTCATGCAGGGCTATCAGCCTGTGGCCGCCTACGCCTTCGGCGCCTGCAACGAAAGCCGGTTCCGGGAGTCCGCCCGCTTCGCCTTCCGGGGCTCTCTGGTGCTGGCCCTGATGGTGGACGCCCTCTATGTTCTCCTGTCCCGGGTCCTCATCTCCCTCTTTAACCAGAACCCGGTGATCATCGATTACGGCGCGAAGCTGCTCATCTCCCAGGTGGCCCTCTTCCCGGCCTTCGGCCTGTGCTATATGATGACCATCACCTTCCAGACCATCGGCGATTCCAGATACGGCCTGTTTCTGTCCCTCATCCGTCAGGGGCTTTTTTATGTGCCTTTCATCCTGCTCCTGCCCCGGCTGATGGGCATTCTGGGCATCTACCTGTCCCAGCCTGCCGCCGATGTACTGACCCTCATCGTCTGCATCTGCTCGGTGAAGAAGATGAACGCCACAGCCCTTGCGAAGATGGGCCCTCTTCCCTCCGACCATACCCAGGCGTAATACTATTTCTCAATAAAAATGTTAAGGCAATACCGCACAATGGG
>DETX01000118.1 GCA_002362145.1 Clostridiales bacterium UBA3277
CTACCAGATGAGCTACACCCGCATGACCATTGTTTATTATAGCGGTTTTTTCGGGAAAGTCAAGCCCCTTTTTCAAAAATTCTCTTCTTTCGGCACGTCCTCCGCCCCCTCCCCGGGAAGGGGCTCTGTTTCCGGCTCTGAGGCGGTTTCCTCCCCGGTCCCCGTGGGGAGCTCTTCCGCTCCGGCCGTCTCGGCGGGAGGCGCCGTATTCTGCTCTGTCTCCGCCGCCGGGGCAGCCTCCGGGTCGCAGGCCGGATAGGCCGAGTAATCCCAGACGTAGCCGCTCATCTCCCAGTCACTCCACTCCCGGTAGCCTCCCAGCTCGCTGCTGCGAAGCAGATCCACATGGCAGTAGTTTTCCCCCTCCGTGACCATGTTCCAGGTCCAGGGCTCCCCCTGCCGGGTGCCGGTGACAACCCGGCATTCCAGTCCCGCGCTGCGGCACATGGCGGCATAGACCGTGGCAAAGGCCCGGCTGTCCCCTACGCCGTGGCGCAGAAGGCTGTAGGCCGGGGTGATGGAGGTTTCAATGGTATAGTCAAAGCGCTCCATGAGGAAGGCATAGAGCTGGGTATACTTCTGCCGGTGGGAATCGTCGCCGCTGACATAGAGCACGGCGGAGTTGAACACCGGCTCCACCAGAGACTGCATCTGCCGCAGATCGTCCCGGCCGTTCTGATAGGCAAACACCAGCTCAATGACCCGGGCCCGGCCCGCGCCGTAGATATTTTCCGTAACCTGGGGCACTTCCATCACCGTCTGCGGTCTTTCCTCGGCAAAGTCCCGCACCAGCTGGGTCATGTCCCGGGTGGCATACCGGTCCACCAGCAGCACAACCCCCGCGTCACAGCGCTGCAGCGCCTGCTCCACCGCCGTCTCGGCGGCCTCCATATCGGCCACCCGGCGGATCTGCTGCAATTCCCCCAGGCTCCGTCGGTAGGAGATGGTCACAGCCAGAGCATCCTGACCGCCGCTGGTGCCCAGCTCATAGTCGATGGTATCCACGGCAAAGGCGCCGATGGGATAGCCGCTCATGACGAACTGGACAGCGGCTTTTACGGACTTCTCCACATCCGTCTGGTAGTCCCCCACGCCGATGACCCCGGTCTCAGCGCCGGAATCCACCAGCTTTTCCAGGGCATTTACCAGCTCCTGATAGTTTTCCACATGAATGGTCCCGGTCTGAGCCGTCTGGCTCTGCTCCCGGTGGGGCATCACGGACAGGTAGCTCCCATCAAACCAGGCACAGCCCCCCAGAAGCAGGCTCATGCACAGGCACAAAAGCAAAACTCTTTTTCCCACAATGCCCCTCCTTTCTCACAGTGACTGCTTGGAATACCGGGAAAAGCCGTCCCCCAGGACCTGGTGCGCCTCCTGGACAATGACGAAGGCCTCCGGGTCAATGGCCATGACCAGCTCCTTGAGCTCATTGATCTGCTGCTTTTTCACCGCCGCCAGCACCACCTCCGTGTCCTGGCGGCTGTAGCAGCCCTGGCCATGGAGGAAGGTGGCGCCCCGGTCCAGCTTTTCGCCGATGGCCTGGGCGATGGCCTCATACTCCCTGGAAATGATGAGGGCCACGTGGGAGAAGTCAAAGCGGTAGACCACCGCGTCGATGAGTTTTCCGGTGAGGAAAACCGTCAGGCCGGTGTACAGGGCCGCTCCGATGTCCCAGAAGGCAACGCCGGTCAAGACCACCACCATGGCGTCGATGCCCATGGTAATGGTGCCGATGGGCACGTTGCGGTAGTGCAGCTTGAGAAGTCTTGCCAGGATGTCCGTGCCGCCGGTGGAGCTGCCACAGACAAAGACCAGTCCCAGCCCCAGCCCGCACAGGACGCCGCCGTAGATCACGCCGATGAGCGGCTCCATGGGGGGCATCCGGATCAGGGCAAAGGCGTCGATGAGCACAGAGCTGGTGACCATGCCCAGCAGGCTGCCGAAAAAGAACCGGCGGCCCACCTTCACCCCGCCAAAGATGAACAGAGGCAGGTTAATCAGAATGGTCAGCGTGCCCACGCTGCCGAAATTCAAAAAGTGAATAATGACCATGGCAAGGCCCGACACGCCGCCGGAGTTTAAATCGTTCGGCTGCAAAAACAGGCCAAAGCCCGCCGCGAACAGGGCGCTGCCCGCCAGGGTTTCCACGATCCAGCCAGCCTTTTTCCACAGTTTTTTCATGATGCCTCTCCCCTTTCGCCCCGTGGACTACACATCAAAGCTCTGCTGCTTGTCCGGGGCGTCCTCGTCCTTCAAAATCGCCCCCGCCGACGGAATGCTCTTGACCCGGTAACGGCTGACGTTTCCGATGCCGCTCTCCGACAGCAAAACCGCGTCCTTCAGCGACGCCTTGGCCCGAAGGCTCAGCACCGCCACGCCCTGGGTGTTGCGGGTGGTCTTGGGAAGAAGCTGAGCCGTGGAGAATACCGCTGCCCGGCCGTCGGTGGAGTAGAGCGCCACCTGCTCGTCGGCATCCAGGGCGATGGCCTTTACCAGGGGGCTCTTGTCCGAATAGGCCCCCGTGAGCTTTTTCCGGTTGGTCTTGGTCTCGTAGGCGGACAGGGGCACCTTGGCTGCCTTGCCGTTTTCATAGAAGAAGAGGATAAATCCCTTGTAGTCTCCGCAGAGCACCAGCGCTACCAAATTCTCTCCCGGCTCAAAGCCCAGCTTCTGGGGCAGGTAATCTCCCAAAAGGGAGGCCTTGCCGTCGTCAAAGTCGCTGAGGCGGGACTTGTAGCACTGGAATTTGTCCGTAAACGCCAAAAATTCCGCCCGGTTGGTGGTCTCCCGGCTGAAGCTCAGGCTGTCGCCCTCCTTAAACTTCTGCTCGCCGGACATCCGCAGGGACTGCTGGGTGATCTTCTTGAGATAGCCCTCCTTGGAGACAAATACGGTGACGGGATAGTCCGGCACCGTCTCCTCTTCGCTCTCGGCGGCGGACTCCTGATAGTCGTAGACGATCTCGGTTTTGCGCTCCTGGCCGAACTTGTCGCTGACGGCCTGGAGCTCCTTGATGATGAGGTTCTGGAGCTTTTTGGGGCTGTTCAGGGTCTCCCGCAGGGCGGCAATCTCCTTTTCCAGCTGGCCGGCGGCCTGGGTCTGTTTGAGGATGTATTCCTTGTTGATGTTGCGCAGTTTGATCTCCGCCACATAATTGGCCTGGATCTCGTCGATGCCAAAGCCGATCATCAGGTTGGGGACAACCTCGCTTTCCAGCTCCGTCTCCCGGATGATGGCGATGGCCTTGTCGATATCCAGCAGAATGCGCTCCAGGCCCTTGAGCAGGTGCAGCCGCTCCTCCTTCTTCCCGATCTGGAAAAACAGGCGGCGCTTGACGCAGTCCGTCCGCCAGGCGGTCCACTCCTGCAAAATCTCCCCCACGCCCATGACCCTTGGCATGCCCGCAATGAGGATGTTGAAGTTACAGGGGAAGCTGTCCTGCAGGGAGGTCATCCGGAAGAGTTTCGCCATGAGCTTCTCCGGGTCCACGCCCCGCTTTAAATCGATGGTCAGCTTCAGGCCTCCCAGGTCCGTCTCATCCCGCATATCGGAGATTTCCTTGATCTTGCCGGCCTTAATAAGCTCCGCTACCTTGTCCATGATGACCTCGGTGGCCGTGGTATAGGGGATCTGGGTGATCTCAATGAGGTTCTTATCCTGGACGAACCGCCACTTGGCCCGGAGCTTGAAGCTGCCCCGGCCGGTGGCGTAGACCTCCCGGGCGGCGTTCTCGTCAAAGAGGAGTTCTCCGCCGGTGGAAAAGTCCGGACCGGGCAGGGTCTCCAAAATGTCCGCGCCGGGGTTTTTCATCAGGGCAATGGCCGTGTCGCAGACCTCCTTCAAATTGAAGGAGCAGATGTTGGAGGCCATGCCTACGGCGATGCCCTGGTTGGCAGACACCAGCACATTGGGGAAGGTGGTGGGAAGCAGCGCCGGCTCCTTCATGGTGGCGTCATAGTTGTCCACCATGTCCACGGTGTCGCAGTCGATGTCCTTAAAGATCTCGCCGCAGATGGGGTCCAGCTTGGCCTCGGTATAACGGGCGGCGGCGTAGGCCATGTCCCGGGAATAGACCTTGCCGAAGTTGCCCTTGCTGTCCACAAAGGGGTGGAGCAGGGTCTCGTTGCCCCGGGCCAGACGGACCATGGTCTCGTAGATGGCGGCGTCGCCGTGGGGATTTAAGCGCATGGTCTGGCCCACAATGTTGGCGGACTTGGTCCGCCCGCCGGTGAGCAGGCCCATTTTGTACATGGTATACAGGAGCTTCCGATGGCTGGGCTTAAAGCCGTCAATTTCCGGGATGGCCCGGGATACGATGACGGACATGGCATAGGGCATATAGTTGGTCTCCAAGGTCTCGGAGATGGGCTGCTCGGTGGTGGAGCCCACCAGCCCCATGATGCCGTCGGTATTTACCTTTTTATGATTTTGTTCCGTTTCTTTTTTCCTGCGTGCCATAACGCACTCCTTCGTGTCGGTAGTTTCTCAGGAGATATCCGCCAGTTCCAGATACTTCGCCCCGTTTTCGGCGATGAAGTTCTTCCGGTCGCTGAGGCGGTCCCCCAGGAGAATCTCAAAATAGTATGCCGTCCGCTCCGCGTCCTCGGGCATGACCTTAATAAGGCGGCGGGTCTCCGGGTTCATGGTGGTCATCCACATCATCTCCGGGTCGTTTTCGCCCAGTCCCTTGGAGCGCTGGATGGTAACCTTCTTCCCCTCCAGCTCCTTTAGGATCTTTGCCTTTTCCTGCTCGGTGTAGGCAAACCAGGTCTTATCCTTATAGGTGATCTCAAACAGCGGGGATTCGGCGATATAGACATAGCCATCCCGGATCAGGGTGGGACAGAGCCGGTAGATCATGGTGAGCACCAGGGTTCTGATCTGGAAGCCGTCGTAGTCGGCATCGGTACAGATGACCACCTTGCTCCAACGAAGCTGGCTCAAGTCGAAGGAGGAGAGCTCCTTGGCCTTCTTCCCCTGGACCTCCACACCGCAGCCCAGGACCTTCATCAGGTCCGTGATAATGGGAGAGGCGAAAATTTTGCTGTAGTCCGCTTTCAGGCAGTTGAGAATCTTGCCCCGGATGGGCATGATGCCCTGAAACTCCGAGTCCCGGCTGAGCTTAACAGAGCCCATAGCCGAATCGCCCTCCACAATGTACAGCTCCCGCTGGGAGGCGTCCCGGCTGCGGCAGTCTACAAACTTCTGGACCCGGTTGGAGATGTCGATGGAGCCGGAGAGCTTCTTCTTGACGCTGCTCTTGGTCTTTTCGGCGGACTCTCTGGCACGCTTGTTCACAAGGATCTGCTCGGCGGCCCGGTCGGCCTCCTGCTTGTTCTCGATGAACCAGACCTGGAGCTGCTCCTTGAAGAAGGCCGTCATGGCCTCCTGGGTGAACTTGGAGTTGACGCTCTTTTTGGTCTGGTTTTCAAAACAGCCGATGGTGGAGAAGCAGTTGGTCACCAGCACCAGGCTGTCCTGAATGTCCTGGAAGAGGATTTTACTCTCACCCTTGGTGTACTTATTGTTGTCCCGGAGGAATTTGTCGAAGGCCGCGGTGAAGCCCAGGCGCACCGCCCGGTCGGGGCTGCCGCCGTATTCCAGCCAGGAGGAGTTGTGGTAATACTCAATGTGGCTGATCTGCTTAGAAAAGCAGAAGGAGGCGGTGATTTTCAGCTTCATCTCCGGCCGGTTTTCCGCGTCCCGGCCCCGGCGCTCAGTCTCCCAGTAGGTGGGCATGGTAAAGGCATTGTCCCCCACCAGCTCCTCAATATACTCCCGGATGCCCCCGGCGTAGCAGAATTCCTCCGTCTCGAATTTTCCGCCCGCTTGGCAGCGGAAACGGAAGGTGATCCCGGGGTTCACCACTGCCTGACGCTTGAGCACGTCCCGGTAGTATTCCACGGGGATGTCGATTTCGGTGAACACCTGCCGGTCCGGCTTCCAGTGGAATTTGGAGCCGGTCTTTTTCCGGTCGGCAGGCTCCTTCTTAAGGCCACCGATATTTTTTCCCTTTTCAAAATGGAGGTCGTACCGATAGCCGTCCCGGCGGATGGTGGCGTCAAAGAATTCGGAGGCGTACTGGGTGGCGCAGGAGCC
>DETX01000006.1:0-11403 GCA_002362145.1 Clostridiales bacterium UBA3277
CTTTTAATTAGATTTTAGTATAAGGCTCATTCGACTGACCAGGCATACTCCACGTCATTGAGCTCCAATTTGATATCCTCCGAGGAGAGACTCTTGGAAATGGTGTAGCCGGTATCATTCCAAAGACCTTCATCAATCCAAAAATCGTAGCAGTATTGTTCGCCAAGATAGATTCGATGCAGATACTGCGTCCGGATGCCGTTCTCCGTATTCGTTTCCACAAACACCGTCGTATAAACTTCCTTCCAGGGCTTCCCGCCGCCGTTCAGATGGGCCCTCGCCGGATAAACATCCGGCATGACCTGTTTTGCCAAATAGTCCGCCAGGGCCGTATGACCTTCCCGACTCTCGGCAGCCTGGTCCAGCAGATCCCCGGGAAGATCCACCAGCAAAATACCCCCCGCCTGGACGCCATCCATGACGAAATCAATCTGGCTGTCCGATGCCTGACGGCGTGTACAGCCCTCCGGCAGGTCCATGGTCATGCTGTCCCAAATTTTGGGGTCGGCTTCTATGCTGGGGTCCGCCGTGATGTAGACCCCCGCCCAGGGATTCGGCCCATAGTCAGGGGCCGGGGCAGTTTCCGGCTGCGGAGGCCGGGGGTCCTGGGGCTGGGCGGTGGTTTCCGGCGTGGAAACCGGCTGCTGCGTAGGCTCGGGGGCGGGGAAGGCCCCGCTCTGGGCCTTCCCGCACCCGGCGAGAATCGTTAAGCTGATGAGAAACCCGAAGAGAAGAAACCGCCTGCTTTTTCGCATCTCACCCACTCCTTTCGGGGACATCACTCGTTGAGGTAGAGGTTTAAGTCCCGGACGGCCGCTGCTGCGGCCTCCTGGGCCGTGATCCGGCCGTTCAGGCAGTCGTCCAGCTGGGCCATGACCTTCTCCCGGATGGTCCGGTCGGTGAGGGCCGGGGTGGTCAGAGCATCGGTCCAGCTCTTCAGCTGCTGGCGGCTGGCGGCGTCGGGGTAGTGATGGTGGATCGTGATCGCCTCATCACTATCGCTGCTGGAAAAGACGGATACGGTGTCCGTGGCCTTGTCCTCGGCGATGACCTGGTCAAAGGCGGCCTGGTTCACCGGGAACCCGTTCAGGGAACCCAGCTGGGTCTCCTGGCTCAGAAGATAGGTCACGAAGGCTCCCGCCGCCGCCTGTTGGCCGCTGGTGGAGAGAATGCCCATGATCCGCCTGGGCAGGAACACATTGGGGGCCTGGACGTTCAGAAGGGTCATGCTGTAGCTGCCATCCAGCAGCTCCTCGCCGCCCAGGGCAGTGGTCCAGCTGTCCATGCCGTCGGTGGTGCCCAGGCTGACGCAGGCGGCGTTCGCAATGATGTAGAAGGGGCCGCCGTTGAATGTGAAGTCGCCGGGGGTGTAGTCCGCCATATACTGGGCGATGAGGTCGTCGCCCAGCTCCTCCCGCAATCCTGCGTCCAGAGCGTAGATCTCCTGCAGGCCGCTGTAGAATTCCGCCAGGGCCTCCTCGCTCAGGGAGCCGTCGGAATTGACCCAGGCGGCGGAGCAGCTGTCGTAGATCTCGTCCGCCGTGAGCAGGGGCATGAAGCCGTTGACGGCGGAGCGGGCTTTCGGGTTCTCCTGCCGGGCCTGGGTGATGGCCGCCACCAGGGAGGCCATGTCGTGGATGCCGGAGACCAGATGCTCAGGACCGTAAATGGTGGGCAGGGAGAAGATGGTGGGCACGGCCATGACCTGGCCGCCGGTGGCGTAGCACCTTGCCACCTGGTCCAGCAGGGGCCCCGCCTGGTCAAGATAGGCGCTCAGGTCCGCCAGCAGCCCCTTTTCCAGGTAGGTGTCCAGGTTGAGGCCGTCCAGGCAGATCAGATCCGGGCCGGACCCGGCCAGAATCTGGGTGTTCAGGGTGCGGATGGCGTCCTCCCGGGTGACGCCGTCGGTTTCGGTGATGCCCACCTCAATGTCGATGGAGATATCCGGGTTCGCCTTTTGATAGAGGGAGACCATCTGCCGCAGGCGCTCGTCCTCATAGAGGGTGTACAGCCGCAGGTTGCAGCCGGGCACCGTGGGGGTATTCTCGTCGTAGGTATAGCGGTAGAGGGCGCAGCCGTCCCAGCCGCCGCAGAGGACGTAGAACACCCCGTCCTCGGTGCCGGTCATGGCCTTGGGGAATACGGAGGGGTCCCCCAGGGAGGTTCTGGCCCCGCTGACCAGCTCCTCCACGACGCTGCCCCCGGGAGCGAAGCTGTACAATCCCTCGTGGGTGGTGAAGAACAGATAGCCATCCTCATTCTGCCAGAGGGTGACCTTGCTGTCTGCATAACCGTCATAGGCGACCAGAGCGCTCAGTATCTGATCCGCCGCCACGCCGGTATAGGCCTCCATGGTTTCGCCCCGGACCACACCAATGGCGTCCGAACGCATAATGTAGGTGTCCTCCCCGGCGCAGGCCATGGCATGGCTGAAGATGCCCAGCTCGTTCCGGTTTTCCCCCAGCTCACCGGTCTGCAGATCCACCTGCCGCAGATCGTCAAAGCGGAACAGGGCCATCAGGCGGCCGTCGGAGGTAAAGTCACAGTCGGTCACCAGGTAGCTCTCCTTGTTGGCGTCGGGATAGGTCACGGGGATCTCCCGCCAGGTGCCGTCGGGGTCCATCACCCAGAAGGTGAAGGTGTATTCCTTGGCGCCCTCGTCTCCGGAGGAAAGGCCATGGGAGCAGAAAACGGAGCCGTCAGGGGAGAGGGCCAGTTCCTCCACATAGCCGGCGCTCCAGAGCTGCTGGGGCAGGACGCTTGTCTCCCAGCTCTCGCCGCCGTCGCCGGAGGTGTAGAGCAGAATCCGGCCGTCCTCATGCTGCACCGCCACCCGGAGCTCTCCGGTGGTCAGGCTCACCAGGTCCAGGGGCGTCTCAAAGTCCGGCAGGGTCACGGTCTGCTCCACATACCGCCCCATGGCGGTGGAGAGGCTGTCCGCCCCCTGGGGGTTCGTCCCGGAGGCCCCGGGCTCCACCACTGGTCCCGGCTCCTTGGAGCAGCCGGCCAGGCACCCCAGCAGGCAGGCAAGGGATAGCGCCAGGGCGCAGATTCGTTTGGTTATGTACATATGGATTCCTTCTTTCTTATGGAAAATGCCATCGGGGAACCAGGGGCAGCGCGTCCGGCAGGCGGAAAAAGCCCCTGGTCCATGGATGGTATTCCTAAGATAGCATGTCAATCTCTAACCGATATCTAAAACAGGCAGTTTACAGGGGAATTTCCAAAAGAAATTTCGCGCCGCCCTCCGGGGCGTCCTCCACCCAGAGCCTTCCCCGGAGCAACGCCGTAATCTCCGACGCCACGCACAGCCCGAGACCAAAGTGGCTCCGGTCCGTCCGGGAGGACTGCCCCCGGTGAAAACGCTCAAAAATCCGCTTTTTCTCCCCCTCCGGCACTCCCGGCCCGGTGTCCGACACCGTAAAGCGGGCCATGCCCCGGCTGACCGTGAGCCTCAGCTGGATGTCTCCGGGGGCGGGGGTGTAGCTGATGGCGTTGTCCATTAAAATGGAGAGAATCTGCGCCACCCGCTCCCTGTCAAAGCACCCCTGGGGGCACCCCGCCTCATTAAGGTCCAGATGCAGGTTCAGGCCCTTCTCCCGGGCCTGAGGCAGATAGGTTTCGTACACCCCCAGCAGGAGCATATCCGGCTCCGCCTGTTCGGGGCGCAGCTCCCAGCTCTGGCTGTCGGCGCTGGCCAGGGTCAGCAGATCCCCGATGAGCCGGGTCATGCGCCGGCCCTCCCGGCGGACGATGTCCGAAAACTGGGTCCGCTCCCCCGGCTCCGCCTGCTCCATGGCCGAGACGGCGGAGAGAATGGCGGCCAGAGGGGTGCGCAGCTCGTGGGAGGCGGCGGCGGTGAACTGGGCCTGCCGCCGCTGATTTTCCTGGATGGGCCGGAGCATCTTCCCGGTGAAGCACCAGGAGAAAACCGCCAGCAGCCCCAGGGCCACGATTTCCCCCAGGGCCACAATCAGCCGCTGCCGCCGGATGGCCCCCTCCATCTGGCCCAGGGGGCGCAGGAGGATCAGCTCCACCGCGGCCCCGTCCTTGTGCACCAGCGAAAGGCCCGCGTAGTATTCTTCGCCCCCGCGTCCCCTCATGGAAAAGGCGCAGCTGCCGCTCTGGCCCGCTTCCGCGCTGAGGTGGTATTCCTCCCGGGCCCGCTGGCGCACCTGCTTTAATTCCGGCTCCAATTCCCGGTGCCGCCAGGACAGGCCCATGGAAAACAGGGGATTTCCGCCGTCCTGGATGGCGATCAGGCACCCGCTTCCGCTCTCCATCTGCCGCAGCCAGGTGATGCTGAGCCGGTCCTGGCTTTGCAGATACGCCGAAGCCGTGTTCACGCTGCCGGAAAAGCTCTGAAAGGCCTGTTCCCGGGTGTCCCGCTCCGAGACGAAGAGGCACAGCAGCGTCATGCCGAGCAGAATCGCCCCGGTGATGGCCGTGTTGAAGGCCGTCAGCTTCCACCGCAGCCGCCGGATCATGGTGTGTCCTCCATGCGGTAGCCCACGCCCCGGATGGTGGAAAGATTCAGCCGGCTGCCCACCTTGCGCAGGCTCCGCCGGAGAAAATAGGCGTAGTTGTCAAGATTTCCGTCCTCCACCTCGGTCTCCAGACCCCAGACCCGCAGCAAAATGGCCTCCCGGGGCAGGGTCTGGCCGGGATTGCGGAGAAAAACCTCCAGAAAATCCCCCAGGCGCTTGGAAAGCACCGTCTTTTTCTCCCCCCGGCACAATGTCAGGGTCCTGGGCTCGTAGGTGATGTCCCCATAGCTCAGGCTTTCGCCGCTCCATATGGACACCGGCCGCCGCATCACGCAGCGAATCCGGGCCAGCAGCTCGGAAAAAGCAAAGGGCTTTACGATGTAGTCGTCGGCCCCGGTGTTCAGTCCCAGGGTCCGGTCCTCCACCTGGCCCAGGGCCGTCAGAAAGATCACTGGGGTCCCGATGCCCTCCCGGCGCATGGTTTGCAGCACCTCCATGCCGTCCAGGCCCGGAAGCATCCGGTCCAGCAAAATGAGATCGTGGATTTTCTGCCGGATGAACATCAGGCCCACCTCGCCATCCTGGCACACGTCCACGGCATAGCCCTCCTTCCGAAGCTGGAAGGAGATGGTGTGGCACAGGCTCTCGTCGTCCTCAATCAAAAGGATTCCCATTGCGTTCCCTCCTTACCGCCCACAGGGCCAGCAGCGCCGCCGCTGTGGAGCATACCATTGATTTTATCATATCCAGTCGAATTTGCAACTGGCTGCCGGATGGCGGCGTCAGCAAAACCTCGAGAACGGCCTCCTTCTGCCCGGCCCACCAGTTCCCCCAGTGGGAGAAATCCGACCACCGGGATGGGAGCAGATCCGGCGGAAGAAGCAGCTGCCGCCCCAGAAAACAGACCGTTGCGGCGGTGAGCCCCAGGGCCAAAAGCACCCGCCCGAAAAGTCTCCGCTGCTCCCAGAGCCGGGACAGGGACAGTGCCCGCCAGCCCCGGCCCAGCCATCCCCCTGCCCGCAGCAGCACAATGGCCGGAAAGAGGAGCAGCAGATTCCGCATTAGCGTCCACAGGAAAAATTCGTCCAGAACTCTGCCATTCAGCCCCCAGCGGACGAGAAACTCCTGGCATTTTCCCTCCCCCGCGGCCGCCGGGAGGGCCAGGACGCAGTGGTTGAGAATTTCCCCGTCCTTTTCCTCCGCCAGGGCGATGAGGGTGGGCCGGGCGGCGGAAATCACCCCCAGCACTGGCAGTTCCCGGTCCCCCAGCCGCAGCCGCTGCTCCTGGCAGACTTCCGTCCCGAAGAGGGCCTGGGCAGTGGCCCGGTCGATGAGACAGCCCTCCCGCCAGCACAGTGCCCCGGCGTTCAGCAGCTCCGGATTTCCCGCTGCCAGCTCCACCTCCACCTGGGCGTAGCGGCCGGTTTCCTGGCAGGATACGGTCTTTTTCCCAGCGCTTCCCCAGAGGCAGAAGCCCACCGGCGCCTCCACCTCCGCCTCTCCGGCGAAGATCCGCTCCCCCGCCGCGGCGTCCACGCCCCGGGCCAGGAGAACCTCCATCCGTTCCGGTACCCCGGCGGCCCGGAAACAGGCGCCCAGCGAGACGAGATACAGGGCCGCCGCCAGAATCAGTAACCATGCTCGCTTGCCCATGTCAGTTCACCCGGACCCGGCTTCCGCTGCCCACCGCCCGGTCGGAGGCGGTGACCACCTGCTGCTCACTGTGCAGGCATCCCGGTTCCAGGGCGGCCAGACTTTCGTTCTGCTCCAAAACCTGGACGCTGACCTTGCGCAGCAGGGTCTGGGTGCCAAGAACGGTCTCTGCCGGTTCCGCCACCAGGACATAGGGCTGGTTCCGCTCGTCCAGGTGGAGGGCGGACAGGGGCACGCAGCAGAAATAGGCCTGGGACCGCCGGGTGAAGCGCAGATCCGCCCCGGCCCCCAGGGGCAGAGAATTTTGGGGCAGCTGCACCGTCAGACGGTATCCGCCCTCCGGCTCGGCGGAGAGGGTGGTGACGGGCAACTTGTCGTAGGTTTTGCCGGTGCTCTCGGACCGCAGGGAGACCTGATCTCCCACGCCTATGTATTTGGCCTGCTCTTTGGAGAGAAGGCCGGAGAATTTGCAGCCCTGGCTCAGGTCCGCCAGAAGCACCGCCCCCAGATCGCTGGTCTTGCCCCCGGTTCGGACGCTGCACTCGGTGACCACCCCGTCCACCGGGGCGAGAATCTCCCCTCCGGCGTCCCAAAGGGCCTGGAGTTTCTCCAGCTCCAACACCAGCTGGTCGTAGGTGAGCTGACCCATCTGGGCGGCATGATTGCTTCCCTGGGGAAGATCCGCCGTGCGGATGGCCTGGCCGTAGCTCAGATCCGTCCGGTCCAGATTGGAAAGGGCGTCCTCATAGGCTGCCTGGGCACTTTCCAGGGCCGAGAGCAGCGCCTCCTCGGACTGCTGGCTTTGGGCCGCCGCCTGCCGGTACGCTTCCAGCTCCTCCTGAGCCGTGGCGCGGGCAAGCTGGGCCTGGTCCAGAGCGGCCCGTGCGTCGGATAAGTCCAGGGCATATTCCCCCTGAACCTCCTGGGCGACGGCATCCCGCTCCTCCTGGGTCAGGGGCGTTTCCAGGCCGCTTTCTGCCTGGCGCAGGGCCTCCTGGATCGCGCTTTCCAGTTCCCGGGTCAGATCGTCCAGGGCGGCCTGGGAAAGATCACAGCCGCTTTCGGCCTCCCGGAGGGCTTCTTCCAGCCGGGCGGTCTCCGTAACATCCGCCGAAGCCCCGGCGTAGAACCGGTTCAGATTTTCCTCCGCCCGGTCCAGCTCCCGGCCGGCCCGCTCCACCGCCGTCTCCGCCTGGGAGATGGCGGAATCGTAGCTCTCCCGGGCCTGGGCCCGGCTGTTGGCCAGGCGCTTCTGGCTGGCGGCTTCCTGACTTTTCGCGTCCTGGACGGAAAGCCGCTGCCGCTCCACCTCCTGCTTCTGCTGGAGGATGGCCTCCTGCAAGTAGTCCATGTCCAGCCGGAACAGAACCTCCCCCTGGGAGACCTGCTGGCCCTCGTTGACGCAGACACCGGCCACCCGCAGCCCCGCCACGGTGGTGACGGCCAGATCCTGATTCTGGATCACCTTTCCGGAGAGACGGACGGAGTGGGCGATGGTGCCGCTTTTGGGCGGTTCGGTGGAGACCACGGCGGTGCCCCGCTGATAAGTCGCCCGGGACAAGAGGGTAAACAGGAGCATCCCGAAAAAAAACAGGCCGGTAATCTTATAAACGCGTTTCTGATTTTCCTTCAAGTTGAGATCAGTCCTTTCCGCCGGACAGGGCAATGCCCTGCTTTAAATATTCCTGACAGCCGATGAACAGCAGCAGCGCCGGGATGAGCATGACCAGCGCCGCCCCGAAGCCCATGCCCATGTCGCTGAGGGTGATGTTCGGGAGAAACAGGCTCAGCGGCCACAGGGATTTGGTTTTCAAATAGGTCATGGGCTGCTCGATCATGTTCCAGGAGTCCAAAAAGGACAGAATTGCCGCCGCCAGAATCCCCGGAGTTCCCAAGGGGAGGGCAATCTGGCAGAAGATCCGCATCTCTCCGGCCCCGTCCAGCCTGGCCGCCTCCAGAATCTCCTGGGGGATGGCGAGAAAGAAGCGGTGGAGCAGAAATACCGGGAAGGTGGAAAATACGGCGGGCAGAATGACGGAGCCCAGGGTATCCAGCAGATGCAGATCCCGCAGCACCAGGTATTGGGGGAACATCATCACCTGAAAGGGCATGAGCATCAGCACAATGTAGAGGGTGAGAAGCCCTTTCTTTCCCCGCAGCGGCAGCCGGGCCAGGGCCCAGGCGGCGGGCACATCCACAATCAGCTGCCCCAGCAGGATTCCCAGGGAGATGGCCACGGAGTTCCAGAACATGGGGAAGAACCCCGGGCTGTCCAGCAGCACCTCCACCAGGGAGCGCAGGGTCGGCGCCAGGGGCAGCAGCGACCAGGAGGCCGTGCCGCCGAGATTCTGAAAGACCGGGCCCAGCTTTTCCTCCAGCTCCCACTGGGAGGAGAAGGCACCCGTCACCGCGAACCAGATGGGAAAGGCCACCACCGCAGCAAGGGAGAGCAGCATGAAAAAGGTGACGGCTCTTCGGAACTGTTTCATAAGCTAATCCTCCTTGTTCCAGGCCCGGCCCAGACAGCCGATGAGCAGAAATACCACCATCGAGGTCATGACGGAGGCGGCGGCGATTTTGTCGTAGTCCAGCTCCCGGAACCAGTTGTTGTACAGGTGCTGCAATAGGTACATACGCTCCTGGGGGTAATCCCCCGCCACCAGCCAGGCCTCCCGGAACACCTTGAAGGAGCCCAGCAGCGACAGTACGGTGATGGTGTAGGCCGTGGGCCGCAGGCTGGGCAGGGTCACATAGCGGAAGGTCTGCCAGGGACCGGCCCCGTCCATCTGGGCGGCCTCATAGACGGTCTGGGGAATGGTGGCCAGTCCTGCCGTCCAAAGCACCGTGGTATAGCCCAGGTTTTTCCAGAGGTAGCTGATGACCAGCATCCAGAAGGCGGCGTCGCTGGTCATCCACGGGACCTTTTCCAGGCCGAGCAGAGAAAGCCCCACGTTCAGGAGCCCCCTGTCGTGGAAAAGGATTTTCCATACCAGCACCACCGAGGCCGCCGGCACCGCCATGGGCAGCAGATAGACGGTGGAGAGGCGCCCTCCCGCCCGGGGAAAACTGTGGAGCGCCACCGCCAGCAGCAGCGACAGCGCCACAAGCATGGGGATGCACACCACCGTAAACCGGGCGGTATTGCGGACGGCGGTCTGGAAGGCGGGATTTTTCAGAACCACCAGGTAGTTATTCAGGCCCATCCACCGCCCGCCGACGGCGCTCTGGATGGACGCGATGAGCACCCGGACCATGGGCGCCAGGGAAAAGCACAGAACCCCCAAAAGATTTGGCAGCAGAAAAATCCAGGCCACGGGAAATTTTCGCCTCCCGGCCCTTGCGCGCTTATCGTCCATGGCGACTGCCTCCTTTCCTTGGGAAACTCGGAATCCATCGTCCGCGGCTGAGCACTTGCCGGTGGAATCAGAGCTTCCCTTGCACTTACGAAAATTCTATCAAATTTGTCTCTAAGCTGTCTCTAGAGCCGGGAGAAAAGGAGCGCTTTGGATGAAAAAAGCCACCGTTTCCGATTCCGGAAACGGTGGCTTAATAAGGGAAACTGGCTGCGGCGTTGGCCCGGTCCGGCCAGGGCATTTTGGCCGAAGGGGAACCGGTTCAGGGCAGCAGCCTTTGGGCCAGGGCAGTGAAGAGGGGGGCGGTTAAAACCGTCAGAATCCCTGCCACCACAATGGCCAGGCTGCTGACGGCGCCCTCCACCTCTCCCAGCTCCATGGCCTTGGAGGTTCCGATGGCGTGGGAGGCCGTTCCGATGGCAAGGCCCCGGGCAATGCTGCTGCGGAACCGAAACACCCGGCACGCGGTCTCGGCGATGATGTTCCCAAATACGCCGGTGAGGACGATGCTTGCCGCGGTGATGGACACATTGCCCCCCAGCTCCTGGGAGACGCCGATGCCGATGGCGGTGGTGATGGACTTGGGCAGCAGGGTCGCGAAGTCGCCGCAGGACAGGCGGAACAGGCAGCACAGAACCAGCACCGAGGCGATGCTGGCCAGCACGCCGGAGAGAACCCCGATGAAGATGGCTGCGGCGTGCTTTTTCAGAAGCGAGAGCTTCTGGTACACCGGGATGGCCAGACTGACGGTGGCGGGGGTCAGCAGATAGCTCAGATATTTCGCGCTGCCGTAGTAGGCCTGGTAATCCACGCCAAACAGCAGAAGAAACACAATCACCAGCACAATGGAGATGAGCAGGGGATTGAGAATTGCCAGCTTCCATTTGCGCTTCATGGCATCTCCCAGGAAGTAGGCCAGCAGGCTGATGACCACACCGGCGGTCAGGGAATCGGAAAACAGCTCATTCATGGGTTTTCTCCTTTCTGCCGACGAAAAAGTCCGTCACCTTTCCCGTCACCAGCATGACCAAAATGGTGGTCAGGGGGATTATGACGCACAGCGGAAGCAGGAGGCGCTTAAGCTGCGGCCAGGAGTCTATAAGCCCCACCGCCGCCGGAATGAACATGGGCGGCATAATCTTTATGAGAAACTCCCCGGCGTCCTTCACCTGATCCAGCTTGACGATGCCCAGGGCCAGGAGGAAAAACAGCAGCACCAGGCCGTAGATGCTGGCAGGAATCGGCCAGGGGAGAAGAAACCTGAGGATTTCGCCGATGCAGCTGACCGAGAGAATGATACCAAATTGCTTTAAGTATTTCATAAAAACCATCCCTTCCTGGAAGCGCAAAGCCCCGCTCCCCGGGGCGGCCGGAGACGCCCGGACCGCCCCACTATTATACACGGTCCGCCAGGATTTGTCATCCGCTTTGCGGGAAAAAAGAAGGGCGGCGGTCTGCATGAAACAGACCGCCGCGCCGGAGTTCGGAATTTCAGAGGTTAAAGCTGCCCCGGAGTCCTTCCAGACAGTTGGGGCCCACCCAGACGGTGAAGCTGCCCGGTTCGAACACCCGCTCTCCCTGCCGGTTGTAGAAGCTGAGAAGGTCCCGGTCCAGGCGGAAGCGCACAATCTGAGCCTCCCCGGGGGAGAGAAAGCACTTCTGATAGCCCTTCAGCTGTCGGACCGGCAGGGTCACCCCGGCCACGTTGTCCCGGATGTAGCACTGGGCTGTTTCGAAGCCGCCCCGGCTGCCGGTGTTTTTCACCACCGCCCGGACCTCCACGGCGTCGGCATCCACCCGGTCCCACTGCAGGTCGGAATAGGAAAACTTAGTGTAGCTCAGCCCGAAGCCGAAGGGATACAGGGGGCTGCCGGGCATATCCACATAGTTGGGGTACTCCACGTCGCCGT
>DETX01000006.1:11703-17472 GCA_002362145.1 Clostridiales bacterium UBA3277
CGCCGTGCCAGCAGTACAGCAGGGCATCGGAGAGCGCCGCCACCTCCGTCATGACCAGGGGCCGCCCGGCGCAGACCAGGGTGACCACCTTTTTCCCGAAGCGCTTCAGACGGCGAAGAAGCTCGATCTGTCCGGCGGGAAGCGTAATGGAGCCCAGGCTCTTGGCCTCGCCGCTGCTGTGGGAGCTCTCGCCCAGGGCCACAATGACCACATCGGCAGAGCGGGCCTGTTCCACCGACTCATCCAGCAGCGCGGTGCTCTCCAGCCGCACCCGGCTGCCCAGCGCGTCTTTCAGACCCTGGGCGATGGAGATGACATCCTCCGGAAGGCTCTCCGTGGCCCAGGTGCCAAGCAGGGACTCCTGTTCCCGGAGCATGGGGCCCATGGCATATATCTTTTGGGCCGTCAGGGGCAGAAGCCCGGCTGTATTTTTCAGCAGCACAATGCTCCGGGTGGCAAATTTCCGGGCCAGGGCCCGATGCTCCGGACGGAGGACCACCTTGCCGTAGGCCCCCTCCTCGGCATAGGGGTGTTCGAACAGTTCCAGCCGGAATTTGACCCAGAGAATGCGATAAACCGCCTCGTCGATGGTTTTCTCGCTGACCTTTCCCTCGGATACCAGGGCGGAGAGGTTCTTAATATAGCAGGTGCTGAGCATATCCATGTCCACACCGGCATTGACCGCCAGGCAGGCGGCCTCCTTCCGGTCCGCGGCCACTCTCTGATGAACGAGCTGGGCCACCGCGTCCCAGTCGGAGATGACAAACCCCTGGAAGCCGAACTCCTCCTTCAGAATTTCCGTCAGCAGATGGCGGCTGGCGGTGACGGGGGTGCCGTCGTTTTCGTGGAAGGCCGACATCACCGTCAGGGCGCCGGCGTCCACGCAGCTTATGAAGGGGGGCAGATAGGTGTTGCGCAGGGTGTTTTCGCTGATCTCTACGCTTTCGTAGTCCCGGCCGCCCTCTGCCGCGCCGTAGCCCACATAGTGCTTACAGCAGGCGGCGATCCGATGGGGATGGGCGGGGTCCTCTCCCTGGAATCCCCGGATGGAGGCGGCGCCCATCCGCCCGGCCAGGTACGGGTCCTCGCCGAAGCCCTCGGCGATCCGGCCCCACCGGGGGTCCCGGGCAATGTCCACCATGGGGGCATAGGTCCAGTGGATGCCGTCGGTGACGGCCTCCCTGGCGGACATGGCCGCGAAATCCTCGGTGAGCTTTTCGTCAAAGGCCGCCGCCTGGCCCAGGGGGATGGGACCGGCGGTGCGGTGGCCGTGAACGATGTTGGAGCCGTTGATGAGGGGAATGCCCAGCCGGGTCTCCTCCACGGCGATGCGCTGGCAGCGCTGCCGGTCCTCCAGACTGCCGCAGAACTGGTCCTCGTCGCCTGCCAGAGCGGAGGTGGCGTAGATGAGGGAGCCCACCCGGCCGGCCCGGATCTCCGGCTCAATCTGGGCAATCTCGTGGCGGGACAGGGGGATTTCATTGAGCTGTCCGATTTTTTCCTCCAGGGTCATCCGGCCCAAGAGGTCCCGGGCGCGCGCTTCCGACGAAAGGGACGGATTTTTGTAGTCTGTCATAGGGTCCTCCTCAGAAGATCACTTCGCCATCCTTGGCGACGGTGATGTGGATGTCGGAATTCTGGTCGAAGAAGTGCTGGAGCAGCAGCGGGGTCAGGTTTCGCTTGAGAGGGTGATTTCCAGCAGAACATCGCCGGTTTCGCCATAGGAGAGGAAGGCCTCCTCACGGGGTTCGCCGTTGACCCTCACGGAGGTGACGCGGCTTCCGCTGCCCGTCAGCAGCACCGTCACCCGGCTCTGGCGCAGCGGGATGTTTTCCAGAGAGCAGCCTCCCCAGAGCCTGGGGACACAGGGCCGGAACCGAACGCCCGCCTCCTCCGGCTTCAGGCCAAAGAGCCCGTGGAGAATGCCTCGGATGTAGCCGGTGGCGGACCAGGTCTGGTCGTGGCAGGAGCCCCAGTGGCGGCCGATCTGCCAGCCTCCGTCGGGTTCCCCGGTGTAGGGATTGTAGATCTCGTAGAAGGACCGGCCGCCCCGGAGCACAAGCTGGGCCATGCGCAGAAGCTCTGCTTTCAGTTCCTCCGGCCGGCTGGCCCGGGACAGGGCCGTGATATAAAAGCCGTTGATAAAGGGCCAGATCAAATCGTTGTGCCGCCCCGGCGTTTGCCCGGCGGGAAGTCCCGGGAAGGGGGGGTGGATGGAGGCCAGACCATAGGGACTGACGGTCAGATGATCCAGCAGTTCCGCCGCCCGATCCTCCGGGCAGATGCCGAAGAGAATGGCAAAGCAGATGCCGCAGCCCTCCTGGGCGGGGCAGGTTCTGCCGTCGGGGTAGAGGAAGTAGTCGTAGCTTCCCCGGCTTTCGTTCCAGAGATGGCGGTTGATGGCCTGGGCCAGCTCCCGGCTCCGGACGTCCAAGAGCGGACACTCGTCACCCAGAAGCCTGGCCATCTGCCCGGCAATGGCATAGGCCCGGCTGTAGATGCAGTTGGTGCTGAGGGTCATGATGCCCTTCACCGCCGGATGGTCGCCGACGAAGGAGGAGCCGTTCCCCGGCTCGTGGAGGTCCGGGGGATAGCCGGAGATGCCGTCGTTAAAGAAGGAACCGCCGGTGAAAAGGCCGAAGGCCGGATTGCAGGCCGTCTTTTCCAGGACGTCCAGGGTGTTGCGGATGGCCTCGTAGGCCCTTTTCAGAAACTCCCGGTCTCCGGTGAGGAGATAGTGGTTCCAGGCGCCCACGGCCCAGATGATCTTGTCCCAGCTCTGGTCATCCATTTGCAGACGGAGATCTCCGCTTTCGTCCCGCTGGCACACCGCCCAGAGGGTGTTTTCCGCCACCCGGGGACTGAGCAGACTGGCGCAGTTCCAGCAGTTGATGGCGGCGTCCCGGGTCCAGGGGGAGGCGTAGTTCCCTCCTGCCCGGATCATGAGACCCAGCTTCCGGTCAAGAAGGCCGGTCTTGTCATACCGCTCCGGGTCGCAGGGGACGGTATTGATTTCCAGCAGGTTTTTCAGCGCGATGTCGTAGACCTCCCGGATCATGGGGTTTGGGACTTTCAGCACCGGCGGCTGAGGCCGATATTCCGGCATATCCATCTTCTCCTTTTTATGGAAAGCGGCCGCCTCCGGGCAGCCGCTTTTTAAGGTGGTTAGCGCTGGGTGAAGGCGGGAACCTCCCGGGCCTCCGGATCGCCCCAGATGCGGACGGTGCCCTCCTGGGGATAGAAGAGCATCATCTGCTCCCCGGGGTGATTTAGGAGCTTGCCGCTTCTCACCTGTTCGCCGCCGAGATAGGCGATGTAATTGCCCTGGGCGTCCCGGACCCACCCGGCGTTTTCGCCGCTGACGGAGTAGAACTCGTGGCAATAGTCGCCGTTAAAGTCCACGGGCATATACTCAGAGCCCTTGAAGGGCAGGGGCTGGGGGAGCGGCTGGCCGGTGACGGCGTCGAAGTAGAAATCCGTGGGCTCTGTGTCGCAGATGGTGTTGTTGATGACCTGGCGGTTGATGCGCATGGCCATGGCCACCTTCCGGCCCTCCGGCCCGATGTTGGCCAGCCAGCCGTTGTGCATATGGCCCACGCTCTCCACGGCGGTCCAGACCCGGCTGCCCTGGGCGTCGTAGGTGATGACCCGGGGCTCGCCCTCCTGCTCGTAGTCCTCCCGGCAGGTGTAGATGTACTTTTTGCCGCTTTTGGGATCGATAAAGGGCAGAACGATGTCCGAATGGCCCAGATAGCGGCCCTTGTCGGCGCAGAAGAGCTCGTGGCCGTCCTCCAGGCTGATGAGCCGTTCGCCCCAGAAGAGCTCATCCACGCCGTCGTCGTTAAAGTCCAGCACAAGGCAGAGGTGGCTGGCTCTGGCGCCGCCGTCGTCTCCGATGACGATGTCCCAGCGCTTGTTCATCCCGGCGTCGTGGCATTGCAGATACATATTGGCGTAGGTGCCCTGGGCGGTGACCAGCACCGGCTCTCCGTGGACATATCCGGCGGTGATGTAGAACCGGTAGGAGTGGGACATGGTGTCGTTGATGGTGTTGTCCGGCCAGGGCCAGCGGCCGGTGGCCTCGCCGCTGCGGGGGTCGATGCGCTCCAGAACCCGGGAATTCAGGCTGAAGGGCAGATGGGGATTGAGGTTGTTGAGCAGCCAGATTTCATCGGTGCCGTCGCCGTCCAGGTCGAAGGAGATGAAGGGGGTGAGCCAGACCCCCGGGATGACGCCGGTGCCCAGGTCCCGCTCCCACAGCAGCATCCCGCTTTCGCTGAACAGGGCCATTTTCAGGGTGTCCTTGGGGAAGTCAAACAGCTCCGGCCAGGGATCGATGTTGGGCTGGGAGGAATAGACGAATAAAACAGCGTTCTCGGGGCGGCCGGCAAGCCGGACGGGAACGGAACGGACCTGGCCCAGGCGGGAGCCCAGGTGGTATTCTCTCAAAGCAGTCAGTTTCATGGAAATTCTCCTTTTTACTTGGCGAAGGAAACGCCGGTGATATGGAAGGTTTTCACTTCAAAGGGGCCAAAGTCCGCGGTCCAGCTGCCATCCCCGGCGGGCACATCCCGGATGGGATTTTCCGGCATATCGGTCTCGGTGACGGCGGTGAAGGGCAGAGCCAGCCGGAAACGGCCCTGGAGGGTCATGTTCATGGACTGATAGGCCCGGATTACCAGACCGTCCCCATTTTCCGCGGGCTTGACGGTGTCGATGACAATGCCGTCGCCGGAGCAGGAGAGCAGGCTGTCCATGGGATACGCGCCGGAAACACACAGGGGCTCCAGGTTCATCTCATAGCCCTGGCGGACCACGCCGCTGTGGGAGAGGGGGCCGTCCCAGAAATACACGCCGTATTGGAAGCTGTGGTGGCCCTGATCCGCCCGGAAGTCCGGGGCCTTGGGGGAGCGCAGCAGGCTCAGGCTCAAGCTGGCGCCCTGGCCGCTGATGCCGTACTTGCAGTCGTTGAGCAGGGCGGCACCCCGATTGTCCTCCGCCACGGCGGACCACTTGTGATTGCACACCTCAAACCGGTCCTTGTCGTACTGGCGGTTTGCGTGGGTGGGGCGCTTGATAAATCCGTACTGGATTTCGTTGTACATTTCCTCGGCGTGGAGGGCGAAGGGGAACGCCACCTTCAGCAGCTTATGGCTCTCGTTCCAGTCGATTTCCGTGCGGAAGGTGATGCGCCGGGAACCCTTTTCCAGGATCACGGTCTGGCTCAGAAGGCTGTTGTTCAGCTTGCGGCGGTAGTGGACGCTGTCAAAGAGGGGGCCGGACTGGGTCTCGTCAAAGACGGCGGGCTCCGTCAGCTCCATGGGGTTTTCCAGGTGGGTGCTGTCCAGATCCCAGGCGTCAAAGTGACGGGGAATATCCCGGAACATCTGCATCTGGTTGCCGGGCCCGGCCAGCCACTGCCGCTGGGTCTGCTTGTCGCGGACCTGGGCGAGGGAACCGTCGGCGGCGAATTCCACCCGCAGATATTCGTTTTCCAGAACCGGCAGGCCATTGGTGATCCGGGGCGCCTCCGGCTGGGCGTCCGCCCGATAGAGGACCCGGGAGGCAAAGGGGGCCAGGGTGATCCGGACCCAGGGCTTTTCGCCAAGCGCCTGGACCGTCAGGGGGCCGTCCTCGGTCCGGGCCCCGGTCCAGCCCTGGGGCAGGGGAATGAGGGCGCTGCGCTCCCAGGACAGGGAGTTGAACACGGTGATGGCATCCTCCTGGGGACGTCCCAGAAGCCCCTTCATACTGATATTCAATAAAAAA
>DETX01000006.1:17749-20657 GCA_002362145.1 Clostridiales bacterium UBA3277
GAATTAAAGTTTTTTATTGAATATCAGTATTATACAGCGTTTCCTGAAGGGCCGGGTCGTGGTGTCCTGTGAGGGCGCTCCACACGTCGGCCTCCCGCAGGGCAAACTCACTCTTGCGGTTGCCCTTTTTCACATCCGCCTGGGAGGTGTAGACGCCCCGGTGGGTGGCGAAGTACAGCTCTCCCACGTAGTGGTCCGGTGCGTAGGGGCCGTTCTCCATATCCCGGAAGAGGGCGTTGGGCGTGGTCAGCTCACATTTGGGCACCCCTTCCAGATCCTTGAGACGGTGGAGATTTTCCAGGTGGTCCCGGGTGGGGCCCGCGCCGCCGTCGCCGTAGCCATAGGGGTAGAGAATGCGGTCGTAGTTGGTTTTGGAGGCCCGCTCCCGGAAGCGGTGGATGACGGTCTTGGCGTCGGTCTGGGCGCCGTAGTCCCGGTCCAGAACGCTGAGGACCTCACTGCCGTCGATGCCCTGCCAGCGGAAGTAGTTGTAGGAGAAGGCGTCGCAGTCGTTATAGACCCAGCTCAGCTTCTGGGTGGCAAAGTAGCGGATGCCGCAGCCCCGGAGAATCTGGGGCATGGCTCCGCTGTAGCCGAACACGTCCGGCAGCCACAGCAGCTCGCTCTCCACGCCGAATTCCTCCCGGAAGAATTTCTTGCCGTAGAGGAACTGCCGGATGAGGCTCTCGCCGCAGGGCATATTGGTGTCGGCTTCCACCCACATGCCGCCCTCGGGGATGAACTGACCGGCCTTGACCTTCTGGCGGATCTTCTCGTAGAGCTCCGGATAATTCTCCTTGGTCTGCTGGTAGAGGTAGGGCTGGCTCTGCAAAAATACGTAGTCCGGGTACATATCCATCAGGTGCAGCTGGGTGGAGAAGGTGCGGCCGCACTTGCGGACGGTCTCCTCCCGGGTCCACAGCCAGGCCAGGTCCAAATGAGAGTGGCCGAAGGCGTAGATCCGGGGGGCGGTGGTGCCGTTGATACACGAGAGCATGGGGGCGAGAATGTCCCGGGCCTCCCGGTAGGAGCGGGCCATGGCATCCCGGCCCTCTTCCATCCGCAGGGTGTTGACGGCCCGCTTCAGGGCGTTGTCGATTTCCATAACCCGCAGGGAATCTGGGTCCAGGCAGTCCCGGACACCCACCAGGTTTTCCGTATCCAAAAACAGCTGATAGGCGTCCTCGTCCCAGATGCCGCAGAAGCTCCTGCCCACCACAGGGCGGGAGTAGTGATAATCCTCCCGGGTCAGGAATTCCGCCTCGTCCACCACGGGACCGGTGAGCACCTTTCTGGGGCCGTCGCCGGCGTATCCTTCAAAGGCAATTTCATAGGTTTTCCCGACTTCGGCGGATTCGGTGAGAACCAGATCGCAGCAGTGGGGGTAGGTGTGGGTCATCCGATCGGCCCGGTTGGTGCCGAAGGGCACCCCGTCCACATAGACAAGGCCCTCGCCGCCTAAGTCAAAGGAGAGAACCAGCTTTTTCCCCGCCGTCTCGGGAGGCAGGGTAAGAGTTGAAAAGAACCAGGCATAGCCGAATTTCTCCCCGTATACGGTCCCTTCGGGCATGGGAGTCCGGGGATGGGCGGCGGCCTGGGGATAGCGAAGCCGGTTATGGGTGGTGAAGCCTTCAAAGCTCAGCTCGGTTACGGGCAGAAACAGCTGACGCTCCAGCTCCTGCTGATACAGCCGCAGACGGTCTGTCCATTCTTTGGAAAGTGACATTGTTTTACCTCCCTGTCAGGGTGATGGTTGCAGAATTGCTGCTTTCATTATGGCATAGGCCCTTTCGGCAGACAAGCTCGAAAATCAGCTTTTTGTCCCCATATTTACTTTGTTTCTCACCGGGCTCTCCGGTGGGGCAAAAAGGACATCCGGGACCTGTTTTGGCAAAATTCTGGATATTTTGGCAAGAAAGGGGATTGCGCCGGAGGTGCCTTTGTGGTATGCTTTTCCTATACCAAATCTGCCGCGGCAGGGGAGGCGGAAGCCGCCCGGCAGGGCTCCATCTGCTAAGAGAGCCGGTGAAAGCCGCGAAATTTCCGAGAAAGGCCCCAATCGGCCTTGTCATTTTGAAAGGAGACCGTTATATGGATACCGTGAAACTGAAGGTCCTCAATGCTGACGGGTACACCCGGATGGCCAGCGCCGCCGGGGAACAGGTGAGCCTGGTGTACGCCGGCGCCTACGCCCCGGGGGACAGAATCGCCCTCTCTGTCAGCCGTCCGGAGGGATACTATGTGATCCAGCTGGAGGACACGCTGCCCGAAACCCTGGTCTACATCACCCAGATGGAGGTGGTTTACACCGTCCCCAGCGGCAGTGATTTGATTGTCTTTTCCCCCAAGAGCTTTTCCGGCAGCCGCCACCTGATCCGGGCCAGAGCTGCCCGGCCCGAAGAGGTGGCCCAGCGCCGCAACCTGGCCCTGAATCCCTTCGACCGGCATAACAGCGTGGGCATTTTCCCCCATGCCGAGGCCAATGTGGAGACCCGGGGAGAGGCCGTGTTCGCCGCCTACAATGCCATTGACGGCATTTACGAAAACGCCTCCCACGGAGAGTGGCCCTACCAGAGCTGGGGCATCAACCGGGACCCCAAGGCGGAGTGGACCCTCCGGTTTGGTCGGAGCGTCTGCATCGATGAGCTGCGGATGACCCTGCGGGCGGATTTCCCCCATGACAGCTGGTGGGAAGAGGCCGTGGTGGAATTCTCCGACGGCAGCCGGGAGGTCCTGGAGCTGAAAAAGGACGATAAGCCCCAGGCCTTCCCCATCGCCCCCCGGAGCGTGGAGTGGCTGACGCTGAAGGAGCTGAAAAAGGCGGAGGATCTCTCACCCTTCCCGGCCCTGACCCAGTTTGAAGCCTGGGGCACGGAAGTGCGGAAGTAATACTAAAATCTAATAAAAC
>DETX01000117.1 GCA_002362145.1 Clostridiales bacterium UBA3277
GGCGCGCAACTCGCACACACGCAGCCTGAGATGTATTTTTTGCTACGCGCATGTCGCGGCAAAAAATGATCTTTCTTTATTTGCCGCTGCGGCGGCAAACTCTGCGAGGCCTTTTTGGGCAAGTTGAAAGGCCTGTCCTGACGGACAGGGCTTCGTTTTTAGGCCGTATGAAGTGCCGAACCCCGGCGGTAGACCCTTCGCAGAACCACCAGCTCCGCCAGGAAGGTCACACCCCAGGACAGGGCATAGGAGAGGAACAGACACACCGGAGTATGAAGGCCCGGGAGCCGGAACACCGTGTAGATCCACAGAATCCGCAGTCCGCAAACCCCCAGGACGCTGATGACCATGGGCTCCAGGGAGGACCCCATTCCCCGCAAAGCGCCGGTGGACACATCCATGAGGCCGCACAGGAAGTAGGGCAGGCAGATGCAGCACAGCCGGATCATGCCGTAGTCCACGGCCTCGGCGGAGTCGCTGATGTAGATGGCCAGCAGCTGCCGGCCGAAGAAGCACACCGTGCTCCCCAGCGCCAGGCCCACCACCGTCACGCAGCCCATGCAGATGCCGTAGATCTTCCGGATGCGGTCGTACTTTCCCGCCCCGGCGTTCTGGCCGATGAAGTTCACCGCCGTCTGACTGAAGGCGTTCATGGAGGTGTAGACAAATCCCTCGATGTTTCCTGAGGCGGCGCTGCCGGACATGAACACATCCCCGAAGGAGTTGACGGAGGACTGGATGAGCACGTTGGAGATGGCAAACAGAGAGCTCTGGACCCCGGCGGGAAGGCCGATGCGGATCAGCTTGCGAAGCTGCTGACGGTAGACGCGCAGCCGCTTCCAATACAGCCTGCAGGCATCCTCCCGGCGCATCAGCGCCCAGACAACCAGCACCGCCGAAATGCCCTGGGAGATTACCGTGGCCAGTGCCACCCCCGCCACATTCATCTGGAAGGCGGTGACGAAGAGCACGTTCAGTCCCACATTCACCACACCGGCGATGAGCAGGAAGATCAGGGGACTCTTGGTGTCTCCGGCAGCCCGGAGGATGGCGGCGGCGAAGTTATAGACGATGGTAAAGGTGATGCCGGAAAAATAGATCTTCATGTACACGGCGGAGAGGGGCAGCACATTCTCCGGGGTGCCCATCCAGCCCAGGAAGGTCCGGGACAGGCCGATGCCGAAGGCCGTCAGGCCCAATCCGCTGACCAGGGCCACCGGCAGAGCCGTGTGGACGGTGCGGCTGACCTCCTGGTCCTCCCGGCTGCCCAGGCCGTGGGCCACGCACACACCGGCGCCCAGGGACAGTCCGATGAAGAAATTCACCATCAGGGAGGTCAGCGAGCCGGTGGCTCCCACGGCGGCCAGGGACACGCTGCCGCAGAACTGGCCCACCACCACCAGATCCGCCGCGTTAAACAAAAGCTGGAGGATACTGGTCAGAATGATGGGGACGGTATAGGCCACGATGCTCCCGAAGAGTGGGCCTTCCAGCATGAGCTGATTGGAGCGTTTCACAAATGCACCTTCTTTTTCCTTTTTATTGCTATCAGCATGAAAGTACATTATAATCCCCCAGCGCCAAAAGCGCAACGAGGCAGGATGAACAAATTCCTGACAATTTAACCCCGGTTTCCTTACTCCGAAAAAAGTTTTCCATCCAGGTGCCGCCGGCGGATGGTGAAATACAGGGCGCTGCCGAAGATCAGCAGCACCGCCGCCTCTCCCAGGGCCACGTACACCGCATTGATGGCAAATCCCCCGCCAATGTAGACCGCCAGCTCCCAGCCCACCAGAAGGGCGTTGGTGACGGCAGGCATCAGCAGGCCCGGCAGGGGCCAGCCCTTTACGGTGACGTTTCTCAGACGCCACATGGCCCAGGCGGCCAGGAAGGTGGCCAGGGACCCCACCACAAAGTCCAGGGGCAGAGCCGCGGCGAAGGTCAGGTTGAACACCAGGCAGCCCAGGGTCAGTCCCGGAATGGCCGCCGGGGTGAAAAATGCCAGCACGCAGAGCATTTCCGAAAGGCGCATCTGGATCATCCAGGTGGTGCTTCCGGGAAGCAGCAGATTTTGCAGGTGGGTGAGCACCGCGTAGAGGGCCGCGATGATGGCAGCCCGGGCGACGAAATGGGCAGGATTTTTCATGTTTTTCTCCTTAAATACAAAAAATGGGCCCAGTCCGGCCCATCCCACGAAAAAAGAAGGGCGCAATGCGCCCATCTGACAGGATTTCCCGATTCAAATCTTTCATCCTAACGGGTGAAAGATCCGAAAAGAGAATCCAATTCCCTAGTTTTGTTTACCGACAGGATGGTCACGAACTGTCCTATGAAATTGGGGCTATGATAGCATACTCCGCCCCTTTTGTCAATCCATCTCTTCCGCCAGCCGCCGGAGCAGCACCCCCACCACATAGTACATGGTCTCATAGCGGATGTACTGCAAGGCGTTCTCGTCCCAGAGCCACCGGAGGTTGGCCGGGAATTCCTCATCCCCCAGCCAGAGCTGCGCCACAATGGCCAGGCCGTCGAACACCTCTATGGAATAGGCGATGTCGCCGATGGGCATGGGCTTTCCCCCCAGGGCCTGGCAGGCCCGGCGGAAGCCCTCCGGCTGCCGCTCGAATTTTTCCGCCCAGGGGTCCCGGTCCTCCAAAAGGTTCTGGTGGAACTGGAGGCCGAAGGCGCTCATGGCCTTCAGCCGGCCGGACAGATGCCGGTCCTCCCGGCTGTCACAGAGCAGGTCCAGGATGCTCATAACTTCCCCGTGGCTGTTTCCGTCCAGCCAGTCCTCCCCTGTCCGGCGCTCCATGTCCCCGGTTTTCCGGTGGATGCGGTAAGTGGAGCCCAGCATGGGCAGGTACAGATAGGTTTCGTCGAATTGGAGGTTAAATTTGCGGATGATGTCCCCCTGGTCATAGGTGAGAAACAGGTCCTTTGCCTGCCTCGCCTGGATCTGGTAATTGTTTCCCCGGGCCATAGGCCATGCCTCCTTCTGTTCCTCCGTAAAAATTCCCCTGGGGGCTTTTCGCGGAGGGATGCCAAAATGTCCCCGTTTTTTGCAAACGGGGGCATTTTATACGGATACGCATTCAAAAATAGGATTACGCGTCTTTTCCGTCCTTGAGCAGGTCCGCGATGGTGATGCCCTCGAAGAAATCGTCGATCATCTTGTCCAGCCTGTCCCACATGGGCTTCGCCTGGCAGCACTCGCTCCGGGCGCAGGCCGCCGCCCCCTGGGTGGTGCAGGACACGGCGCTGAGGCCGCCCTCCGTGAGCTTGAGGATGCTGCCTACGGTGTATTCCTCCGGGCTCCGGTTCAGGCGGTAGCCGCCGCCCTTGCCGTGGACCGCGTCCACAAACCCGGCCTTGGATAGGGTGGTCATGATGGATTCCAGGTATTTCTGAGAGATGCCCTCCCGCTCCGCGATCTCTTTCAGAGGGATATAGTCCTCCCCGCCCTGCTGGGCGAAGCTGACCATGACCCGCAGGGCGTAGCGTCCCTTGGTGGATACAATCATGGCTTACTCGCAGTGGCCGCAGTGGGTGCAGTCGGGGAAGTCCTTCTCGTCATAGGGAAGGCCCGAGCGCTGGTAGTAGTCCATGAGGGCCTTCTTGATGGCCTCTTCCGCCAGCACCGAGCAGTGGAGCTTGTGGGCGGGCAGGCCGTCCAGAGCCTCGGCCACGGCCTTGTTGGTCAGCTGCATGGCCTCGTGGATGGATTTGCCCTTGATCATCTCCGTGGCCATGGAGGAGGAGGCAATGGCGCTGCCGCAGCCAAAGGTCTCGAATTTCACGTCCTGGATGATCTCGTTTTCGATCTTCAGATAGATCTTCATGATGTCGCCGCACTTGGCGTTGCCTACCTCGCCCACGCCGTCGGCGTTTTCGATGACGCCCACGTTCCGGGGATGGGTAAAGTGGTCCATCACTTTTTCACTGTATAATGCCATTTTCGGTCACTCCTTATATTTGTATCGTCCCAAGAGGGATGGCTGGGTTTGCTTAAAGAATATACTGCCGCTTGCCGGTCTGAAGGTCCCGCCACACCGGGGACATATTCCGAAGATAGGTTACAACCTCCGGGACCGCCTTCAAAATGTGATCTATTTCCGCTTCCGTGTTGTACTCGCTCAGGCTCAGGCGCAGAGAGCCGTGGGCCACGTCGTGGACCCGGCCGATGGCCAGCAGCACGTGGCTGGGGTCCAGAGAGCCGGAGGTGCAGGCGGAGCCGGAGGAGGCGCAGACCCCCTTGGCGTCCAGCAGAAGCAGCAGGCTCTCCCCTTCGATGCCCTCAAAGCAGAAGCTGACATTTCCCGGCAGCCGGTTCACCCGGTCGCCGTTGAGGGCGCAGTGGGGAATTTTTTCCAGGCCCGCGATAAGCCTGTCCCGCATGGCGGCCACCCGGGGCATATTCTCGTCCATGTGGTCGCAGGCGTCCTTCAGCGCCGCGGCCATGCCGCAGATACCGGCCAGGTTCTCCGTGCCGGCCCGCTTGCCCCGCTCCTGGGCGCCGCCCTCGATAAGGTTCGTCAGGGGGATGCCCCTGCGGACATACAGGGCGCCCACGCCCTTGGGGCCGTGGAACTTGTGGCCGGAGAGGCTGAGCATATCGATGTTTTCCTTCTTGACGTCGATGTGCAGATGGCCCACGGCCTGGACGGCGTCGGTGTGGAAGAGAACGCCGGCCTCCTTGCAGACGGCGCCGATCTCGGCAATGGGCAGGATGGAGCCGATCTCATTGTTGGCGTACATGGTGGTGACCAGACAGGTGTCCGGCCGGATGGCGTCCTTCACCTGCTGGGCACGGATGTTGTGGCCCTCCCGGACGTCCAGATAGGTGACGGTGAAGCCCTCCTTCTCCAGCTTTTGCAGGGTGTGCAGCACCGCGTGGTGCTCAAAGGCGGTGGAGATGATGTGCTTCTTCCCCTTCCGCTCCCCCAGCCGGGCGGCGGAGAGGATGGCCTGATTGTCGGCCTCGCTGCCGCCGGAGGTGAAGTAGATTTCCCGGGGCTCACAGCCCAGGCACCCGGCCACGGTCTCCCGGGCGGTGTCCAGGGCCTCCTTGGCCTCCTGGCCCACGGAGTGGAGGGAGGAAGGATTTCCGTAAATTTTATCAAAGTAGGGCAGCATGGCGTCAATGGCCGTCCGGCTCATGGCGGTGGTTGCCGCGTTGTCGGCATATACGAGCATGATGAAAACCTCCTGCTTATTTACCTAGTAATTTCATAGGTAAGAATATCATGATTTACCTACTTTGTCAATAGGCAAGTGAACAGACGGCAGCCTATTCTTCAAAGATCCCGCCGCAGCGTGGGTGAGCTGCCCAGCTGCGCGTTCTCAAAGGCCCCGTAAAACCGGTCCGCCCCGGGATTCTCCGCCCGGATCAGAAAATATTGATCAATGTGGTTTTCCCGGCATTGATCTTCAAATTCCCGGAACAGCCCCTGGGCGATTCCTCTGTGCCGGTACTCCCTTCGGACATATACCCAGTCCACATAGGCCATGCGGAAACCATCCTGGATACAGCCGTAAAAATGGTATTCGATCCGCCCCAGCACCTGCCCGTCCTCCACCGCCAGCAGGGATGTGGTCTGCCGGAAGAAGGGGTCCCGGACCCGCTGGCGGATTCCCGCCTCGTCCACGGTCTCTGTCCACATCAGCTCCGGCTCCTCCTGGAGGGCCTCCTTCAGGTAAGCCAGGTACATATCCACCGTCTGTTCGTTCAGCACCCGGTATTCCATCACAGAATTTCCTCCAAAACCGCCGCCACGGCCTGCAGCCCGGCGCTGTCTCTCTCGGTAAAGCGCCCATAGCGGGGGCTGTCGATGTCCAGCACCCCCCAGATGGCCCCGCCTGCATGGAGGGGGATAACGATTTCCGAATTGGAGGCGCTGTCGCAGGCGATGTGGCCGGGGAAGGCGTGAACATCCTCCACCCGGCAAACCCGGTCCTCCTCTGCCGCCCTGCCGCAGACTCCCCGGCCCAGGGGAATCTCGATGCAGGCGGGCTTTCCCTGGAAGGGATACAAAATGAGCTTCTCCCCCTCCAGATGGTAAAAGCCCACCCAGTTGATCTCCGGCAGGGCCTGCCACAGCAGGGCGGAGACATTGGCAAGATTCGAAATCACATGGGGCACCCCCTCCGTCAGCCCACGAATCTGCCCGGTCAGCGCCTTATAATCGGTAAAATTTTCCATAAAACCTCCCCTTCCGCCCCAGCGGGACTCTTTTCTCTATTCTATCGGAAAGGGCCGCCGGTTGCAAGGCAAAATTTCCCCGAAAAGGCAGGGCATCCCTCTTTTTTCGACTTTTTCAGCGGTTACACAGGCCAGACCGCGGCCATATTAAGGGGGCAGAACAGGAGGGCTGAGGATGAAACGCAAATTATGTTCCATCGTTTTTTTCTTATTATTCGCGACGGCGCTGCCCCTGGGGGTCCGGGCGGCGGAAGCGCTTACCCCGGTGGGTTCGGTCATCGGCCTGCAGCTCCGGGACGGCACCGTCACCGTGGCGGCCTATGACGATATTCTGGGCGGCAGCGCCCGGGACGCGGGGCTGAAAATCGGGGATGTGCTGTTAAAAATCGACGGCGCCCCTGTCACAGAGGCCGGGGACGTCCGGGCCGCTCTGGAAAACGCCGGGCAGACCCTGACGCTGACAGTCCGGCGGGGCGTCAAGGAAGTGGAGCTCACCATGGCCCCGGTGGAGTCCGGGGGCGAAAAAAAGCTGGGGGTCTATCTGCGCCAGGGCGTCGCAGGCATCGGCACGGTGACCTTTTACGATCCGGCGACGGATACCTTCGGGGCCCTGGGCCACGGGGTCAGCGATCCCCGGGGCGGTATTTTGGAGATGTCCCAGGGCTACGCCTACCCGGCGGTGATCCAGGACGTGAAAAAAGGGGTGGCCGGTGAGCCGGGACAGCTCAAGGGCCAGGCGGTGGGCAGCGACCCCATGGGCGTTCTCAGCCGCAACACACCCCAGGGCATTTTCGGCAGAATGAACGGGGGTTTTCCCGGGGATACGGTGCCGCTGGCGGAATACGGCGAAATTCACACCGGCCCCGCCGCCATCCGCTCCACGGTTTCCGGCGATCAGGTTCGGGAATATTCTGTGGAAATTCTGAAAATCTATCCGGAGGACCGGCCGGACGGGCGGAATTTTCTTCTGAAGGTCACAGACCCTGCCCTGTTGGAGGCCACCGGCGGCATTGTCCAGGGGATGTCCGGCAGTCCCAT
>DETX01000113.1:0-474 GCA_002362145.1 Clostridiales bacterium UBA3277
GGAGCGCGGTACATCCCGCTCCACCGGCCGGGGAAATTTTCTCTTTTTTTGACTTTTTCCCGGTGGATTCGATTGACGAATACGCTTTTTCCGCTTATAATCATTTTGACATGGACAGAATGAAAAAACTTCATGGACAAAACGGATGCCATATTTTCGGTTTTTGGGCAGGTGCGACAAATGTTAAACACAGAAATTGTAGATTTGTACCAAAGTCAAAATCTCCCCCGGCAGGGGGCAGCCGGGGGACGGCTGTACTGCTGGACCCACCGGACGCCGGAGGCCCTGAGCCCCGGCGGACGCCGCCGCCCCGGGGTGCTGATTCTCCCCGGCGGGGGCTATGAACACGTGTCCGTCCGGGAGGGGGAGCCGGTGGCCCTGCGGTTTCTGGCCCGGGGCTACGCCGCCTTTGTGCTGGAATACTCCGTGGCCCCGGCCCGCTTTCCCACGGCCCTGCGGGAGGCGGCCATGGCC
>DETX01000113.1:752-13164 GCA_002362145.1 Clostridiales bacterium UBA3277
GCCCTGCGGGAGGCGGCCATGGCCATGGCCTGCATCCGGCGGCGGGCGGAGGAATTTGAGGTGGACCGGGACCAGGTGGCCCTGGTGGGCTTCTCCGCCGGCGGCCATCTGGCGGGGTGCCTGGGGACGCTCTTTGACAGCCCGGAGGTTCGGGACATCGCCCCGGCGGAGGTGTTAAAGCCCAATGCCCTGGGACTGTGCTATCCCGTCACCGTCAGCCGGGGGAAAACCCACTTGGGGAGCTTCCGAAGTCTTACGGCGGGGGAGGAAAAGCTGGCGGACCGGCTGTCTCTGGATAAGCTGGTCCGGGGCGATATGCCCCCGGTATTTTTGTGGCAGACCCGGGATGACCAGACCGTGCCGGTCCGGGGGAGCCTTCTGCTTTCGGCGGCGCTGGAAGAGGCGGGAGTGGACTTCGCCATGCACGTCTACCGTCGTGGGCGCCACGGCCTGGCCACGGCGGACCTGGAAAGTTATCATGAAGGAAATGTTCCGGAAATGAGCAAGGATATCCGAAAATGGCAGGATAAGATGATGGATTTCTTTGAAGAAATTGGCTTTCGAATCACCGATCAGGAGGCGGGCGCACGGTGAATATTATTGAATTCGCAGGCGAACAGGCCACGACCTTCGAGGTGCGCTGGCACAGCCATGACCAGTGGGAGCTGGTGTACTGCACCAACGGCGAGGGGGATTTTAAATTCCAGAACGGCATGACCATGCACTACGCCGAAGGAGACACGGTGGCCATCCCGCCCCGGGAGGTCCACTGCAACACCAGCGCCGGAGGCTTTACCAACGTATACCTCCGCCTGACGGACCCATCCTTCCCCTACAAGACTACCTTCCGGGTGGCGGATGACACGGAACGGCACCTCCGGGCGGCGTTTCAGCAGACGAGCTTCTACTACCTGTCGGACATCCACCGCAGTGAGCTGCTCCTCTCGGCCCTGGGGGATTTGATCGCCGGGTATATGGTGGTTCTGCGCAGCAACTCGGAGTTCTCCGAGCCTGTGGAACTGCTCCGGGCTCAGATTCTGCGGCGGTACGTGGAGCCCCGGTTCCCTCTGGACGAGTGCATCCGCCGGCTGCCCTTCCACTATGACTACGTCCGCAAGCTCTTCAAGAAGGAGATGGGCCTGACGCCCCTGGAATACATGACCCGGCTGCGGATGAACAAGGCAGCCACCATGCTCTCCTCCCAAGCCGGGGGAGACTATTCCGTGGCGGAGATTGCCGGACTGTGCGGCTATGATGACGCGCTGTATTTTTCCCGGGTGTTTCGGAAATTTTACGGAATGTCGCCCTCAGCCTACGCCAAAAGCCACAGCGGAGCCGCCGGAAAATGAACGAAGCGTAAAAAATATATCCGTTTTGTGCATATCCAGTGCTGTATTGGTCATGGATTTTGTAAAACGGACAATGTATAATAGGTTTATGAAAAGACGATTAGTAAAAATGCACAAAAATTTAGAAATGGATTTGGAAACCTGAAACCCCCCTTCCAGTCAAGGGAAAAGTTTTAAAATTTACTTAGGAGCGTGTTTTCTATGAATTTTGACGTCCGCTATGCCAACCATCCCGAGGATTCGAAGCACTATGACACGGAGACTCTCCGCCGTCACTACCACATCAGCAATCTGTTCCAGAAGGACTCCATCAACCTGACCTATTCCCATCAGGACCGGATCATCGCCGGCGGCGTGATGCCCGTGGATGAGGACCTGGTTCTGGAGAGCTGCAAGGAGCTGGCCGCCCCCTACTTCCTGGCCCGCCGGGAGCTGGGCGCCATCAACATCGGCGGCGAGGGACTGATGATTCTCGACGGTGTGGAGTACAAGCTGGGCCACAAGGACGGCATCTATGTGGGCATGGGCACCAAGGAGCTGGTGTTCCGCTCCTTAGATAAGGAAAACCCCGCCAAGTTCTACATCAATTCCAGCCCCGCCCATAAGACCTATCCCACGGTGCTCATCCCCATGGACAAGGCCCGCTACAACCACCTGGGCGATCAGGAGCACGTCAACGAGCGCATTCTGCGCCAGTATATCCATCCCGCCGTCTGCCAGAGCTGCCAGCTGAGCATGGGCATGACCGCCCTGCTCCCCGGCAACGTCTGGAACACCATGCCCAGCCACACCCACGAGCGCCGCATGGAGGTCTACCTCTATTTTGACATTGCCCCCGGTCAGGCTGTGTTCCACATGATGGGCCAGCCCCAGCAGACCCGGCACATCGTCATGGGCAATGAGGAGGCCGTCATCTCCCCCTCCTGGTCCATCCACTCCGGCGTGGGCACCGCCAACTACACCTTCATCTGGGGTATGTGCGGCGAGAATCAGGACTTCGACGACATGGACGGCATTGCGACGCCGGATCTGAGATAAAAAGGCTGGGGGCCGGAAACCGGCCCCCGACAAACTACATTATAGACGGCCAGCCCAGGCGGCCCTGCCTTCCACCGCGGGGGACTCGGAGAACCGGGCGGTCTCGTCCCGATGGGTTCCCTCCCAGTGGTGAAAGCCCAGGGGGTGGATGTGGGGCCCGTAGGCGCACTCTTCGAACCGGGCCAGGCCGTAGTCCCGCCAGGGACGGGCCAGGTACACGCTTCCCGGGGCAACGCCCTGGGCGCAGGTGAAATGGCAGCTTTGGAAGAGATACCCCTGCTTCTGCTCCTGACTGTGGGCGGGGGCGCAGGCGTAGCCGGTGCCCCGGACCTCCGGAAGGGACCGGATCTCGCAGCCCTCAAACAGCGACTCTCCGCAGCCGAAGATGAAATCCACGGTGCCCTCGATGAGGCAGCTTCGGAAAACCTGCTGCATTTCCCCGCCCCGGCGAAGCTCCTCCGGCAGAAAGCCGGTGTAGCGCTCGATGAGATCCGGGGGCAGGGGACCGGTGAAGAGGGTGTCCTGGGTGGAAGATAATCGGCATTTCTCCATCAAAAAGCCGTCTGCCACCACGGACAGGGCCACCTCCTGGCCCAGCGTCTCCGGATGGAGGGCGTCGTTAACCACGGCAAGCTCCCGCAGCGTCACCCCATCGGCACAGACCGCCAGGGTGTAGCTGCGAAAGGTCAGATAGGCAAAGCCTGCCGGGTCCCGCTTGCGGGCATAGTCCCGGAAAACCAGAACGGTTTTGTCCGGCCCCTGGCCGATAATGGTGAGACCGGGGGTGCGGATGACGGTTTTCTGCCGGTAGACGCCGGCGGAGAGGTAAATGAGGGAGCCCTCCGGGGCATCGTCAAAGATGCGCTGAAGGTTATCGTCCGGGGTTACGAAAATGGGTTCTGCCATGGGGCGGCCCTCCTTAGACAAGGTTTTTCGCTATGATACCATGGGTGGACGCCCCAGGCAAGCAATATTTCTTCTTCAGGTGATCAAAACATGAAACGTCAGATTTCCTTCGCCCAGTACCGGGCCATCGATCTTGGCATCATGGCGGTGCTGCTCATCGTGTCCCAAGGCCTGATCTCCATAGCCTCCACCACCTTCTATTCCGACCAGCTCTACGTGGTGTCCACGGTGGGAGCGGTGGTGGCCCTGGTGATGATGCGCTGGAGCGGCTGGGCCGCCATCCACGCGGTGCTGGGGGGCACGCTTTACGTGTTCCTGGCCGGTGGCAGCGCCGGGCAGTACCTCATCTACGGCGGGGGAAACCTTGCCGCCCTGCTGGCGCTGGTGCTCTTTAAACTCCTGGGCAAGGAAAAAATCCGGGGCGACGCGCTGCTGACCATGTTCTTCGCGTTCTGCGTCCAGATTCTGATGCAGCTTGGCCGGGCCGCAGTGGCACTGCTGCTGGGCAGCCCCGCCGCCGTTTGTTTGGGCTTTATTACGACAGACGCCCTGTCCGTGCTCTTTAGCGTGTGCGTGATCTGGGTGTGCCGTCGGATAGAGGGTCTTTTCGAGGACCAAAAAAATTATTTGCTTCGGACACAAGGCGAAGCAAAAAGCTGAAGGGAGAGAACAGATTTGAAAAAATCGCTGGCCGGGGATTTTCTAGTCTACGACAAATCCTCAAACTCTTACCGCGCCGATCCGGAACAGCTTGTCCGGGATGATGTGGAAAAGCATTATTGGCGTAACGTGGCCCGTTCCGTGGCGAAGGACTGGCGGCTGTACGTGATGCTCGTTCCCATGATCCTGGTGTTCCTGTTCTGGAGATACTTCCCCATGTATGAGCTGCTGCGCTGCTTCAAGGTCAACGACGAGGTCAAGCCTGTGGCGGACCAGTTCTTTATGGGCTTCTCCAACTTTAAGCGCCTGCTGGCAGGCCAGGAGTCCATGTCCACCGAATTCTGGCGGGCTCTGCGCAACACCTTCCTGCTGAGCTTCTACGGACTGCTCTTCGGGTTCCCGATGCCGGTGATTTTGGCCTTGTTCTTTAACGAGATCAAGTCCAACATCCTGCGCTCGGTGTACCAGGTGCTGACCTACCTGCCGAAGTTCATCTCCACCGTCGTTATGACCTCCCTTGTGACCATGCTGGTCAAGCAGGGCTCCCTGACCTCCTCCATGGGCATCCTGTCCCAGGGCCTGATGCATTTGGGCCTGGTCAGCGAAGAGGTTGCCAACGCCGGACTGCTGAATAACCCCGCCTTCTTCCGCTCCATCTACACCATCAGCGGCATCTGGGAGACTGCGGGCTACGACTCCATCGTGTTCTTTGCCGCCATCATCGCCATCTCTCCCACCAGCTACGAGGCCGCCCAGATCGACGGCGCCGGCAAGATGGCCCAGATGCGCTATGTGGTCATCCCCAGCATCCTCTCCACCCTGGTCATCATGCTCATTACCCGCATCGGCTCGCTGCTGCAGATCGGCTACGAAAAAGTGCTGCTGCTGTATAATACCAATATCTACGTCACCGCCGACGTGGTCTCCACCTTCGCCCAGCGCTACGGCATGGGCCAGGCCGGGCAGGCAGGCATCGCCGCCGCGGCGGAAATGATGAGCAACGTGGTGGGTATGCTGCTGGTCATCGGTGCCAACACCATCGCCCGCAAGGCGTCGGATGTATCGCTGTACTAAGGGGGGCCGGATATGAAACGAAAGTTAGAGGTTTCCGAGCTGATCTTCAAGATCATCAGCTATACCCTGCTGACCATGTTTGCCCTGTGCTGCCTGTATCCCTTTGTCTACACCATCTCCGCCGCCCTGTCCAGCAAGGACGCGGTGATGTACAGCAAGGTCATTCTCTTCCCCAAGGGCATCCAGTTTGACGCCTTTAAAGAGATGTTCAGCAACAATATGTTCTGGAACAGCTATGCCAACACCCTGTTTCTCACCGTCTACGGCACCATCTGGTCCATGCTGGTGGCCATCCTGGGCGCCTACGCCCTGAGTAAGAAGCGGCTGCTCTTCCGGCGGTTCTTCAACTTCTTCCTGGTGTTCACCATGTGGTTCTCCGCCGGTATCATCCCCCAGTACTTAAACTACCTGTCAACCAAGAAGGTGTTCAACGCCGTTGGCATCATGGACGACAAGTGGCTGGTGGTCATCGCCATGGGCATGGCGGCCATGAACATCATCCTGCTGCGAAACGCCTTCGAGGGCGTCCCCTCGGACATCGAGGAGGCCGCCGTGGTGGACGGCGCCACGGAGTTCCAGGTTCTCTCCAAGGTCTACATCCCCATGAGCAAGTCCACCATCGCCACGGTTGCCCTGTTCTTCGCCATCTCCCGATGGAACGGCTACTTCTGGGCCCGGCAGATGATTTCCAACGCCAACGAGCATCCCCTGCAGGTGTTCATCCGGCTGAAGCTGGAGGAGTACACCGATCCCGAATTTATCGCCGGATGGAACCGGGTCTACGCCTCCGACTCCGTCATCTACGCTCTGATTGTCTGCTCCATTGTTCCCATTCTGATTATCTACCCCTTCATCCAGAAGTACTTTGCCAAGGGCGTCAACGTCGGCGGCGTGAAGGAATAAGAAAAAGTGAGGAAATCTTAAGTATATTCCCCGGTCTTACCGGACGAATAGAATATCAAGAAGAAAAGGAGTTAAACAAATGAAAAAGCTACTTTCCCTGCTTCTCGTAGCGACCTTGATCGTGGGCTGCTTCGCCGCCTGCGGCAACAAGCTCCCCGAGGCCACCACAGCCGCAACCACCGCTGCCGCGGGAGACGCCCCCACCGAGACTGCCACCGAAGCCCCTGCCGCCGAGGCCCTGGCTTTTGAGAAGGGCACCATCCTGCGGATGGCCACCGGCTACAACAGCAAGAAAACCGGTCTGTTCTTCGACGCCGAAGTCGCCGGCGAAGGCATCCAGCTGGCCGACGGTGTGACCTACCAGGCCGGCGATCTGAAGCCCACCTGGGTGGAAGTGGAAAACCGCCTTGGCATGAAATTTGAGGACAAGTACCAGGGCAACTCCGCGCAGAAGGAGTTCGAGTTCTGGAAGGACCGCCTGAACGAGGTTGACATGGTCGCCGGCAACGCCACCACCCTCAACGAGTACGGCACCGCCGGTTCTCTGGTGAACATCGCCGAGTATCTGGACCAGATGCCCAACTTCAAGGCCTATCTGGAAAAGAACCCCATCGTCCGCCTGTCCATCACCGGCGACACTGCCACCGGCGCCATCTACTTCTCCCCCTACTTCGACGGTGTCAACGACATCGAGCGTATGCCCCTGATGCGTATTGACTGGGTGGAAAAGCTACTGGACGGCGAGGGCGAGTTCACTGCCGAGAAGAGTGGCAAGACCAAGGCTCCCGTTTACGAGCCCTATATGCCCACCTCCGGCAAGGTCTCCGTTGACGTCGTGACGCCCGACGGCACCGCCACCGAGACCATCACCAAGGACTATGACGCCGCCGGCAACATCGTTGCCCTCATGAACGAGGCCGGCGCCATGGACGGCGTCACCGCTGTCAATATGCTGCGTACCTACATCGACACCGCCTACAACGGCTACTACGGCACCGACCGTTCCGACCTGTTCGTGGGCCAGAACGCCGCCTGGGACGCCGATGAGCTGGTGGCCCTGCTGCGCTGCGTGGTCGCCAACGCCCAGACCCTCAACGGCACCGACAACATCCAGGGCCTGTTCTCCCGTGAGGACGACAACAACCAGCGCCGGGTGGATATGTACCGCTTCGCCGCGACCCTGTTCGGCGTCCGGGGCCTTGAGTCCCGTCAGGAGTGGCTGTACGTCGGTGCCGACGGCAAGCTCCACGACACCCGTCAGGAGCCCGCTTCCTACGAGGCTATGGAGAAGATGAACGCCATGGCCAAGGAAGGCCTGATCTCCAAGTCCTTCCTGGACAACTCCAAGGAGTCCTCCTCCACCATGCTGGAGAACGACCTGGGCTTCATGCACTACGACTACAACCAGACCCAGACCATCCTCAACGACACCAAGCTCCAGGAGGGCGAGAAGTACATGGCCGTCATGGTCCCTGTGGCCCACTGGTATGACGGCACCAGCGACGACGGCGTCTATATGCGCTTCACCGAGTCCTGGCGTTCCGTCAAGACCGACGCCTGGGCCATCTCTGTGGCCGGTGTTGGCAGCGACACCAACAAGCTCAATGCCGCCCTCAAGCTCATCGACTACGCCTACTCCCCCGAGGGCATGATCCTCATGTCCTACGGTCCCGACGCCTTCATTAAGACCGGCGAGACCTTCCTGTTCAACGGCGAGGAGATGCCCGTCATCGCCGACGCCACCTTCGAGGAGCTGCAGAAGCTCACCTCCGGCAACTACACCAACTACGCCCGTCAGTACTTAGGCTCCACGTTGAGCTTTGCCAAGAGCCAGGCCTTCGAGTATCAGTGCACCAACGCCATCGGCAAGGAAGGCGCCGGCCACATCTCCAACGCCATCGCCCTGGGCACCATCAAGCATCCGGAGCTGGCCCTGGCCGAGAACCCCTGGTACACCTCCATGCCCACCGTTCTGCCCAACACCAAGGATGAGAACGACATGATCAAGGGCTATACCGAGCTGGGCAACGCCAACTTCGGCACCAGCAAGGACCAGGCCAACATCTACGTTGACCAGATCGTGAGCGGCTACACCGTGGAGGGTGTCAAGGACGCCGCCTCCGCCGCCGCCAAGGTCGCCGACGAGTGGAACGGCAAGGCCTTCCTGAGCCTGCGGCAGGATGCCTACGACAACCTGGTTGCCTTCTACGAGTCCCTCAACGGCTGATTTTTCTAAAGGCAACACCGCACAATGGAGGCTGCGGTTTTCGGCGGATCTTTTGCCCCAATCGCGCAGTGCAAAAATGGGAAATACACAAAGTATTCCCGCATTTTCCGCGCTTTCGCTTGTGCCAAAATCTCCAGCCGAAAACCCTTGCTCCATTATGTGGGATTGCCTAAAATCCCTGAATGCTGCGGCTTTGGTTTCGGCCGTTGCCGCGCCAAACCCGAGAAACCTTTACCACATTAGTTGACTGCGGGTCCCGGTCTCCGGAGGATGGGAGACATCCTCCGGACCGGGCTCCCTTTCGACGCGGGAGGTCATTATGTATAAAAAACAGTTGGGTTTCCAGAAGATTATCTGCTCCATCGCGATCTTGGTTTCCGCGATTTGGTTCATCTACAGCCTCGGCATGATCACGGATATCCATGACGCGCTCCGCTTTACCATCCGCGACGCCGCCCATCCCGAAAATTCCAAGGTGGCCGGCTCCATCCTCTATTACGACATGCAGCCGTTCAACAAGTCCTTCCTCCATGTGAGCATCGCGCTGATTCTGCTGTCGTGCCTGCTGTACCTTACCAATACCCACTGCCGCAGAAAATACTACATCGGCAACTACGTCGCAACGATTTTGTACTGCGTGGCCACGGTGGCCACCGTCATTTGGTCCCATATTCATATCAACGCGTTTAAGTGGCAGTTCCTGAACACGGTTGACTTTGCCGCGCTGAAGGAACAGTCTGAGATGTTCTCCAACATCGTATACACAGAATCCACGGCCTTCCTGGACGCCCACCTGGCAGTCGCCGCCCTGGCGCTGCTGACCGTTGTGGGGCTGGTGGTCAACCTGTGCTGGAAGGTATCCGTGATGCGCGGTGAGCAGGAGCTCATCAGCGCCGGAAAGGAGGCAGCCGTATGACTCAGGACATTCAGCAGATTAAGCTGGACCGGATGCGCTACACCAAGGATAAGCTCTCCTCGAATCTGATCCTGCTGGCCATCGTCTTTGACTGCCTGTATTTTATCAGCCTTTACAAGAGCGACGTGGGCTCTTACTACTATAACTGGGCCATCGGCGCTTCCATCGTCTACAATCTGCTCTTCCTTCTGGCGGGCTTTCTGGCCTCGGAGGGCGTGAAGAGCCGCAACGGCGGCTACACCGGCATTCTGATCTTCATCGGTCTGATGCAGTTTGTCCGCATGACCTTCCTGCCCGGCCGGGCCTATCACGCCACCGTGGAAGCCAGCGGTGTGGCAGTACAGGTGATGGACGGCGGCCAGTATACCTACGTGCTGGTCTGCCTGGCTGTCTCCGGCGTCTGCTGCCTGGTGGCCGCGTTCACCAGCGCCCGCAATACTAAGCTCCTGGCGGCTTACATGAGCACCATTGATACCAATGTGGAGAGGGTGGATTAAGATATGGCAGAACTGAGCTTACAGCATTTGGAAAAAATCTACGACAACAACGTTCAGGCCGTATTCGACTTTAACCTTGACGTCAAGGACGGCGAGCTCATCGTTCTGGTGGGTCCCTCCGGCTGCGGCAAGTCCACCACACTGCGCATGGTCGCCGGCCTGGAGGACATCACCCACGGCAAAATGCTTTTAAACGGCAAGGATGTGACCGACGCCCCCGCCAAGGACCGGGATATCGCCATGGTTTTCCAGAACTATGCCCTGTACGGCCACATGACCATCTACGAAAATATGGCCTTCCCGCTGACCCTCCGGAAGGAGGACCCCAATGTCATCCATACGAAAGTTCTCGCTGCCGCCGAGGTCCTGGGCCTGACGCAGCAGCTCAATAAAAAGCCCGGACAGCTCTCCGGCGGCCAGCGCCAGCGTGTGGCCATGGGCCGGAGCATCGTCCGCAACCCCCAGCTGTTTTTGTTTGACGAGCCTCTTTCCAACCTGGACGCCAAGCTCCGGGGCGCCACCCGCCGGGAGATTCTGCTCCTGCACAAGCGCCTCAACGCCACCATGCTCTACGTGACCCACGACCAGACCGAGGCTCTGACTCTGGCCGACCGGATCGTGTGTATGTCCATGGGCCATGTCCAGCAGATCGGCACCCCTCTGGAGCTGTACGATTCCCCGGCGAACCTCTTCGTGGCCAGCTTCATCGGCCTGCCTCCCATGAATTTCATCGACGCCAAGGTCCAGGGGGACAAGCTGGTCACCCAGCACTTCGCCCTGACCCTGACTCCCGCCGAAAAGCGGGCCCTGAGCGCCTACAGCGGCAGGGAAATCGTCCTGGGCGTCCGCCCTGAGAATACCAGCGTTGGCACGGACTTCCAGATGAAGGTCCAGTCCAACGAGAACCTGGGCATGAACACCCTGGTCCACGGCCACCTGGGCCGGGACGGCAAGGGCGACCGGGTCACCTGCAAGCTGAGCGGCTGGTGCGACTATAAGGCCGGGGACGTGGTCTCCATCTCCATCACGAGGAAGCACTTCTTCGATAAGGAGACCACCGCTGCCATCAAAATGGAGGAATGAGCATGAGCAAGTTCAAGGATTTTTTCCGCAAGAGAATTGTTTCCTTAAAGCGCAGACCCGATAGAATTCCCATGATCGTGCTGGTGCTGGCGTTTCTGGTGTTCTCTCTGAACCTGACCCATATGTCCGACGCCACGGCGAAGATCCAGGGCGGCGGCATGGGCCTGGCGGAGTTTACCATCATGCTGCTGAGCATGCTCTCCATTGTGTGCCTCATGAACGCGTTCCCCCGCCGGAAAAAGCCCAACATCCCCATGATCGTCGTCATGTTCGTCATGTTTGCCGTGATGATCTTCTGTGATATCCACTACCGCAGCTGCATCTGGGCGGCGGTGACCCGGCCGGACAACCCCATCCTTCTCGATGCTAACACGGCCTACATCAGCAGCGCCTATAACCTGCTTCAGACCCACATGATTCTGATCATCGTGACCGCCGTGCTGGTGGCGACCCTGCCTGTCTACAGCAAGTGGATTCGCAAGATCAATACCTCCGTGGAGATCGAGGACAACGGCTCCATGGACGCCATTGAGATCAACGAATAAAATTCTGACACATCCATGAAAAAACGCAATCGAAAATTAGGTCCATCGAAACCCAAGGCAGAGGAAACTCAGGAGCCCCGGGCCATCGACGGCCAGCGCAACTATGAGCTGCAAAGCCAGGCCGTGGAGCGGCTGGTAAACGCCGAACCCGGCCAGGTGCCGGAGTACTCCAAGGAGGAGCTGACCCGGTACCAGTCCTACCGGGGCTTTAAGCTGCCGGAGCTGCTCAAGGCCCTGCTCATCAAGGCATGGTTTGCCGGGGCGGTGTGCTACTTCATCCTCTGGGGCCTGGGCGCCTATGTAGGCGGCCTTTTGGATATGCTCTTCATCCTGGGCATTGTGCTGGGCATGGTGACGGACCTACTTACCAACAATGTCCTGCGGTTTATGGAAAAAACCCCGGGGGAGAGCAACCGATACCTGCTGGTGACCCACAGGGGCATGGTGGGCTTTGGGCTGAACCTGCTCTTCTCCCTGGTCATCGTCGTGCTGGTGTTTTTCACCTACGATTTCATCAACCGTTTCCTCGTGACCATCACCAGCAACCCGGACAATGTGCTTCTGGGGGTGGAGCCCATTCTCTACGGACTTTTCTGCATGGGCTTCGATATGCTGCTGATCGGCATCAAGCGTCTGTGCGCCGCCATCCTTCGCGACGCCAAGGCCGCGGCCAGGGGCGTGGCAAAGAAGGACGGGCATTAAACGCCCGGGCAGGAGCCCGAATATCCATCCTCCGGGAGCGCTCCGGACGTGAACCCAAGTTTATCTGAGTTAAAGGAGTATCGGAATATGGCATACCTGACGCTGACAGGAATCAATAAGATCTATCCCAACGGCTTCCATGCGGTGCACGATTTCAACCTCGAGATCGAAAAGGGCGAATTCATCGTGTTCGTCGGCTCCTCCGGCTGCGGCAAATCCACCACGCTGCGGATGATCGCCGGCCTGGAGGAGATCAGCAAGGGCGACCTGCTGATCAACGGTGTCCGGGCCAACGAGATGGGCCCCCGGGAGCGGGAGGTGGCAATGGTTTTCCAGAGCTACGCCCTGTATCCCCAGATGTCCGTCTATGACAACCTGGCCTTCGGCCTGGAGCTCCAGGGCGCGGATGAGGACCTCATCGACGCCAAGGTCCAGCGGGTGGCGAAAATCCTGGGCCTGACGGACTACTTAGACCGGATGCCCCGGGCGCTGTCCGGCGGCCAGCGCCAGCG
>DETX01000113.1:13454-17244 GCA_002362145.1 Clostridiales bacterium UBA3277
CCATCATCCGCAAGGTGGGCATCTTCCTGATGGACGAGCCCCTTTCCAACCTGGACGCCAAGCAGCGCGTCACCATGCGTGCCGAAATCGCCCAGATCCACCGGGAGACCGGCGCCACCACCATCTACGTCACCCATGACCAGGTGGAGGCCATGACCCTGGCGGACCGCATCGTCATCATGAAGGCGGGCTACATCCAGCAGGTGGGCACCCCCCGGGAGCTGTACTTTGAGCCCGCGAACCTCTTCGTGGCCGGCTTCATCGGCGAGCCGCCCATGAACTTCATCCGGGGCACCGTCCAAAACGGCTGCATCACCATTGCCGGCAAGCCCTACGACATCACAGCCAGCCTGGCGGGCCAGGATTACGAGGGCAAGGACGTCTACTTCGGCTTCCGTCCCGAGCACATCGTCCTGGGCAAGCAGGACAACGCCTACGTGATGGACGCCAAGGTGGAGCTCACCGAAATGCTGGGCGACAACACCAACGTCTACGTGAACATCGGCGATGTCAACGCCGTTTTGAAGGTCAGCCCCTACGAAACCCCTGCCATGGACAGCGACATCACCTTCTCCATCCCCGTGGAGAGCGCCTACCTGTTTGACGCGGAGACTGAGCTTGCCATTCCCCGGAAGAAGGCCGCTGCTGTTCAGTAAGAAAAAAATATGAGGTTTGGGTCATGAAATTTCATTGCCTTTATGTTTCCTCCGTCTCAGCCTGCTTTGAACTGGAAAATACGTCCCCCTACTACGCGGAGGACGCCTATGACGTGACCTGCAATGGTGCGCCCGTCCTTACGGGCGCGCGCACCAACGTCTTTTCCCTGTTCGAACTGGAGCCTGAAACGGAGTATTTCGTGTCCGTGGGGGAGGACACCCTGTCTTTCACCACCAAACCGGAAACGGGATGCTTTAATGTCCGGGACTTTGGCGCCCGGGGCGACGGAGTTACCGACGATACCGCCGCCATCCAGGGGGCTGTCAACACCTGTCCCCCGGGCGGCCGGGTCCTGGTTCCCGCCGGAACCTATCTGGTGCGGCCGATTCTTTTAAAGTCCCATATGACCCTGGATCTGCGCCAGGGCGCCACACTGTTGGGCGACACCTGCGAGGAGCACTACCCCCTGCTGCCCGGGGAACTCACCGACGCCCGGACCGGCCAGGCCCATCAGATCGGCACCTGGGAGGGAAATCCCTTCCCCACCCGGCAGAGCTTCGTCTCGGCGTACCATGCCCATGACATCACCATCCTAGGCCGGGGCGTCATCGACGGCAACGCCCCCAATTCCACTTGGTGGCAGGACGTGAAAAAGCGGACCATCGGACGGCCCCGGCTGGTATTTTTAAACCACTGCCAGGACGTGACCTTCCACGGCATCCTGGGCAAAAACTCCGCCTCCTGGAATTTCCACCCCTTCTTCTCCCAGCATATCCATTTCTATGACACCGCCGTGGAGGCCCCCAAGGACAGCCCCAACACCGACGGCACCGACCCGGAGTCCTGCGATGATGTGCGCTACATCGGTATGCGCTTCTCCGTGGGCGACGACGCCATCGCCATAAAGGCGGGAAAGATGTACATGGGCATGAAGTACAAAACCCCCGCCACCAACCATCTGGTGCGCAACTGCCTGATGGAATATGCCCACGGGGCCATGACCCTGGGCAGCGAGATGTCCGGCGGCATCCGGGACTTGAAGGTCAGCCAGTGCTACTTTAAGCACACCGACCGGGGCCTGCGGATCAAAACCCGCCGGGGCCGGGGCAAGTACGCCGTCATCGACGGGGTGGAGTTCAGCAATATTTTCATGGAAAACGTCATGACCCCCGTGGTCATGAATATGTACTACTTCTGCGACCCCGACGGCCACGAGGAGATCGTATGGAGCAAGGAGCCCCACCCGGTGGACGACACCACGCCGTATCTTGGCAGCTTTACCTTCCGGGATATGCAGTGCCTGGACTGCGAATGGGCGGCGGGCTGGTTCTACGGCCTGACGGAGCGGCCCATCGGCTCTGTGACCATCGAAAACGTGACCTTCACCGTCAAGCAGGACGCCTCCACAGGTATGCCTGCCATGATGGATCATATCCAGCCCAGCTGCAAACGGGGCCTGTACTTTAACTGCGTGGAACGGGTGCATCTGAAAAATGTCACCGTCACCGGCCAGGAGGGTCCCCGGGCAAGCTACGAAAATGTGGGTGAGGTGATCGACGAATGAACAACATTGAGCGCTATGTAGAGCGGATCATGGCCGAATCCACCCCGGACAAGCCCCTGTGGAACATCGAGAAGATCCAGCAGGGCAAGATCAACGGCTGGAACTACATCGACGGCTGCATGATGAACGCCCTGCTGAATCTGCACCGGATCACCGGAGAGCAGCGCTACTACGACTTCGTGGAGAATTTCCTGTCCTATTACGTCTTTGAGGACGGCTCCCTCCGGGGCTACCGGGAGGAGGATTACAACCTGGACAACATCTGCGAGGGCCGGCCCCTGTTCGAAGTCTACCGCGTCAGCGGAAAGGAAAAGTACCGCCGGGCCATGGAGGTGCTCCACGGCCAGCTTCTGCGCCAGCCCAGGACCAAAGAGGGCAGCTTCTGGCACAAGGCCATCTATCCCAACCAGGTCTGGCTGGACGGGCTTTATATGGCCCAGGTGTTCTACACCAAATACACCACGGAATTTGAAAACGGCGCCGCCTATGAGGACATCCGCCGCCAATTCCGCACCGTCCATGAGAAAATGCTGGACCGGGAGACGGGGCTGTACCGCCATGGCTACGACGCCAGCGGCAAGGCCTTCTGGGCCGGAGAGAACGGCTGCTCCCAAAATCCCTGGCTGCGAAGCCTGGGCTGGTTCAGCGCCGCGCTCATCGACGTCACCGCCGAATTAAAGCCGGAGGCGGAGGACTTCCGCCGGGAAATGACCGCCATCGCCGGGGAGCTTGCCGCAAACCTGCTTCCCTATATCGATGAGGACAGCGGGATGCTCTGGCAGGTGCCCAACCAGGTGGGGCGGGCGGGGAACTACCCCGAGACCTCCGGCTCCGCCATGGTGGCCTACTTCTATCTGAAGGGGGCCCGGCTGGGTATTCTGGACGGTCGCTACGCCCAAGTGGGCGCGAAGATTTTTGAAAGCATTTGCAGCCGCTACCTGACGGAGACCGACGGGAAACTGAACCTGGGCGGCATCTGCCTGGTGGCGGGCCTGGGCCCGGAAAACAACCGCCGCCGGGACGGCAGCTACGAATACTATATTTCCGAGCCCGTAGTCGAAAACGACGCCAAGGGTCTGGCGCCGTTCCTAATGTGTTATACCGAGCTTCTGCTCTGTGAAAGGAAGGATTTACAATGAACAACTTATTTGACTTGACCGGTAAGGTCGCCCTGGTCACCGGCGGCGCCCACTCCATCGGTTTCTCCATGGGGCTGGGCCTGGCCCAGGCTGGCGCCACCGTCTGCTTCAACTGCTCCAACGAGGCCAGCCGGGACAGAGGCGTGGCTGCCTACGCCGCCGAGGGCGTCCAGGTCCACGGCTACGTGGCCGACGTCACCGACGAAGCCGCCGTGAATGAACTCATCGCCCAGATCGAAAAGGACGTGGGCACCGTGGACATCCTGGTGAACAACGCCGGTATCATCAAGCGCATCCCCATGACCGACATGAGCGTGGAGGACTTTACGAAGGTTGTCGATGTGGATTTGATCGCCCCCTTCATCGTCTCCAAGGCCGTTATCCCCGGCATGATCCGCAAGGGCCACGGCAAGATCATCAACATCTGCTC
>DETX01000113.1:17541-20484 GCA_002362145.1 Clostridiales bacterium UBA3277
CTGAAAATGCTGACCCGGAACATCTGCTCCGAGTACGGCGAGGCCAACATCCAGTGCAACGGCATCGGCCCCGGCTACATCGCCACCTCCCAGACTGCCCCCCTGCGGGAGCGTCAGGCGGATGGCAGCCGCCATCCCTTCGACCAGTTCATCATCGGCAAGACCCCTGCCGCCCGGTGGGGCACCCCCGAGGATCTGGTGGGTCCCGCCGTGTTCCTGGCCTCCGACGCCTCCAACTTCGTCAACGGCCACATCCTGTATGTGGACGGCGGCATCCTGGCCTACATCGGCAAGCAGCCCTAAGGGATCTCGGAATCCATCTGCGGCTTAAGCTTCCCCTAAAAAACGATCCGTTCCCGGGGCGCCGCCCCGGGAACCCCGGGAAGCGCCTTTCCCTGCCGCTCCGGCGGCACACCCTGCGAAGGCAAAACGCCGCAGGGTTACCCCTGCGGCGTGTATCCCCTATTTCTTGACACTGACGGCAAACTCCTTTGGGGAGGTGCCATACTCGGCCCGGAAGGCCCGGTAGAAGCCCGCGTAGTCGGAAAACCCACACTGACTGTAGATTTCCCCCGGCTTTTTTCCCTGGGAGAGCAGATGCCGGGCGATTTGCAGGCGCTTTTTCTGGATGTAGCGGTAGACCCCGGTGCCCACCTGGCGCTGGAATTCATGGCTCAGGTGGTATTTGCTGACGTAGAATTTTTCGGCCAGCAGATCCAGGGACAGCTCCTCGGCGTAGTTGAGGCGGATGTACTCGATGACCTGGGCCACGGTCTTGCTGGACCGGGGCAGATCCTCCAGGGGAAGCTCCTGGCCCAGGGCCAGCCGGTTCACGGTGATGAGCAGCTGGGTGAGCAGGCTCATGGGCAGAAGGTCCGAGCCGAAGGCCTCCGCCTGGTCCTCCTGGTAGAGCTGCTCCAGCAAACTCAGCACCCGGGCCCGGTCTCCGGCGCTCAGCCGCAGCTGGTTCCCATAGCCCGGCCGTCCGGGGTCCAGAGCGTGGAAGAGGTTGCTCTTTTCGCTGGACAGGGCCTGGATGATCTCCGGCCGGAGCCAGAGCACATACCGCTCATACACCGACCGCTCCGCCTGGATATGGACCTGGTGGAGCTCCTTCGGGCTGATGAGCAGGACATCTCCCGGCAGGACCTTGTAGAGTCTGCTTTCAATGGTATAGGTCACGTCGCCGGAGATCAGATAGTAGATTTCATAAAAATCGTGGTGGTGGAGCTCCACATCCTTTAGGTAGCTGTCCCGCTTGTACTGAAGCTCAAAATCCCTGCCGATCATCTGCTGATTGATTTTGAAGTTTTGGGGCTGAAGGGCCATGGCCATCACCTTATCCTTAAAAAACTGCATCCCTATCATACAAAACCGCGTCTCATTCGTCAAGACAGGAAACCGCAAGAATCACAATATTTTGACGCAATGATCCCGTTTGCATCCGATTGGGCCCATGTTATAATAGACGTATCATTTCGATGGGCGAAAGTCTGTCAGGAGGTTACTTTATATGGAAAAACTCAATTATTCCACCCTGGAAAAGTCCGGCTATGAGGGCTACATTCTCAAGAGCGCCCCGGAAAAGGTGATGCAGTTCGGCGAAGGCAATTTCCTGCGGGCCTTTGTCGATTACTGGTTCGACCTGGCCAACGAGAAGGCCGGCTGGAACGGCAAGTGCTGCCTGGTTCAGCCCATCGCCCCGGGCCTGGCAAACATGATCAACGAGCAGGAAGGCCTGTACACCCTGTATCTGCGGGGCAGCCAGGCTGGGAAAAAGGTGGATGACCGCCGGGTTATCTCCTCCGTGTCCCGCTGCCTGAACCCCTATGAGGCCGAGGGCTTCCAGGCCATGATGGACCTGGCCGCCTCCGACGATCTGGAGATCATCGTCTCCAACACCACCGAGGCCGGCATCGTCTACGATCCTGCCTGCCAGTTTGCCGACACCCCCGCCGCCTCCTTCCCCGGCAAGCTGACCCAGGTCCTGTACCACCGCTTCCAGGCGGGCAAGCCCGGCATTTTGATGCTGGCCTGCGAGCTCATCGACAACAACGGCAAGGAGCTGTTAAAGTGCGTCAACCAGTACATCGACCAGTGGCAGCTGGGCGACGGCTTTAAGAAGTACGTCAATGAGGACTGCACCTTCTGCGGCTCCCTGGTGGACCGCATCGTTCCCGGCCGCATCCGCGACCCCAAGGAAGTGGCGGAGCTGGAGCAGAAGCACGGCTATGAGGACCCCCTGCTGGACGTGGGCGAAGTGTTCGGCGTGTGGGTTATCGAGGGCGACGAGAAGCTCAACGACGTGCTGCCCTTCCGCAAGGCGGGCCTTGAGGACAAGGTCTTTGTGACCCCCGACATGACCCCCTACAAAAAGCGCAAGGTCCGCATCCTCAACGGCGCCCACACCGGCTTCGTTCTGGGCGCGTATCTCGGCGGCTTTGACATCGTCCGGGACTGCATGCACAATGCCACCATTCTGGGCTACATGAACAAGATGCTCCTGGAGGAGATTGTGCCCATCCTGCCCCTGGATCAGGAGGACTGCCGCAACTTCGCCTCCGCCGTCCAGGACCGGTTCAATAACCCCTTCGTCAATCACGAGCTCATGAGCATTTCCCTGAACTCCACCTCCAAGTGGCGTGCCCGGAATATGCCCTCCTTCCTGGAGTACATCGAGAAGAACGGCAAGCTGCCCAAGTGCCTCACCATGAGCTTCGCCGCCTACATCGCCTTCTTCTCCAACGACATCCAGGAGCTGAACGACAAGGGCCTGGTCTGCCGCCGTCCCGCAGGCAACGACTACACCTGCTCCGATGACCGCTGGGTGCTGGAATTCTACTATGACCACAGAAACGACAGCGTGGAGGACCTTACCCACGCCGTCATGACCAACGAGAAGATGTGGGGTCAGGATCTGACCTTGATTCCCGGCTTCGAGGC
>DETX01000113.1:20785-26910 GCA_002362145.1 Clostridiales bacterium UBA3277
GACCGGGGCTGCTGCAAATGCGGCGGCCCCTTTTCTAAAAGCTGGCCGGATATCGCCCCGGCCCCAAAAAGCGCGCATAGAAAGGAGACGATCCCCATGCCCGAGCTGATTCATATCCACCCCAATGACAATGTTGCCGTGGCGCTGCGTCCCGTGGCCGCCGGAACGGTCTTTGGGGGCGTCACCGCCGTCATGGACATTCCCCAGGGACACAAAATGGCCCTGAAGGACCTCAATCCCGGAGACCAGGTGGTGAAGTACGGCTTCTCCATCGGCCACGCCACCGCCGAAGTGAAGGCGGGTCAGTGGGTCCACACCCACAATATGGCTACCAACCTCTCCGGCGAGCTGGAGTACACCTACAACCCCAAGGTCTGCTTCCCCGCCCCCGCAGCCCCCGGCACCTTCCGGGGCTACCGCCGTCCGGACGGCCGGGCGGCCATCCGCAACGAGATCTGGATTATCCCCACCGTGGGCTGCGTCAACGATGTGGCCAAGGTCCTGGCCCGGGAAAATCAGGATTTGGTAAAGGGCTCCATTGACGGACTTTACACCTTCCCCCATCCCTTTGGCTGCTCCCAGACCGGCGCGGACCACGCCCAGACCAGAAAGCTCCTGGCGGCCCTGACCCGCCATCCCAACGCCGGCGCCGTGCTGGTGCTGAGCCTTGGCTGTGAAAACCTGACCCACGAGCAGTTTTTGGAGGAGCTGGGAGCGTTTGACCCCGACCGGGTGAAATTCCTCACCTGCCAGCAGGTGGCCGACGAAATGGAGGCCGGACGGGAGCTTCTGCGGCAGTGCGCCGCCTACGCCTCCCGCTTCCAACGGGAGGACATCCCCGCCGACCAGCTGGTCATCGGCATGAAGTGCGGCGGCTCCGACGGCCTGTCCGGCATCACCGCCAACCCCACCGTAGGCCGGTTCTCCGATATGCTGACGGCCCAGGGCGGCACCACGGTGCTCACGGAGGTCCCCGAAATGTTTGGCGCGGAGGGCTTCCTCATGGACCGCTGTGTGGATGAGACCGTGTTCCGGAAGGCGGTTTCCATGCTCAACGGCTTTAAAAACTACTTCATCCGCCACGGCGAGGTGGTCTATGACAACCCCAGCCCCGGCAACAAGGCCGGTGGCATCACAACATTGGAGGACAAGTCCTGCGGCTGCGTCCAGAAGGGCGGCTCCGCCCCCATTGTGGACGTCATCGGCTACGGCGAGAGCGTTGTCACCAAGGGGCTGAATATGCTCTACGGTCCCGGCAACGACCTGGTCTCCGCCACGGCTCTGACCGCCGCGGGAGCCCACATGGTCCTCTTCACCACCGGCCGGGGCACGCCCTTCGGCGCCCCTGCTCCCACCTTGAAGATTGCCACCAACACCCCCCTGGCCGAGAAAAAGGCGGGCTGGATTGACTTTAACGCCGGTGTGGTGGCCGACGGCGTCCGGACCCTGGACGAGGCCGCGGAGGATCTGATGGCCCTGGTCCTGGAGGTCGCCTCCGGCAAACAGACCCGGGCCGAGGAAAAGGGCTTCCGGGAGATCTCCATTTTCAAGGACGGCGTGGTTCTGTAACGCCGGGACAGGATTTGCCGGGGATTGTTTCACATTCCCCAAGGCGGGGAAAATCCAATTTCGTATTCACAATAAGGAGAAAAACGTTGGCATCGTCCATATCCAAGCAGGATGAATCCTTCCGGGCCTATGCCCTGGAGGGGCCGGTGGCCCGGGTGGTTCTCTCCACCTGCGCCCCCCTGGCGCTGTTCCAGTTCATTCAAAACGCCTTTAAAATCCTGGACGCCCTGATGGCGTCCTACATCGGCGCCGACGCCGTGTCCGCCGTGTCCTGTCTGAGCCAGATCACCCTGATGATCACCGCCCTGGGCACGGGCCTGGCCGTGGGCGGCAGCATCAAGATTTCCGAGGCCTACGGCCAGGGAAACTACGACCGTGTCCGCCGCCTCACGGCGACGGTGTATGCCATGGCCGTGGTGGTGAGCATCCTGGTGGTGGTCACCCTGGTTCCCTTTGCCGAGCCCTTCCTGCGGCTGCTCAGAACCCCTGAGGACCTGATTGCCGCGGGAGCCGGGTATTTCCGGGTGGAAATCCTGACCCTGGTGGTGAATTTCTTCAACACCGTCTACATTGCCATCGAGCGCAGCCGGGGCCACGCCAAGAAGATTCTGGCCCTGAATATGACCGTGGTGGTGGTGAAGCTGGGCCTGTCGGCCATCTTCGTCTACGTGCTGCAAAGCGGGTTGCTGATGATTGCCGTGGCCACCTTGATCAGCCAACTGCTGATGCTTGTCTACGCCCTCTACGGAATGTCCAGGGACGAGGGGGCCTTCCGGTTCTCCCCGAAGAACATCCGCATGAAAGCGGACACCACCCTGCCGGTGCTGAATCTCAGCTACCCTCTGGCGGCGGAAAAACTGCTGTTTGCCGGGGGCAAGGTCATCATCAACTCCATGTCCGGCCGGTACGGCGGCCTGACCGTGGGGGCGCTGGGAATCTCCAACAACATCGGCGGCCTCACCACCTCCTGGCACACGGGCTTTTCCGACGGCGGCGCGCCGCTGATCAGCCAGAACCGGGGGGCCGGAAAATACAAGCGGACTTTGCAGATCTATCTGTGTCTGCTGGCCATCGATGTGGCCATCGGCGTGCTGGGCATTTTGCTGGTGTCCCAGACCCTTCCCTGGCTGGCCACGGTGTTTGCCAGCTCCAAGAATAATTTTGACCCGTCCTTCCGGGACGCCATCGTGGCCATCCACCGCTGGGAAATGGTAGGCTATGTGACCCTGGGCGTCAATTCCGCCACCATCGCCCTGCTCATGGGCTATGGCTACACCAAGCGCACCATGTTCATCAATGTCGCCCGGGTGTTTCTGTTCCGGGTCCCCGTCCTCTGGGCCTTCCAGCGGTTCACCGGGCTGGGGGAGGAGGCCGTGGGCCTGACCATGATGGTCAGCAACATCAGCACCGGCGTGCTTGCCGTGCTGGTGGCCATCCCGGTGCTCCGGAAAATCTGGAAGCTGGCCCGGACGGAAGAAAGTAATTAAAATCAGGAGGAATTCCATGGAAACGTTTATGAACAAAGACTTCCTGCTGCGGTCCGAGACCGCCCGCACCCTCTACCACGACCACGCGGAGAAGATGCCCATTATCGACTACCACTGCCACATCAACCCCATGGAGATCTATGAGGACAAGCGCTACGACACCATCACCGAGGTCTGGCTGGGCGGCGACCACTACAAGTGGCGGGCCATGCGCTCCTGCGGTGTGCCGGAAAAGTACATCACCGGCGACGCCTCCCCCGCGGAAAAGTTCCAGAAGTGGGGCGAGACCATACCGAACCTCATCGGCAACCCCCTCTATCACTGGACCCATCTGGAGCTGCAGCGCTACTTCGGCATCCATGAGCCCCTCACCGGCGAGAACGCCATGGAGATTTACGAGAAGTGCAACGCCATCCTCCATCAGCCCGATATGTCCGTCCGGGGCATTATCCGCAAGTCCGGTGTCAAGCTCATCTGCACCACCGACGACCCCGTGGACGATCTGAAGGCCCATGAGCTTCTGGCCGCCGATCCCAACGCCCCGGCGGTGGTCCTGCCCGCCTTCCGGCCCGACAAGGCCATGCGGGCGGATAAGCCCACCTTCCCGGAGTATGTGGCGAAGCTCGAGAGCGTGGTGGGCTATCCCATCAACACCATGGAGGATATGCGCAGGGCCCTGGCCGACCGCATCGAATACTTCGAGGCCCACGGCTGCCGGGTTTCCGACCATGCCCTGGACTACTGCTTCTGCGAAGAGGCTGACGAGGCGGAGCTGGATAGCATCCTCGCCCGGGCCAAGTCCGGCAAGGGCATCACCTGGAACGAGCAGCTTAAGTACCACACCGCCCTGCTCATTGCCGTAGGCAAGGAATACTGCCGCCGGGACTGGGTCATGCAGCTCCACTTTGGCTGCCTGCGGGATAACTCCCACAAGATGTTCCGGAAACTGGGTCCCGACACCGGCTTTGACTCCATGAACGACGTGCCCAACGCCGTGGGCCTTTCCAAGCTGCTGGGCATTCTGGAGGACGCCTCCGCCCTGGGCAAGACCATCCTCTACTCCCTGAACCCCGTGGACAACGGCGTCATCGGCACCGTGATGGGCGGCTTCCAGACTGACAGCGGAGTCCCTGGCAAGATCCAGCAGGGCTCCGCCTGGTGGTTCAATGACCACAAGCCCGGCATGGAGGCCCAAATGGTGAGCCTCATGAGCCTGGGGGCCATGGGCAGCTTCAACGGTATGCTCACCGACTCCCGGTCCTTCCTCAGCTACACCCGGCATGAGTATTTTCGCCGGATTCTGTGCAACCTCTTTGGCGAGATGGTGGAAAACGGCGAGTATCCCGCCGACATGAAGCGCCTTGGCCAGATGGTGGAGAACATCAGCTACTATAACACCCTCCACTACTTCCGCTTTGACGAGAAGCTGAGCTGATGCCGAAGATTTTTTACATTGGCGACAGCACCGTGGCCCGGAACACCATTCATACCTACCCCCAGACCGGAATGTCCCAGGGCCTTGCCTGGTACACAAAACCGTCGGTTCCCATTGTGAGCCTGGCCAAAAACGGAAGAAGCACCAAATCCTTTTTGGATGAAGGCCTCTTCCAGCCGGCCCAGGAGGCGCTGGAGGCGGGAGATTTCCTGCTGATCCAGTTCGGCCACAACGACGAAAAGGCGGACCCGGCCCGGCACACGGACCCGGACACCAGCTTCCGGGAGAATCTGCTCTTTTTCACGGACACCGCCCGGGCCCGGGGGGCCTGGCCGGTGCTCATCACCCCCATTGCCCGGCGGCGCTTTGACGGGGAGGGAAACTTTCTTCCCGGGAGCCACGGCCCCTATCCCGACGCGGTCCGCCGCCTGGGGAGGGAGGTGGGCATTCCCGTCATCGACCTGACGGCGGTGACGGAAAAGTATCTCGCCGAATTGGGAGACGAGGGCAGCAAGCCCCTGTTCGTCTGGCCTGTGGACAACACCCACCTAAAGCCCGAAGGCGCCGTCCGGATGGCCGGCTTTCTGGCGGAAGGGCTCAGAGAGCTGGGGCAGCCCTACGCCGCGGTGCTTGCAGGCCCCGGGGACGGAGCCGGTTAAACCCTTTGTAAGCCAAAAAACTTTGTTTTTTGCCAAATATGCATCTAAATTATGGGAGGAAACCACAATGAATGATTTACAGAAGCAGATCAGCGCCATCGGCTGCGTGCCGGTGATCAAGCTGACCAACCCCCAGCGGGACGCGGGCCCCCTGTCCGATGCCCTGTGCGCCGGCGGCGTGCCCATCGCCGAGATCACCTTCCGGGCTGCCGGGGCGGACGACGCCATGCGCATCATGCTGGAGCGTCATCCCGATATGCTGGTGGGCGCGGGCACCGTGCTGACATGCGAGCAGGTGGATAAGACCATCGCCGCCGGCGGCAAGTTCGTCGTCACCCCCGGCCTGGACCCCGACATCGTCCGCTACTGCCAGGAGAAGGGCATCACCTGCTTCCCCGGCTGCACCACCCCCACCGACTACCACACCGCCTACAAGCTGGGCCTGGAAGTGCTGAAGTTCTTCCCCGCCGAGCAGAGCGGCGGCCTGGCCAAGATCAAGGCCATGGCGGCTCCCTTTGCCATGTTCAAGATCATGCCCACCGGCGGCGTGAACCTGTCGAACCTGGCTGAGTACTCCGCCTGCCCCATCATCGCGGCCTGCGGCGGCTCCTATATGTGCCCCGATAAGCTCATCCAGGCCGGCGCCTGGGATGAGATCACCGATCTGTGCAAGAAATCTGTGGAAATTGTCAAGGAGGCCCGGAAATAATGGCTAGAATTGTTACCTTTGGTGAGCTGATGCTGCGGCTTCAGCCCTACAACTATGAGCGTTTCGTCCAGTGCGACCATGTGGAATTCACCTTCGGCGGCGGCGAGGCCAACGTGGCCGTGTCCCTGGCCAATTACGGCATGGACGCCTGCTATGTCACCAAGCTCCCCACCCACGCCATCGGTCAGGCGGCTGTGAATAGCCTCCGCCGCTACGGCGTGGACACCAGCAAGATCGTCCGGGGCGGCGACCGGGTGGGCATCTAC
>DETX01000113.1:27218-27342 GCA_002362145.1 Clostridiales bacterium UBA3277
CCGGGTGGGCATCTACTTTAACGAGAAGGGCGCTTCCCAGCGTGGCTCCGTCTGCATCTACGACCGGGCCCACTCCGCCATCCAGGAGGCCCAGCCCTCCGACTTCGACTGGGACGCCATCTTC
>DETX01000121.1 GCA_002362145.1 Clostridiales bacterium UBA3277
TTTTATTGAATATCAGTATAAATCGGCAAGAGCAGATGCCGAGAGATTTTGGCACAAGCGAAGGTTCAAAAAAACGAGAAATACTGGATGTATTTCCGGTTTTCTGAACTGAACGATTGGGGCAAAAGATCCGGCAGCTGCCGCAGACGATTTATTCAGAGTTTCCCTCAATAACGGAGCTTGCCTTGGGCCACGGCCTTCAGGTGCTGGCCGTAGGGTCCATTTCAGATAATTTTATCATAGGACATATCGGGCTAAAGTCAAGTCCGCTTCTGCCCGAAGCGCCGCTTCGCGGGGGCAGCGGCGGCGAAGGCCGCGAAAAAGCGCCCCGCAAGGGGGCGCTTTATGGAGTTTCTCTTCCGGAACGCTACCCTCGGTATGGCTGGACGTATCGTTCATGGCTGAGGCTCTGGGGTCTGGCGTGGGCGCCGGAGACCAGGCCCAGCATGGCGAAGATGGTAACCACCGAGGAGCCGCCGTAGCTGATTAAGGGCAGAGTCAGGCCGATAACCGGCATGGAGCCGATGCACATGCCGATGTTGACCAGATCCTGGAACATCAGCGCCGAGGCCGCCCCGTAGCACACCATCCGGCGCATATAGTCCGGGGTGTGGATGCCCACATAGATGCACCGGGCAATGATGGCAAACTCCATGATCATCACCAGCACGCAGCCCAGAAAGCCCAGCTCCTCGCCGATGGAGGAGAAGATATAGTCCGTATGCTGGGCGAACAGGTTGCCTCCCTGGGTACGGGTGCCGCCGAAGAGGCCCTGGCCGGTCATGCCGCCGCCGGTGAGGGATTTGAGGTTCATGTTGTAGTGGTAACGTTCGTTGATGCCCTGGGGGTCGATGGTATCATCAAACAGAATCAAAATTCGGTTCTGCTGGTATTTGCCCAGGTACGGCCACAATATGGGAAATCCCACGGCGATGAGGCCGATGGCCAAAGCGAACCACCACAGGCTCACGCCGCCGGCAAAGGCCATGCCGATGAAGATGAACACGAAAATCAGCGACACGCCGGCGTCCCCGGACACCACCATGTTCAGTCCCACCAGCAGTCCCAGGTGCAGCACCATATGGGCCACCGACGGGATACTCGAAATATTATTCTGGTGGGCCGACATCACCGAGGCCATGATGATGACATAGGTGATCTTACAGATCTCGGCGGGCTGGACGGCGATGATTTTCAGGTCCAGCCAGCTTCGGTTACCGGTGTTGTTGTCCGTGCCGATGGGGGTAATGAGCATCAGAAGCAGCAGGCAGTTGAACGCCACCAGGGCACCCCGGTATTCCGACATGATATCCAAATCCAGCGACGAGACCGCCGCGTACATGCAAACGCCCAGAAACACCGACACCAGCTGAATGGCAATATAGCGGAAGTTTCCATCGAATTTATCGGCGGAGGTGGCGCTGGTGATGACCACGATTCCAAAGCCCGCCACAATGAGCAGCATGATCAGCAGCACCATGTCACCTTTTTTTGAAAAGTCCTTCAGTTCTTCCAGATAGCGGCGCAAAGTCCCGCCTCCTTTCACAGGTCGCAATTTACAGGTTACAATATTATAACAGTTTCTCCCCCAAAAGTAAATAGCACAAATATGAACGTTTGATGTCCAAATCTTCCGGGAAGCGTTGACATTTTTCTCCGCATCCACTATAATATTTTTTATTTCTGCTTTGGAGGGCGAAACTATGCAGCGTGAACACCTGGGAAGCCGCCTGGGCTTCCTGCTTCTGAGCGCCGGCTGCGCCATCGGCATCGGCAACGTCTGGAAATTCCCCTGGATGACCGGCCAGTACGGCGGCGGCGCCTTCGTGGTCCTGTATCTCATATTCCTGGCCATTCTGGGCGTGCCCGTGATGACCATGGAATTTGCCATGGGCCGGGCGGCCCAATGCAGCCCCCTGAAAATGTACGGCGCTTTGAAGCCCGGCAGCAAATGGGGCTGGCACGGAGCTGTCTGCCTGATTGGCAACATCTTTTTGATGATGTTCTACACCACCGTAGCCGGGTGGATGCTCCAATACTTCGTAGACACGGCCCGGGGCTGCTTTGACGGGATGGATACCAAGGCCGTGGAGGGGATGTTCTCGGCCATGCTGGCAAGCCCCGGAACCATGGCCGTCTACATGGGCATCATCGTCGTCTCCGGCTTTGCCATCATCTCCCGGGGCGTCCAGAAGGGCCTGGAAAAGGTGACGAAGTTTATGATGATGGCCCTTATGGTCCTCATGGGGGTGCTGGCCATCCACAGCCTGACCCTGCAGGGCGGCAGCGAGGGGCTGAAATTCTATCTGGTCCCCAGCGTGGAGAATATCCAGGCCGCGGGCCTGGGCAATGTGGTGGTGGGGGCCATGAATCAGGCCTTCTTCACCCTGAGCCTGGGCATCGGCGCCATGGCCATCTTCGGCAGCTACATCGGCCGGGAGCGGGCTCTCATGGGCGAGGCCGTCCGGGTTTGCTGCCTGGACACGGTGGTGGCTCTGTGCTCGGGGCTGATCATCTTCCCTGCCTGCTCCGCCTACGGTGTGGACGTGGGCCAGGGCCCTCCCCTGATCTTCATGACCCTGCCCAATGTCTTTAACAACCTGCCCCTGGGCCGGCTGTGGGGAAGCCTGTTCTTCCTGTTCATGACCTTCGCCGCCTACTCCACCGTCCTGGCGGTGTTTGAGAACATCGTCTCCTGCGTGGGAGAGCTGACGGGCCTGAACCGGAAGAAGTGCTGCGCAGTCTGCTGCGTGGGCATCTTCCTGCTGAGCCTGCCCTGCCTGCTGGGCTACAACCTCTTAAGCAGCGTCCGGCCCATTGCCGGCCACGACATCCTCGACAGCGAGGACTTTTTGGTGAACAACCTGATGCTGCCCCTGGGAAGCCTGATCTTCGTGCTCTTCTGCACCGCCCGGTACGGCTGGGGCTGGAAGAAATTCATGGCCGAGGCCAACGAAGGCACTGGATTGAAGGTGGCCAGCTGGATGCGGCCCTATATGACCTACGTGCTCCCCGTCGTCGTGCTGGTCATCTTCCTGCTGGGGCTTGTGAACTTCTTCTAAGCACCAGCGCCGCGCTTCTCTTTTTACAAAAAGGCCCGCTCCGGTTTCCATCGGAGCGGGCCTTTTGCCTTTATTTTTCCAGAATCAGGGGGATATTTCCGGCGCTGAGGGCGGCGCGGATGTGCTCGGCTGCCTCCCGGGGGCTGAGCTTCACCTGCTGGCCGGTGCGCATATCCTTCACGGAGCACTTGCCCTCGGCGATCTCGTCCTCGCCCAGAAGCACCGCGAAGGGGACCTCCAGCTTGTTGGCATAGGCCATCTTCTGCTTGAATTTCTTCTGCTCGCCGTAGAGCTG
>DETX01000004.1:0-250 GCA_002362145.1 Clostridiales bacterium UBA3277
GGTCTACCGGGCCAGCGGCGCCGGTGGCCAGCACGTCAACAAAACCTCCTCCGCCGTCCGGCTCATCCACAAGCCCTCGGGAATCGTGGTGGCCTGCCAGGAGGAGCGCAGCCAGGTCCAGAACCGGGAAAAGTGTATGCGGATGCTGGCCAGCAAGCTCTACGAAATCGAGCAGGAGAAGCTCTCTTCCGCCGTCACCGGTCTGCGCCGGAGCCAGGTGGGCACGGGTATGCGCAACGAGCGCATCCGC
>DETX01000004.1:578-2550 GCA_002362145.1 Clostridiales bacterium UBA3277
CAACTTCCCCCAGGGCCGGGTCACCGACCACCGGATCAATCTGACGCTGTACCGCATCGATTCCGTCATGGACGGGGACCTGGACGAGATCATCAACGCCCTGGCCGCCGCCGACCAGGCGGAAAAGCTGAAAAACGCCAAATCATCCTAAAGAAGCTCTGAAAGACCGCCTGTGGCAGCAGGCGAATCTGAGCTTCCCCAAAGAGGCATCTTTATGACATACATCACCGATTCCCCCGCCGCCACCGAGGCCCTGGGCCAGGCTCTGGGAGAGCGCCTTACCCCGGGCACGGTCCTTGCCTACCGGGGCGGCCTGGGGGTGGGCAAGACCGCCTTCACCCGGGGCCTTGCCCGGGGACTGGGCTTCCGGGAGAGCGTCACCAGCCCCACCTACACCATCGTCAACGAATACCTGGGGGGCAGGCTGCCCCTGTTCCACTTCGATATGTACCGTCTGACCTCCTCCGAGGACCTATGGGACATCGGCTGGGAGGACTACCTGGACCGGGGCGGCGTCTGCGCCGTGGAGTGGAGCGAACGGGTGGCCGACGCCCTGGAAGGAGCTCTTTGGGTCACCATCGAGCGCCTGGACGAAAACCGCCGCCGCATCACCCTGGAAGGAGGAGAGGAATTTGCTGACCTTAGCCTTTGAGACCAGTGCCAAGGCCGCCTCGGCTGCCCTGACGGAGGACAGCCGATTGCTGGGGGAGAGCTACCTGAACACCGGCCTGACCCACAGCCAGACCCTTCTCGTCATGGCCCAGGATCTTTTGAAGCAGTGCGGGAAAACCCCTGCCGATGTCACCGCCCTGGCCGTGGCGGCGGGCCCCGGGTCCTTCACCGGGGTGCGCATCGGCGTGGCGGCGGCCAAGGGCTTCGCCTGGGGAAGGCAGCTGCCCTGCTACGGCGTCTCCACCCTGGAGGCCATGGCTGTGAGCCTGGGGGCCTATGAGGGCACCGTCTGCGCCTGCATGGACGCCCGGCGCAGCCAGGTGTACAACGCCCTGTTTGCCGCGGAAAAGGGAAATCCGCGCCGGATCACCCAGGACCGGGCCCTGAGCCTGGAGGCGCTGAAGGAGGAGCTGAAAGCCCTGTCCGGCCCCATCTTCCTGGTGGGAGACGGGAGCCCCCTGACCTACAGGACCCTCTCTGGGGAGGTGCCCGCCCTGGTTCTGCCGCCGGAGCACCGGATGCATCAGCGGGCGGTGGGCGCCGCCCTGCTGGCGGAGCGTCTGGCGGCGGAGGGCGATCCGGGAGATGCGGTGCTTCTCACCCCCAACTACCTCCGGCTGAGCCAGGCAGAGCGGGAGCGTCTGGAACGGGAGTCCGCCCAGAGAGATCAAAAGGAGGAAGGCACATGAACAATCTGAAAACCTCGGGCATTTTATACATCGCGGCAGGCGTCTTTTTTGTCATCTCCGCCATTATGGGCGGCAGCCTCATCTATCTCGTTCTGGCGGCGGTGCTCATCGTCCTGGGACTTCGGAACCTCAAGCGGGGCGAGTAAAGAAAAAATCCCTTTAAATTTTTAAGAAATAAAAAGGAGAACATCATCATGGCAAATGTACACGTACTTGACCATCCCCTCATCCAGCACAAGCTGGCCATCCTGCGCAGCAAGGACACCCCCGTGAAGGAATTCCGGGAGCTGGTTGGCGAAATCGCCGGGCTCATGTGCTACGAGGCCACCCGGAACCTGCCCACCAAGGAGGTCACCGTGGAAACCCCCATCGCCACCGCCAAGTGCCGGATGCTGGCCGGTAAGAAGCTGGCTATCGTGCCCATCCTCCGGGCGGGCCTGGGCATGGTGGACAGCATGGTGTCCCTGATCCCCTCCGCCAAGATCGGCCACATCGGCCTGTACCGGGACCCCGAGACCCACAAGCCCGTGGAATACTACTGCAAGCTCCCCGACGACGTGGGCAACCGGGTGGTCTTTGTGGTGGACCCCATGCTGGCCACCGGCGGCAGC
>DETX01000116.1 GCA_002362145.1 Clostridiales bacterium UBA3277
ATTTTTATCAGGTAATAGTATTAATTATTCAAAATCACTCATGAATAGAAGTATTTTCATGTAATTTCGAAATTTCTTTATAAGTGATTTCGGGCAAGTCGCTATTAGTGTCCCATAACAACTTGCTATCTTCGGGTGTCCCATAATATACAGCCGATTTGTTTTCTATATTAACAGTATAGATAATTTGTAGATTGTCCCCAGCACGATTTTTCTCTTTGATAATAGGACGTGCAATAGAGAGATATATATTTCCGTCTTTATCTGTTTCAGAAACAATAGTTCCATTAAAATAGCCGTCATTTGTGTTTAAGACCACGGCTATATTATTAGGGTCGCCCTCAATCTCATAAGAAATACTATCCACTAAATCAGGAGCTGCATGAATAATGTTTACTTCACAAAGTCCATAGTGTCCCGTAGTCGCTAACACAGCAATCGCAGCAATAGCCGCAGCACCTTTACAGAAAGCCCGCCAAATAGACTTTTTCCACTTTTCTGATGCTTTTCTGAACATATCTGTTTCTTTAAGCTGGCTTTGAGTATTTACACTGTGACAATCTACCCGCAGTTTTTCAAGTAAAACCGCACATGAGGGACAAGCCGCGATATGTTCCTCAACCAGCTTTTGCGTTTCTTCGGAACATATCCCATCACAATATAAGGGCAGAATATCTTTAATAATCTCGCAAGACGTTTTCATACTATTTTTCCTCCAAATTTTCAATGATTTTTAGTTTTGCACGATGAAATGTTACACGTGCCCAGCTTTCAGTTTTGCCGAACAAAGCAGCTATTTTTGTGAAAGAAAGTTCACCAAAAACCCTTAACATGAACACTTCCTTATAAGGTTCCGAAAGATTATGTAATAATTGGTGTATTTTAAAAGCACTTTCTTCATTTGAGATTTTCAACTCAAGTGAGCTTTCTTCTGCCTTATAATCGGTTTCTTCTAATGGTTGCGTTCTATTTGCGCGTTTTTGATATGCAAAATATGCGTGTTTCGCAATTTGGCATAGCCATGTCTGGATTTTACAAGTACCACGAAAAGTATCAAAAGATTTCATTGCCGAAAAAAATGTTTCTTGCGTTAATTCTTCTGCAATATCCTTGTTTTCACTTAAAGAAAACAGATACTTATATATATCCAGATAATATAGCCTATATATTTTTTCAAATTCTTCCACTATTTCACCTCCTTTGCCTATAAGAGTTTCATATAAGCAAAGCGTTACAAAATTTTTTCTTCTTAGCATTTATTCAATGCCGAATAACCTATGGGAATTATACCTTATACTTGCTTTAATCTCAATAATTTCGGAGTAGTGGTCTGGTGTCTTGTAAATTTTTGTGTTACTTTACCGCATATGAGCCTTCTTTCGTGGATTGTTGTAAACGGCCAGCCCGCTTAGAAGGGCTGGCCGCTCTCAAACCCTGTTTCCCCCACCGCGCAGGGTGGAAGTCAGAACGGATCTGTGACAGAAAAGAATCCCACCGCAGCCCTGATTCGGGGCTGCGGTGGGATTTTCCGTTATAATCCCCGGGGTGGGGGATCTGCGAATGTTTCCGGTTGTATTTTGCACAATCCTGTGATAAATTTACAGATAAGAAACTCACAGCTTGCGGAAACGGGGAGACTGCCATGCAATTTGGAATGCCGACGTTAATTGAAAACAGCACCCTGGAAGAGAACATACGCTTATGCAAGGAACTCAACCTGCACTTTTTGGAACTGAATATGAATTTTCCGGAGTATCAGAGCTGGGACACAGATGAATTTTACAGAGCGGCGGAGGAAGCGGGGCTGTATTATACCATTCATCTGGACGAGAATCTCAATATCGCGGATTTCAATCCCCTTGTTGCGGACGCGTATCTGGAAACGGTGAAGCGGACCATTGAGGCCGCGAAAAAATGGATGCCCCTGTGGGAAAGGTATGGGGACAAAAGCCAGCCGCTGGTGATCAATATGCATATGCACCATGGGATTCATATTACGCTTCCGGACAGGAAGGTACAGATGTACGACAGAAATTTCGATGTCTATTTGGATTCCTTCCGGAAATTCCGGTCGCTCTGCGAAGAATGGATTGGCGGTTCCGATCTGATCATTTCCATCGAAAACACAGACGGCTTTCGGGGATATGAGAAAAGGGCCATCGAAGATCTGCTGGAAAGCCCCAAATTCGGATTGACATGGGACATCGGCCATTCAAAGGCCACCGGAGAAAGGGACGTTCCCTTTCTTATGGAACACGCTGACCGGCTGAGGCACTTTCATATCCATGACGGCATTGCCAAACGCGGCGCCCAGGGCGGGTGCGCTCACCTTGCCCTGGGGGACGGGGAGATCGATATTCGGCAAATGCTTTCCATGGCCGGGGCCCGAAATGCCAGGTGCGTGCTGGAGACAAAGACAATTGCGGCATTAAAAAAATCTGTGGCGTATTTAAACGGCGTATCAGGGCTCGGCAGAAAGAATGGTGAAGGACATGAACTACAAACTTGCAATCTGCGATGACAGCGAGGCGGACCGGCAGTATGTTTTGAGCATGGTGCGCCGCTGGGCGGCCGAAGCCGGCCACACGGTCCAAATCGATGCCTTCTCTTCTGCCGAGAGCTTCCTGTTTCACTATGCCGGGGAGCGGGACTACGACATTTTGCTGCTGGACATCGAAATGGACGCCATGGACGGCGTCAGCATGGCAAAGCAGCTGCGCCGGGACAACGACACCGTGCAGATCGTCTTTATCACCGGCTACTGCGACTATATCTCCGAGGGCTACGAGGTGGCGGCGCTGCACTATCTGATGAAGCCGGTGAAGGAGGAAAAGCTCTTTTCCGTCCTGGACCGGGCGGCGGAGAAGCTGGCGAAAAATGAAAAGGTTCTGACCCTGGAATCCGGCGGCGAAATGGTGCGCCTTCCCATTTACCAAATCCGCTACGCCGATGTGTTCGGCAATTACGTGACGATTCACGCCCAGACCGACGTCACCGTAAAAATGCCCCTGGGGAAGCTGGAAAAGGCCCTGGATGAACGGTTTTACCGTGTGGGCCGCTCCGCCGTGGTCAACCTGACCCAGATCAGCCGGGTGACGAAAACGGAGATCCGGCTCAGCGACGGCACCGTCCTCCCCCTGCCCCGGGGGGCCTACGACGGAGTCAACCGGGCGATTATCAATATGAGGTAGATCTATGATACTCTTCCCAAAGAAAATCGATCAGCAGATCGCGTCCTACCAGCAGGAACTCATCGAAACCCACTATCGGGAAGTGGACAATATGTACCGCCAGATCCGCGGCTGGCGGCACGATTACCGCAACCACATTCAGACCATGAAGGCCTATGCCGCCGCCGGGGACTGGGAGGCAATCAAGCGGTATCTGGACCTTCTGGACGAGGACCTGACCACCGTGGACACCGTCATCAAGACCGGCAATCCCATGACCGACGCCATTTTGAATTCCAAGATCTCCCTGGCAAAGGCCAAGGGAATTGAAGTGATTGCGGACGCCCATATTCCCGTGAAGCTCAAATCCTCGGAGATTGATCTGTGCTGCATTCTCGGCAACCTCTTTGACAACGCCATCGAGGCCAGCCTCTCCCTGCCCCGGGAGCAGCGGAAGATTCGCGTCTACATGGACATGAAGGGCACCCAGCTGTATATCTCCTTCACCAATTTCACCGCCGCCAAGAAGATGAAAAAGGTGGGAAAACTCTTTCCCACCACCAAGGGCGACGGCCGCGGCTTCGGTCTTGTGCGCATCGACAGCATCATCGGGCGGCTGGACGGCTATTTGAGCCGCAACTCTGAGGACGGCGCCTTCACCACGGAAATTCTCATCCCCCAGGTGTAGAAATCCGCAATTCGTCCCCCAGGACTGACAATTCGTCCCCAGAAGCATCCGGGGACGAATTTTTGTGATAAGGTATGCTCACGAGGTGAGGCAAGTTATGAAGAAAAACGAGAAACCCAAATATAATACCCCCCAAAACGTGGCCTGGATGGTCAAACTCGCCTGGGGATGCAGAAAAAGCGTGCTGCTGCTTTGCGTGGCGACGGCGGCTTTGGAGGTGCTGCTGAATCTGACCCAGTTGTACATCGCCCCCCAGGTCCTCGCCCAGGTGGAGCAGAGGGCCCCCATGGGCAGGCTGCTGGCAACCATCGGCGCCTTCACGGCGGCGCTGTTTTTCATCGAAGGCCTTCTGGAATACACGAAGGAAAACGCCATGTTCCCCCGGGTGGATGTGCGGACGGCCATCATTGGGAAAATCGGGGAAAAGTGCAATCTGACATCCTTCCCCAATACCCTGGACCCGAACTTTATCAAATTGCGGGAAAAGGCCCATATGGCCTGCGACGGCAACAGCGAGGCGGCGGAGCGCATCTGGCAGACGATGACCATGCTGCTCAAAAACGTCGGCGGCCTGATCGTCTACCTGACCATTCTCTCCCGCATGGACGCCCTTTTGCTGCTGGTGGTCATGGCCACCTGCGTCGGCGGGTTCCTGGTTTCCAGATACACCAGCAACTGGCGCTATGCCCGGCGGGACGAGGAGGAGCGCTATTTCCAGAAGAAGCGCTACCTGCGCGATAAAGCGGAGTCGGTGGAGCTGGCAAAGGACATCCGGATTTTCGGCCTGCAAAGCTGGCTCAACGAGCTGCTGGATCAGATTCACAACCTGTATCTGGACTTTACTTTGCGCTGTGAGCGGGTGGAGGTGCTGGCGGACGTGACCGAGGCGGTGCTGACCATGGCCCGAAACGGCATCGCCTATGTGTATCTGATCCACATGACCCTGAACGAGGGACTGAGCGTATCGGAATTTCTGCTGTACTTCACGGCGGTCACCACGTTTACGACCTGGGTCATGGGAATCCTCCAGGAAATGAGCGCCCTGCACAAGCAGAGCCTGGATATCTCCCGGATTCGGGAGTTTTTGGATTACCCGGAGCCCTTCAAATTTGAAGAGGGGGAGGCCGTTCCCCAGGCGGACCGGTATGAGCTGAAGCTGGAAAACGTGTCCTTCCGCTATCCCGGCACCCGGGAGGATGTGATTCACGGCTTGAATCTGACCGTGAGCCCCGGGGAAAAGCTGGCCATCGTGGGCTTAAACGGCGCCGGCAAGACCACTCTGGTAAAGCTGCTGTGCGGTCTGCTGGACCCCACGGAGGGCAGGGTGCTGCTCAATGGGAAGGACATCCGGGACTTTAACCGCAGAAGTTATTATGACCTGTTCAGCGCCGTGTTCCAGGAATTCTCCGTTCTGGATGTGACGGTGGCGGAGGAAATCGCCCAGACCACGGTGGGCATTGACTACGACAAAATCCATGACTGCGTGGAAAAGGCGGGCTTGACGGCCATGATAGAGAAGCTGCCCAAGGGCCTGGAAACCCACGTGGGCCGGGAGGTCTATCTGGACGGCGTGCTCTTCTCCGGCGGCCAGACCCAGCGGCTGATGCTGGCGAGGGCCCTGTATAAGGACGGCCCCATCCTGCTGCTGGATGAGCCCACGGCGGCTCTGGACCCCATTGCGGAAAATGATATCTACCAGAAATACAGCGAAATGACCCAGGGCCGGACGTCCCTGTTCATTTCTCACCGGCTGGCCTCCACCCGGTTCTGCGACCGCATTCTCTTTGTGGCGGACGGCGGCATCCGGGAGGAGGGGACCCATGAGAGCCTGCTGGCCCTGGGCGGGGAGTACGCCAAGCTCTTTGAAGTCCAGAGCCGGTATTATCAGGAAGGAAAGGAGTTCTGAACATGAAAGAAAACGTAACTCTGGGCCGTGGGGCTGCCCTGCACCTTCGGGGCATCCGGGAGCTCCATTCGGTGACGCCGAAATTCTTTCCGGTGCTGACCTTATACTGCGTGTTCAGCGCCGTGATCCCCTACGTAACCGTGTTCTTCTCTGCCCGGATTCTCAAGGAGCTGGCAACCCTGCGCCGGGCGGAAACGCTTTGGCGGTGGGTGGCGGCGGGGGTTTTCAGCACCGGCGCCGCGGCCATCGCGAAGGCGCTGCTCTACCGCCGCTATGACACCCTGCTGAGCGATCTCTGGGGGCGCAAGGAAACCCTGTTCATCCGGAAAATGTTTTCCCTGGACTTTTCGGAACTGGATAAACAGGAAAACCACGACCTCCGGGCCCAGATCCGGCAAAATGAGAACTGGTCCGGCTGGGGGCTCATGAGAATTGAAGAGATCTATACCGGGGCGGTGACCGGCGTCATCGGCCTGATCAGCGGCGCGGCCCTTACGGTGAGCTTGTTTGCCTCCCCGGTGCCGGAGTCCGGGGGCTGGCTGACGGCGCTGAACCATCCGGTGTTTATCCTCGTCCTGGCGGCGGTTATGGTGGGGGTCAGCATCCTTGCGGGCAGCCTCAGCGCGAAGGCTACGAAGATCTGGAGCGATTTCGCGGAGGAGGCCACCTTCGGAAACCGCCTCTTTGGGCATTTCGGTTTTATCGGCCAGGCTCAGAAGCGGAACGTGGACATCCGCATGAACAACCAGCAGAACCTGGTTCACGCGTATTGGGATACGAACAGATGCTTTGGCGTAAGCGGCCCCATTGGCAGGGCGGCCCGGGGAAAAATAGGGGTGTATGCCAGCCTGGGCGTCTGTGTGACGGCCCTCATCACGGGATTTATCTATGTGTTCACCTGCCTGAAGGCCCTGGGCGGTGCCTTTGACGTGGGCAGTGTGACCCAGTATGTGGGGGCGGCCACGGCCATGGTGGCGAATATCTTCGCCCTGACGGACCTGGTGGGCACCATCAAAACCAATACGCCGTACCTGGAGAAAACCTTTGAGTTTCTGGACATTCCCAACGCCATGTACCAGGGCAGCCTGACCACGGAGAAGCGCTCCGACCGGCAGTATGAGGTGGAGTTCCGGGACGTGTCCTTTAAGTACCCCGGCTCCGAAATCTGGGCGCTGCGCCATGTGAGCATGAAATTCAAGGTCGGCAAACGGCTGGCCATCGTCGGCGAGAACGGCAGCGGCAAGACCACCTTCATTAAGCTGCTGTGCCGGCTGTACGATCCCCAGGAGGGGCAGATTCTGCTCAACGGCATTGACATCCGCAAGTACCGGTACGACGATTACATGAGTATCTTTTCCGTGGTGTTCCAGGACTTCCAGCTCATCTGCCAGCCGTTGGGCAATAATGTGGCGGGCAGCATGGAATACGACCGGGACCGGGTAGAGAAAGCGCTGATCGACGCCGGTTTCGGGGACCGCCTGGCTTCTATGGACAAGGGCCTTGACACCATGATTTACAAAAATCTCAGTGAGGACGGCGTGGACGTATCCGGCGGCGAGGCCCAGAAGATCGCCATTGCCCGGGCCCTCTACAAGGACGCGCCCTTCATCATCCTGGACGAACCCACCGCCGCCCTGGACCCCATCGCCGAGGCGGAGATCTACAGCAAGTTCAACGACATCGTCGGCGACAAGACGGCCATCTACATCAGCCATCGGCTGTCCAGCTGCAAGTTCTGCGACGAGATTGCGGTGTTCCATGAGGGCAGGGTGATTCAGCAGGGCAGCCATGACGCGCTGGTGGCGGACGAGGGCGGCAAATACTATGCGCTCTGGCACGCCCAGGCCCAGTATTATACGGAGTAAAAATTTCCCCCGGCACCCCATAAGAAGCCGCCGGAATTTCCATCTTTCTAAGCAGGATGGAGATTCCGGCGGTTTTCCGGTTGTATTTTGGGCGGTCATGTGGTAAATTTACAGATAGTGAAAAAAGAGCACAACCCATTTTGGGGAGAACGCGCTGGGAGGCGACGGCCGTCATCCGGGCGGTGAAATAGAAAAACCGCCGGGCGGCCATCCGCGCCCCCGAAGGGATTCCCGCCGAGACTTGTTTTTGAGGGCTGTATGCCTTTTTGATATGGGAGGAAGATATGGAACTGAAAGAATTCTTTGCCGAATATCCGAAGGCCGCCGTGGCGTTTTCCGGGGGCGTGGACTCGGCGTATCTGCTCTACTGCGCCAGGCAGTGTGGTGCCCAGGTGCGGGCGTATTATGCGCGCTCCGCCTTTCAGCCGGAATTTGAGCTTAGGGACGCCCTGCGTCTTGCGGAGCAGCTGGAGATTCCCATGGAGGTGCTGCCGGTGGACGTGCTGTCCGTAAAAGAGATTGCGGACAATCCGCCGGACCGCTGCTATTTCTGCAAGGGCCGGATTTTTGGCGCCATCCGCCGGGCGGCGGAGGCGGACGGGTTTTCGGTGCTGCTGGACGGCACCAACGCCTCCGACGAAACCCAGGACCGCCCGGGAATGCGGGCCGCCCGGGAGCTGGCGGTGCTGTCCCCCCTGAGAATCTGCGGCCTGACCAAGGAGGAAATCCGGCGGCGGTCCCGGGAAGCGGGGCTCTTTACCTGGGACAAGCCCGCCTATGCGTGCCTGGCCACCCGGATTCCCGCGGGGGAGGCCATCACCGGGGAAAAGCTGCGGGCCACAGAAGCGGCGGAAAATTTCCTCGCCTCCCTGGGGCTGCGGGATTTCCGGGTGCGGCGGATGGGCGATGCCGCGAAAATCCAAGTAAGGCAGGACCAGCTGGCGCTGGTTCTGGAAAACAGGGAGCGGATTCTCGCGGAGCTGAAACGCTGCTACTCCGCGGTGGTGCTGGATTTGGAGGTAAGAGGATGAAAACGGAAGTGAAAACCATCTTGGAAGCGGTGAAGGCCGGGCAGATGCCCGTGGAGGAAGCCCTGCTTGCCATCAAAAAGGCGCCCTTTGAGGACATCGGCTACGCCAAGATCGACCTGCACCGGGGCATCCGCCAGGGCGCGCCGGAGGTCATCTACGGCGGGGGAAAAACGCCGGAGCAGATTGCCGGCATTGTCGAAAAAATGCGGTGCAGCGGCCAGGACACCATCCTGATCACCAGGCTCTCCCCGGAGGCGGCGGCGTGGGTGGGCGCCCGGCAGGAGCTGAGCTATCACGCCGACGCAAAGGTGGGCATCATCGGGCCAATTCCCCCGGCCACGGGGATTGGCAAAATCCTGGTGGCCACCGGGGGCACCAGCGACATTCCCGTGGCCGAGGAGGCGGCCCTGACCGCCCAGGTCCACGGCAACGAGGTTGTCCGGCTGTACGACGTGGGGGTAGCGGGGGTCCACCGGCTGCTATCCCACATGGATGAGATCATGAGCGCCAGCGTGATCATTGCCATCGCCGGTATGGAGGGGGCCCTGGCCAGCGTGATCGGCGGGCTGGCGGACTGCCCCGTCATTGCGGTTCCCACCAGCGTTGGCTACGGCGCGTCCTTTCATGGACTGTCGGCGCTGCTGTCCATGCTCAATTCCTGTGCCAGCGGGGTGTCGGTGGTGAACATCGACAACGGCTTTGGCGCCGGATATCTTGCCAGCATGATCAACCATATGGAGGCAAAATGAGATGAAAACCTTATTTTTAGACTGCGGCATGGGGGCTGCGGGGGATATGCTGACGGCGGCGCTGCTGGAGCTTCTGCCGGATCGGGAGGCGTTTCTTAACGAGCTGAACGGCCTTGGGATTCCCGGCGTCCGGGTTTTCGCGGAGGAGAGTACGAAGTGCGGAATCCGGGGCACCCACATCCATGTCACGGTGAACGGCGATGAGGAGCAGGAGGGCGGCCATGACCACTTCCATAGTCACGATCATGACCACCCCCACGAACACCCCCATGACCACGAGCACCCCCACGATCACGACCATCCCCATGAAGAGACCGCGCCCCACACCCACAGCGGCATGGAGGAAATCCGCCGGATTGTGGAGGGGCTGCCGGTATCCGAAAAAGTAAAGGCGGATATCCTGGCGGTCTATTCCCAGATTGCCCAGGCGGAGAGCCATGCCCACGGGGTGCCGGTTACCCAGATCCACTTCCACGAGGTGGGCGCCATGGACGCCGTGGCGGATATCACGGCGGTGTGTATGCTCATGGAGCGGCTGGCTCCCGAGCGGGTGGTGGTGTCTCCCATCCATGTGGGCAGCGGACAGGTCCGGTGCGCCCACGGAATTCTTCCCGTCCCCGCCCCGGCCACGGCCTATCTTCTGCGGGATGTGCCCATCTACGGGGGCGAAATCCGGGGGGAGCTGTGCACCCCCACCGGCGCGGCCCTGCTGCGGCACTTTGCCACCAGCTTCGGGGCCCTTCCGGCGATGAAGGTGGCGGCAATCGGCTGCGGCATGGGGAAAAAGGACTTCCCCGCCGCCAACTGCCTGCGGGCCATGCTGGGGCAGTCTGAGAGCACCGGCGATACCATCCTGGAGCTGTGCTGCAATCTGGACGACATGACCCCGGAGGCCCTGGGCTTTGCCCAGGAGCGGCTCTTCGCGGCGGGAGCCCTGGAGGTCTATACTCTCAGCGCCCAGATGAAAAAATCCCGGCCGGGGGTCGTGCTGTATGTCCTGTGCCGGGAGGCGGACCGGGAGACGATGATCGAGCGAATCTTCCAGCACACCACCACCCTGGGCATCCGGGAGAATATCAGCCGCCGCCACACCCTCTCCAGGAGGGTGGAGACGGTCTCCACGGAATTTGGAGAGGTCCGGAAAAAGGTCTCCCGGGGCTACGGCGTCGAAAGGGAAAAATACGAATACGAGGACCTTGCCCGGATTGCCCGGGAGCGGGGCATGAGCCTTTCCGATGTCACGGACCGGCTCCGGAAGCCGCCCCGGCCGTGAAAAGGGGAAGAACCAATGGAAAATCTGTGGAAAAGCGTGATTGATCAGGACCGGGAGCCCATCGTGCTCTGCGACGGGTCGCACACCATTGTGTACCTGAACCCGGCGGCGGAGGAGCGCTATCGGAAGCGGGGCGGAAGGGCCCTGGTGGGCCGGTGCCTTCTGGACTGCCACAATGCCGCCTCCCGGGAGGCCATCGAAAAGGTAATGGCCTGGTTCCGGGAGGATAGAGGACACAACCGGATGTTTACCTACCGAAACGTCCGGGAGAACAAGGATATCTACATGATCGCCCTGCGGGACGAGGCGGGGAATCTGATCGGCTACTATGAAAAGCACGAATCCCGGGAACCGGAGCGGGGAAAGCCCTACGATTTTTCCGGGACGGCGGAGGAAATTTTGGAAACGAGGTGAAGCGCCATGGCCAGATGGGACCCCTGGCGGGGGTGCCGAAGGTGCAGCGACGGATGCCTGCACTGCTACATCCACAAGGGCGACGCCAGGAGAAAAGTGGACACCGGAGACATTCACAAGACGAAGGACTTTGATAAGCCCGTGGCCAGGCTGAAAAACGGGGAATACAAAATGAAGCCGGGCCTTGTGTACCTGGGCTTTTCCACGGACTTTCTCATAGAAGAGGGGGACCCCTGGCGGGGGGACTGCTGGCGGATGATCCGGCAGCGGCCGGACTGCACCTTTCTGTTTCTCACCAAGCGCATCGAACGGTTCCGGGACTGCCTTCCCGGGGACTGGGGCGGGGGCTACGAAAACGTGGTGGTCTGCTGCACCGTGGAAAATCAGGAAAACGCCGACAGAAAGCTCTCCGTGTTTCGGGACCTGCCCATCCGGCATAAGTGCATCACGGCCCAGCCCCTGCTGGGCCCCATCGATCTGGAGGGCTATTTGGAGGGCATGGAGCTGGTGACGGTGGGCGGGGAATCCGACCCCGGGGCCAGGCAGCTGGACTACGACTGGGTCCTCTCCATCCGGCAGCAGTGTATCCGCAAAAATGTGAGCTTTGAATTCCGCCAGTGCGGCACCTACACAATCAAGGACGGGAAACGCTATCACATCCCCACCCGGGAGCTGACGAAGCAGGCCCGGGCCGCGGCCATCAACTGGAAGGCCCAGGTCCTATAAAACCGCCAGCAGGGCCATGACGCCGATTCCCGGCAGGCCCAGAAGCCCCGAAATCAGCACCGTCACAGCGTTCACCGGGAAATAGATTCCGGTGAAGGGGGCGACAAAATTCAGCAGCCACAGGCAGACGAGGCCGCATCCGGCGTGGGCGGCCAGCTTCAGCCCCCACTGGATGGGCAGCAGAAGGGTCCGGACCAAAACCACGGCCAGCAGGGCGGGGATAATCAGCGTCGCAAATTTTTCCATAAGTTCCCTCCGAATAAGTTAAGGTTCTGGGGCCATACTAGCGGTGGACGGCGAAACGGGAGCTTGTCTCCCGAATCTAAGAGACGAAAACCGGATGTGACGACAACCGCGCCTTTCGTTTCCGAAAAACGTCAAGGGTGTCGGAACGTACGCGGCGATCCGGTGCGAAAGCAGGAGAGAGGGGAACAGCTCACCTGCCTACATAGTACCATCCGCCGCCGGAAAAGAAACGGGAAAAAGCAGGGGACCAAGGGGTTCCCTGCTTTTTTGACGTCTGGGATTTTGAAAATGGAAAATCCGTACAAGCTGTGCTTTCGGGCCGGGGAAAACACAACATCCTGTGCTCTCCCAAAAATGGCCCCCCATTTTTGACAAAATTCTCCTGGCTGCCGCCGTTGTCCCAAGAGGAAAGCTGTGCTATAATGTATTTATTATGCGAAAAATGGAGAGATACCCATGCTGACGGAAGCTCTGAAGCTCAGCGAAGGGGACCTGCGCCGCATCCTCGGCGCCGCCAGCCCCGACGCCGCACTGCTGTACCTGTACATAAAATGCGGCAATTCCCCCGAAAACGCCGAGACGGATTTAAAACTCAGCCCCTCCCGGGTAAGCTGCGCCGGGGCAACCCTGCGCCAGCTGGGCCTCATCGCCCAGGAGCGGCCCGGCGCCATCGCCCCCGGGGAGCGGCCGGCCTATACGGAAAAAGATGTCACCTCCGCTATGGAGGGCGACCAGAGCTTCCGCAGTCTCTACGGGGAGGTCCAGCGGCTGCTGGGAAGGACGCTGAATACGGAGGAGCTGAAAATTCTGCTGGGCTTCCGCCGGTATCTGGGTCTCCCGGCGGAGGTGATCTCGGTACTGATCTGCTATTGCAGGGACCGGGCCAGACAGCGGGGAAATCTGCGCAGTCCCTCCCTGCGGACCATCGAGAAGGAGGCCTACGCCTGGGCCGAGCAGGGCATCGACACCCTGGAGGAGGCGGCGGCCTACATCCAGACCCAGAACGTCCGCGCCTCCCGGCTGGAAAAGCTGAAGCAGCTTCTGCAGATCCGGGGCAGAAACCTGACGGCGGCGGAGGAGCGCTACGCCGAAGGGTGGCTGGAGCAGGGCTTCGGGGAGGAGCTGATCTCCATGGCCTATGAGCGGACCTGTCTCAACACCGGAGGCCTCAACTGGGCCTATATGAATAAGATTTTGCAAAGCTGGCAGAAGCAGGGCCTTCGCACGGCGGCGGAGGTCCGCTCCGGCGACCGGAAGAAGGAGGTCATCCGGGGCGCTTCCGGAGAGCTGGGTCAGGCGGAGCTGGACGCCATCGCGAAAATGCTGCGGGAGGGATAACCCATGACATACACCCAAGAGGTTTTAAAGCGGGCCAAGGCCCGGCTGGCCCAGGCAAAGGAGGCCCGAGAGGCGGAAAACCAGGCGCATCTGCGCCAGGCCTATGCCAAGGTGCCCCGGCTCCGCCAGATTGACATGGAGCTGCGGCAGAACATGGCCCAGGCGGTCCAGGCGGCCTTTGAGCGTGGAGACGGAGGCGCGGAGCTCTTGGAGGAGGCCCGGCAGAAGAACCAGGCCCTCCAGCGGGAGCGGGAAGCCCTGGCAAACGCCCACTTCGAGGAGGGCTATCTGGACGAGGGCCCCATCTGCGACCGCTGCGGCGGCACGGGCTATGTGGGCACCCGGATGTGCGAGTGCCTGGCGGAGCTGTGCCGTCAGGAGCAGAAGAAGGAAGTATCCATCCTCTCCGGCTGCAAGGAGACCTTCAATCAGTTCCGGCTGGACTACTACCCCGATAAATTTGATTCCCGGTACGGCGCCAGCCCCCGGGAGATCATGGAGCGGACCCTGCAAAATAGCCGCCGCTACGCGGCCACCTTTACCCCCGCCTCGGGGAATCTGCTCTTCGCCGGCGGCACGGGGCTGGGAAAGACCTACCTCTCCGCCTGCATCGCTCGTTCGGCAGCGGAGCGGGGCTACAGCGTGGTCTACGAAAGCGCCCCCCATCTGTTTACCAAGCTGGAACAGGCAAAGTTCAACCCAAATGAGGACACCCTCCGGGAGGCGAACAAGCTGGCCGGATGTGATCTGCTGATCCTGGACGACCTGGGCACGGAAATTGCCAACCAGTTCACCGTCACGGCCCTCTACACCCTGATCAACGACCGGCTCAACGCCGGAAATAAGCCCATGGTCATCTCCACCAACCTAAACGCCGAGGAGCTGACCCGGCGTTATTCCCCCCAGATTGCCTCCCGGCTGCTGGGCCCCTTCCAGCAGCTCATCTTCGTGGGAGAGGATATCCGGATGCTGAAAAACAGGAGGGGACTATGAAAACTGGAATTTTATTTGACCTGGACGGCACCCTGCTGGACACCCTGGAGGATCTGCTGGACGCGGCCAACCACGCCCTGGCCCTCTTCGGCTATCCCCCCCGGACCCTGGAGCAAATGCGCCGGTCCGTCGGAAACGGTGCGGCCCACCAGCTGCGCACCTCCATGCCCGAAGGGGCAAGCGAAAAGCAGGTGCAGCAGGTTCTGGCCGCCTATAAGCCCTACTACACCGCCCACTGCCATGTCAAGACCCGGCCCTACGCCGGTATCCCGGAGGCCCTGGCGGACCTTGGCCGGGACTTTCCCTTAGCCATCGTGTCCAATAAGCCCGACGCGGCGGTGAAGGCCCTGTGCGCCCAGGAGTTTCCCGGCATTTTCGCCCTGGGGGAGACTCCGGACTGCCCCAGAAAGCCGGCCCCGGACAGCCTGTATCGGGCCATGGCCGCCATCGGCGCGGAGCGCTGCGTCTATGTGGGCGACAGCGAGGTGGACGTGGTGACGGCGAAAAACGCCGGCGTTCCCTGTCTGAGCGTTCTGTGGGGCTTCCGGGACGAGCCGGAGCTTTTGGCCGCCGGCGCGAAGCACCTGTGCCGGGAACCCGGGAAGCTGCCGGAGGCGATCCGCGCCATTCTCAAGGAGGCGGACCATGGCCAATGAATTTTACGCCCTTCTGGGCCGGATGCGCTACATCACCCGCTGGGGGCTGATGCGCAACACCTTTTCCGAGAACATCGCCGAGCACAGCTTCCAGGTGGCGGTGCTCTCCCATGCCCTGGCCCTCATCCGCCGGGACATCCTCCATTTGGAGGGGCCGGACCCGGACCGCTGCGCCGTGGCGGCACTATACCACGATGCCTCGGAGATTCTCACCGGGGATCTGCCCACGCCCATCAAGTACTATAACCCGGACATCCGGGGGGCCTACAAGCAGGTGGAGCAGATCGCCGGGGAGCGGCTGCTGAATATGCTTCCTCCGGAGCTTCGGGAGCGCTATGAGCATCTGGTGCTGGAGGACGAGGAGGCGGTGCTGCCCTATGTGAAGGCGGCGGACAAGCTGTCGGCCCACATCAAGTGTCTGGAGGAGCAGAAGGCGGGCAACACGGAGTTCGACTCCGCGGCGAAGCAGACCTGGGAGGCCATGAAGGCCATGGCCCGGCCGGAGCTTGACTGGTTCCTGGAGCACTGCCTGGGGGCCTTCGCTTTGAATCTGGACCAGCTGTAACACTTGACGAAGGGAAGAAACTGTGCTAAGATAAAATCCCGGGCAAGGGCCCGGGGACACGCCGCTGTGGTGGAATCGGTAGACACTGGGGACTTAAAATCCGCTGGGCTGAATCCAGCACCCAATCCGAATTGTGCTTGCAAACAGCGGGGCTTTTGAAATTTGATTTTTCTCTGTGTTGGAACATCCCTCCAACACATCCCTCCAACTTCATATCCCTTCATTTGAAGGGATTGAATACGCCGCTATGGTGGAACAGGTAGACACTGCAGACTTAAAATCTGCCGAAGAGTGATCTTCGTACCGGTTCGATTCCGGTTAGCG
>DETX01000022.1:0-3092 GCA_002362145.1 Clostridiales bacterium UBA3277
TTTATTGAATATCAGTATAAAATCCCCCATGACGCAGGAATCTGCGCCATGGGGGATTTTGTCGATTGTCAAGCCTTACCGGCTTCGTTTTCTAAGGGCTGGTCTTAGGAAATGGGCCAGGGAAGATTCAGCGTCTGCCAGAGGTTTTCCACCCAGGGGTAGGGCTGGTTGACATCTGGGGACAGGAAGTTCTGCCCCGCTCCGGTGATCCATTGACCACTTGCGTCCTGGATAAAGGAATAGATTCCAAAATTTTCTACGGTGTCCGCTATGCCGACGGCCATGTAGATGGTGTTCCCCTTGTCATCCTTGGTGGTGTAGATATAGGGCTGGTTGTTTTGAACCAGGTCCGTGATGTCCAGGTCCTGGCCGTCGCCGGTGAAGTACAGCCGCCCGTCCTGGACCTCTGCGAAGGCCGGACCATCGGTGTCGTAGTGGACGATCTGGCCTCTGCCGCCGTTGGAAAGCTCCTTCTCGTAAACCGTAAGCCCGATTTCCGGGAAGAGCTTCGTGACAAAGTTTCCCACCGCCGCCCGGACGGGAGGCACCAGGCAGAGGGTCAGGGCCAGCACCGCCGCCGTAGTAAGAGCGGCGCGCAGCAGGGAACGCCGCCTGGGGGCCGCCGCGGACTCAGCGGCACGCTGGATGCGGTTTTCGAGATCTTCGGGCATTTTCATGGAATCGTACATTTCTTTTACACTGCCTTTCATAATTCGTCCTCCTTTAACGCCTGGCAGAGCAGCTTCCGGGCCCGGCTGAGGCGGGTGGTCACCGCCGTCCGGCTGATGCGCAGAAGCCCGGCAATCTCCCCGGTGGTCAGCTCCTCGTAGTAGTGCAGGAAAATGACCACTCGGTATTTGGGGGGCAGGGCCATGACGGCCTCGTACACCTCCGGATGGCGGACCGGCTCCGGGAAAAGGGGGGCCTCCTCCATGGGGGCAGTGGAGCGCCACCAGGCCGAGCGCAGCAGATTCCGGCAGAGATTGGCCGTGACCTGCATGAGCCAGGCCCGCTCCTTCCCGGGGGTTACGTTTTGCGCTTCCAGCAGCCTTATGTAAGCGGTTTGGCAGACGTCCTCGGCCTCCTGATAGCTTCTGGTGTAGCTCAGGGCCAGGCGGAATACGTCGTCTCTGTATTGGCGAAAGGGAATTTCGATGTCCAAGATGTGGGAGCTCCTTTCTTTGCGTTTTGAGGTCCTCGTATATAAGACACCTGAGAAGGCCGGTTTGTCACAGGGATTTCAGAAAGTACAAAAAAAGTCCCTTCCCGGAGGAAGGGACTTTTTGATGGATTACACAGCGGGGCCGTTGACGGGCTCCACCTTGGGGTCCGGCAGGTTTTCCACGTTGGAATCCTTGATGAGCTTCTTGGGGCAGACCGTGGCGCACAGGCCGCAGTTGTCGCACTTGGTGTAGTCGATGCGGGCCAGGTTATTCTCCACCGTGATGGCGTCCTTGGGGCAGATTTTCTTGCACAGGCCGCAGCCGATGCAGCCGACGGTGCAGGCCCGGGTGGTGGCGGCGCCCTTGGCCAGGGAGGCGCAGGCAATTACCACGTTCCGGTCCGGCTCCACGGGGATGATCAGGTTCCTGGGGCAGACGGCTGCGCAGGCCATGCAGCCCACACACAGATCCTCGTCCACCTGGGCAACGCCGTCCACCACCTTGATGGCCCCGTACTTGCAGGCCTTGGTGCAGGAGCCGTAGCCCAGGCAGCCGAACTTGCAGCTTAAGGGTCCGGAACCGCCCACCTTGGAAGCGGCCAGGCAGTCGTGGAAGCCCTCGTAGTTTGCCTTAACCTTGGCGCCCTTGGTCAGGTTTCCGTCGGCGTCGTAGGTCTTGGCGCCGGAGCAGCGGACCAGGGCCACCTTCCGGGTGACGGCCTCGGCCTTGACGCCCATGATGGCGGCCATGGCCTGGGCGGCGTCGTTGCCGCCGGAGGCGCACTTGCCGATCGGCGCCTCACCCTTGAGGACGGCCTCGGCGTAGGCGCCGCAGCCGGCATAGCCGCAGCCGCCGCAGTTGGCGCCGGGGAGGCACTCGTTGAGCTGATCGAGACGGGGGTCCGTCTCCACATAGAACACCTCGGAGGCGGCCGCCAGGACCAGGCCGAAAACAAGGCCCAGACCGCCCAGAATTCCTACCGCGATTAAAATTTGCATATCCTCGCCCTCCTTAGAAAATACGCAGGCCGGAGAAGCCCATGAAGGCCAGCGCCAGCAGTCCGGCGGAAATCAGGGCAATGGGGAAGCCCTTGAAGCACTCGGGGCAGTCGGCCCGGTTGACCCGCTCCCGGACGGAGGCGAAGAGCACGATGGCCAGGGTGAAGCCCAGGCCGCCGGCAGCGCCGTTGATGACGCTCAGCAGGAAGCTGTAGCCCTCCTGGACGTTTACCAGCACCACGCCCAGGACGGCGCAGTTGGTGGTGATCAGGGGCAGGAACACGCCCAGAGCCTTGTAAAGGGCCGGGACGGCCTTCTTCAGGAACATCTCCACCACCTGGACGATGGAGGCGATGGCCAGGATGAACACCACCGTCTGCATATATTCCAGCTTCAATGCCACCAGCGCCAGGTTGATGGCGTAGCAGGCGGCGGAGGCCAGGGCCATGACGAAGGTGACGGCCATGCCCATGCCCAGGGCGGTGTCGATTTTCTTGGAGACGCCCATGAAGGGGCAGATGCCGTAAAATTTCACCAGAATGAAGTTCTGGCTCAGCAGGGCGGCGATGAGGATGCCTAAAATTTCTGCCATCATTGCTTCGCGGCCTCCTTCTTCTTATTCTTCATTTCCAGATGCTTCATGAGCCACTGGGAACCGGCGATGACGAAACCCAGGACCAGGAAGCCGCCCACGGGCATGACCATCAGCATGGCGGGGTATTCCGCGGGGATGATGCGGATGCCCTCGCCGCCGCAGAGCAGTCCGCCGCCGAAGGTGCCCGAGCCCAGCAGCTCCCGGATGACGCAGACGATGACCAGCGCCACGGTGTAGCCGATGCCCTGGGTGATGCCGTCCACGGCGGAGGCCAGGACCCCGTTCTTGGAGGCGAAGGCCTCGGCCCGGCCAAGGATGATGCAGTTGACCACGATC
>DETX01000022.1:3410-15345 GCA_002362145.1 Clostridiales bacterium UBA3277
GTTGACCACGATCAGGGGGATGAACACGCCCAGACTCTCCGACAGGGCCGGAATGAAGGCCTGGAGGGCCAGGTCCACGATGGTGACGAAGCCCGCGATGATGGTGATGTAGGCCGCGATGCGCACCTGGTTGGGGATGAATTTCCGCAGGGCGGAGATGAGGACGTTGGAGCAGGTCAGGATGATGGTCACCGCCAGGCCCATGCCGATGCCGTTGAAGAGGCTGGTGGTGATGGCCAGGGTGGAGCACATGCCCAGAAGCTGGACGGTGACGGGGTTCTTCGTCAGAAGGCCCTCGTGGAATTGTTTTTTTAAATTCATAGCTTGCTGCCTCCTTACCCTAACGCATCAACGCAGGCCAGCGCCGCGTTGACACCGGCGCAGACCGCCCGGGAGGTGATGGTGGCGCCGGTGATGGCGTCCACCTGGCCCCCGTCCTTGGTGACGGACACGCTGCCGCTCAGGCCTCCAAACTGGCCCCGGAAGGCCTGTCCGGCGGAGGTGGTGGCGGCGCAGACCGCGCCGAGACCGGCGGTCTCAGACTGGCTGACCACGGAGATGCCCAGAACCTCGCCCTGGGAGGAGATGCCCACCATCATGTCGATGGTGCCGCCGAAGCCGGCGGGGGTGACCTCCACGGCGTAGCCGCTGTCCCCCTGGTACAATGCGGCGACATTTTCGGCGCCGGCGGGAACGGCGATTTCCCGGCCGCCGCCGGGGAGCACCGCCTCAATGGCCTTCTGGGTCTTATCGGCCTTCAACCCGGCGATGCGGGGGGCGGTGACGGAGTTGACACCGGCCAGAGCCACAGCCACCACCGCGGTGATGAGCAGCAGCGTCAGGGCAATGCGGGCAACATATTTCACAGTGGATTCGGTTTTCATTTCGCCGCCTCCTTTTTGGGCGCCCCGAACTTCACGGGACGGCCGATCCGGTCCAGCAGGACCACGCAGACGTTCATGACCAGAATGGCGTAGGAGACGCCCTCGTTATAGCCGCCGAAGTAGCGGATGAGGACGGTGACCACGCCGCAGCCGATGCCGTAGATGACCTGGCCCAGCTTGGTCACGGGGGAGGTCACGTAGTCGGTGGCCATAAACACGGCGCCCAGCATCAGGCCGCCGCCGAAAATCTGGGCGGCCATCCAGGCCACACGGTCGTTGCCCTGGGGGAAGAGGAAGGTAAGTACAGCCACGGTGCCGATGAAGGCCACAGGAATCCGGGCGGAGATGACCTTGCGGATGAGCAGGTAGGCAAAGCCCACAAGAAGCAGCAGCGCGGAGGTCTCGCCCAGGCAGCCGCCCACATTGCCCAGGAACATCTGGCCGATGGTGGCCTCGGGCATCATGCCCTGGTGCATATTGGCAAGGGGGGTGGCGGCGGTGACGGCGTCGGCGGCGGAGAGCACACCGGCGGCATTCGAGAAGCCCACTTTCACCCAGGTGCTCATGAGCACCGGCCAGCTGAACATGAAGGCCCGGCCCGCCAGGGCGGGGTTGACAATGTTCTTGCCCAGGCCGCCGAAGAGCATCTTCACGATGATGATGGCGAAGAAGTCGCCCAGAATCAGGGTCCAGTAGGGGATGGTCACGGGGCAGACAAAGGCCAGCAACACGCCTGTGACCACGCAGGACAGGTCATGGACCTTGCAGTCGGTCTTGCGCAGCTTGCACCAGCCCCACTCGAAGAACACGCAGGCGGCGGCGGAGACCAGGGTCACCAGCAGCGCCCGGAAGCCGAAGAAGTATACGGAAGCGGCCAGGGCGGGAGCCAGGGCGATGAGCACGTCCCGCATGATGGTCTGGGTAGTGGTGGGACCGTGGAAGTGGGGGGAGCTGGAAATGGTCAGCTCATAGAAGTATTTCATCTGTGCCATAAAATCGCTCCCTCCTTACGCCTTGGCTTTGGCCTTGGCGGCCTCATTGCGGATCATCTGCTTGGCCACCCGGAAGCCCAGAACCAGAGGAACGCTGGCGGGACAGGTGTAGGCGCAGCAGCCGCACTCGATGCAGTCCATGATGTTGTTGCGCTTCATCTCATCCACACTGCCCGACTCCAGCGCCTTGTACATCAGCACCGGCATCAGGTGCATGGGGCAGGCGTCGATGCACCGGCCGCAGCGCAGGCAGTGGGGGTCCTTCACGGCGTACTCGTTCTTGCGGCCCAAAACCGTGACGGCGTTGACGCCCTTGATGGTGGGAACGCTCAGGTCGTACTGGGCGGCGCCCATCATGGGTCCGCCGGAGAGGACCTTGTAAGGGTACTCGGAGTGGCCGCAGGCCTCGAGAAGATCGTTGAAGGAGGTGCCGATGGGGACCATCAGGTTCTTGGGCTCCATGAGGATGTCGCCGGAGACGGTGACGATCCGGCGGATCAGGGGCATTCCCTCGTAGACCACGTCGCAGATGGCCTTGCAGGTGGCGGCGTTGAACACGGCGCAGCCCACCGCCGCGGGCAGGCCGCCGGAGGGAACCTCCCGGCCGGTAACGGCGTAGATGAGCTGCTTTTCAGCGCCCTGGGGGTACTTGGCGGGCAGGACGTCCAGGATGATGCCGTCGCCGGGGACAATGTGCTCCCGCAGGGCAGCGGCGGCCTGGGGCTTGTTGTCCTCAATGCCGATGTGGCCTTCCTTCAGGCCAAAGATCTTCATGACGATTTTGAGACCGGCGATGACCTTTTCGGGCATCTCCCGGCAGAGCCGGTCGTCGGCGGTGATGAAGGGCTCGCACTCGCCGGCGTTGACGATGACTGTATCCACCTTGCCGATGCCGCCGGAGAGCTTGACATGGGTGGGGAAGGTGGCGCCGCCCATACCGACGATGCCGCCCTCGTGGATGATGTCGATGAGCTGCTCGGGGGTCAGAGCGTCCACCTGCTCCTGGGTCCGGGGGGTAATGTCCGGGCACAGGGTGTCCAGGTGGTCATTTTCGATGACCACGCTCATCATGGTGGTGCCGCTGGTGTGGGCCCGGGGCTCCACGGCCTTGACCTTGCCGGAGACCGAGGCGTGGACGGGAACGCAGAGCCCCGCGTTGTCGCCGATCTTCTGACCCATGGTGACCAGGTCACCCTTTTTCACCAGGGGCTTGCAGGGCGCGCCGATGTGCTGAGACATGGGGATGACGACCAGATCCGGAGCGGGGAAGTCCTGGACCGGGACATCACAAGCGTAGTGCTTGTTTTCTTTGGGGTGCACCCCGCCGAAAAAAGAAAACGCCATGGTTACTTCACCTCTTTCAATTCTTGGGGAAACGGGATTCATAGTACGTCCCTTATCATACCGCACTTTTTCGGTTTTGTCCACTGCCTTTTGTAGGAATCACCAAAAATTTTGCAATAACTCATTCCGTATCGATAGAAAATAACTGAATCCGGGCGAAAAACAGTGCCCTCCGATTCTTCGGAGGGCACCGCTTTTTCATGGGAATTCCGGAACGAAATCAGGGGAAAATGCTTTCAGATTCCATAGACCAGCCAGATGTACAGGTATGCCGGGATGATGGCCGCCAGGGTGAAGGGAATGCCGATTTTGAAGAAGTCGGCGTTTTTGACTTCGTAGCCCTCCCGGCGGAGAATGCCGATGGCGGCAATGTTGGCGGAGGCGCCGATGGGGGTGATGTTGCCGCCCAGGGTGGCGCCGGAGAGCAGGCCGAAATACAGCGGGATGCCCGCTGCGGCGGCGCTGACCCCCAGGCCCGGGGCCATCTGGGATGCGATGCCGCCGATGACCGGGATCATGGTGGCCACATAGGGGATGTTGTCAATGAAGGCGGAGATGAGCACCGAGGCCCAGACGATGACGGTGAACATCACAAACAGGTTCCCGCCGCCAAGCCGGGCCAGCAGGGCCGCCAGGGCGTCGATGACCCCCATGTGGCTGATGCCGCCGATCATGAGAAACAGGCCGAGAAGCAGGTCCAGGGTCTGAAAGTCGATGGCAGAAAGAGGGCCGGTGACGGCCTGCCGGGTCCGCTTCACGGCAAAGTTGTAGATAAGACCCACCAGCAGCAGCGCGCAGCAGATGAGGCCGTTGATTTCCGCCGGCAGGTTCCAGCTCTCTGGGGCGAAGGAGACGCAGGCCAGCAGCACAATGGCGCCCAGCAGCAAGATGGTGGGCACGTAGTCGGTGACCGGGGTGATGTGGCCGGTTTTGGGGATGGGGGCCTTTTCTCTGCGGAAGAGAAAGTAGACGATCATAGCCGAGAGCACGGCGCCCAGCTCCACGGCAAAGAAGATGGAGGGCCTGCCCTGATACCAGAAGAAGTCCATGAAGCTCATATCCAGGGCGGAGCCCAGCATAATGGCGGTGGTGTCGCCTACCAGGGTGGCGGCGCCCTGGAGATTGGAGGACACGGCCACGGCGATGATGAAGGGCACGGGGTTGGTCTTGAGCTTTTTGCAGATCTCCAGGGCCACGGGGGCCACCATCAGCACCGTGGCCACATTGTCCACGAAGGCGGAGATGACCCCGGCGAAGAGGGCCAGGCACACGGCGGCCCACTGGATGTTGGGGACCCGGGCCATGATCCGGTCGGCCATCTGCTCGGGCATATGGCTGTCGATGAACAGCTGAACCAGGCCCATGGTGCCGCCGATCATGAGCAGCACGTTAAAGTCCAGGGCATCGAGGATTTTGTCCAGGGGCAGCATCCCGGTGACGATGAAAAGGATGCCGGAGGCCAGGGCAATGTAGGGCCGGTACTTGCCAAAGGTCAGCATGAGAACATAGGTCAGGACAAACAGGACAATGGCAGGAAGCATGAAAAAATCCTTTCTTAAAAAACAGGATGGGTCAGGTCCGGGCTTTCAGAATGTCCCGGGCGACATACACGCCGCTGGCGGAGGCGTGGGACAGGGAGTGGGTCACGCCGCTGCCGTCGCCGATGACGTACAGCCCCGGATACCGGGTTTGCAGATGGTCGTCCAGGGAGACCTCCATGTTGTAAAACTTGACCTCCACGCCGTAGAGGAGAGTATCGTCATTGGCGGTGCCCGGGGCGATCTTATCCAGGGCGTAGATCATTTCAATGATGCCATCCAGAATCCGCTTGGGAAGCACCAGGCTCAGGTCCCCCGGGGTGGCCTTCAGAGTGGGACGGACGATGCTCTCCTCCATCCGGGCCACGGTGCTCCGGCGGCCCCGGATCAGATCGCCGAACCGCTGGACGATGACGCCGCCGCCCAGCATATTGCTCAGGCGGGCGATGCTCTCGCCGTAGCCGTTGGAATCCTTGAAAGGCTCGGAGAAGTGCTTCGCCACCAGCAGGGCGAAGTTCGTGTTGTCGGTGTGCTTTTCCGGGGACTCGTAGCTGTGGCCGTTGACGGTGATGATGCCGTTGGTGTTTTCGTTGACCACGATGCCGTGGGGGTTCATGCAGAAGGTCCGGACCCGGTCCTCGAACTTCTCCGTCCGGTAGACGATTTTGCTCTCATAGAGCTCGTCGGTGAGGTGGCTGAACACCACCGCCGGCAGCTCCACCCGGACGCCGATGTCCACCCGGTTGGATTTCGTGGGAATGTCCATCTCCCGGCAGATTTTTTCCATCCACTTGCTGCCGCTGCGGCCAACGGAGACCACGCAACTCCGGCAGTGGGCTTCCCCCGCTTTGGTCACCAGGGTGAAGCTGCCGTCCTCCTCCCGGCGCAGATGCTCCACCGACGTGTCGAAGAAGAAGTCCGCCCGGCCCTTCAAAAAGGCGTAGAGGTTTTCCAGCACCAGGTGGTTTAAGTCCGTGCCCAGGTGCCGCACGGAGGCGTCCAGCAGCTGCATTCCGTTCTGCAGGCACAGCTTTTTAAATTTGGTGGCCCCGGTGGAGTACATCTTGGTGCCCGCGCCGCCGTGGGCCATGTTGATGCCGTCCACGTAGCGCATGAGCTCCAGCGCCTGGTCCCGGCCGATGTACTCATAGAGGGTGCCGCCGAAGTCGTTTGTAATATTGTACTTGCCGTCGGAGAAGGCCCCGGCGCCGCCGAAGCCGCTCATGATGGAGCAGCTCTTGCAGCCGATGCAGCTTTTCACCTTGTCTCCGTCGATGGGGCAGCGGCGCTTTTCCAGGCTGTGGCCGGCCTCAAAGACGGCGACCTTCAGCTCCGGGGCCTGGGTGGCCAGCTCGTAGGCGGCGTAGATCCCGCCGGGACCGGCGCCGATGATGGCAATGTCGTAATTCATAAGATCCTATCCTTTCCGTGGTCAAATGGGGATTTGGGGCTTCCCCGCAGAAAAAGACCGCAAACAGCGCATAGAGTAGGGCTGTGCCATAAGCAGATTGCGGTTCACGGCGGCTCGTTGGGAGCACCCGGCCGAAGTCCGGTCCGGGTCTTCGCTCAACGAAAAACAGTGTAGCACAGGAAAATGGAAAAGTAAAGCGGTTTAGGGAAATAATATCAGAATATTTCCCCTGAATTCCGGGAAAACCCATACAGAAACGGAGGAAAAAACCCGGGGGATTCCCGGAAAATATTTCACAAAACCCAGGCTTTCCCGGCCGGAAAACTTCGGGAAACTCCAAAAAGAGAGGAAGGATTTTGGAGTGCGCAAGGGGAATATTTCACCGTCAAATGACTGCAAGAGAGAATTACATGGCGATGAAAAATTGGGATTCGCTCAAGAAATATCGATTGCGGGAGAGAATGTGCAGATGAATGGGATTCTCCCGGAAAAATTGGAAGAATTTGTGGAAAACTTATAAAAATTTAACGTTTTTGGGGAAAATGTGAATTGACCTGGGGGCAAGAATCTGTTATGATAAGAGCACATCCGGAAGGATTCGGATGGAAAGGAGGTAAGAATAATGCACGCATTTGCAATACAGGCCTTTGGCTGGCTGTGGGTGGTCCTTCTGGTGGCGTTTCTCGCCGTGGAGGCCGCCTGCCCCATCCATCTGGTGTCCATCTGGTTCGCGGTGGGCAGCCTGGTGGCCCTGGTGGCGGACCTTCTGGGGGCGGCGCTGTGGCTGCAGATTGTCTTGTTCCTGGTGGTGTCCGGGGGACTTCTGGCCATGCTGTGGCCCCTGGCGAAAAAGTACATGAACCCCAAGGTCGTGGCGACCAACGTGGATTCCCTGGTGGGCTCTCTGGGCTACGTCACCGAGGATATCGACAATGTGGCCGCCAAGGGCCAGGTGAAATTGGGGGGCATGGAGTGGACCGCCCGGAGTCAGTCCGGAGCGCCCATCCCCAAGGGACAGATGATCAAGGTGGAACGGGTGGAAGGCGTAAAGGCCTACGTCAGTCCCGCCGGGCAGACCGTACAGGTGTAAAGCGAAGGAAAAATTTAAGGAGGTAAAATATGATCGTTTTTTTGATTGTCATCGCGGTGCTGGCGTTCATCATCGTCATCACCAACATCGTCGTGGTTCAGCAGAGCCGGGCCTATGTCATTGAGCGGCTGGGCGCTTTCCACAGCGTCTGGGGCGTGGGCATCCACTTCAAGGTCCCCTTCATCGAGCGGGTGGCCCGGAAGGTCAGTTTGAAGGAGCAGGTCCTGGACTATCCCCCCCAGCCCGTCATCACCAAGGACAACGTCACCATGCAGATTGACACCGTGGTGTACTTCCAGATCACGGACCCCAAGCTCTATGCCTACGGGGTGGAGCAGCCCATGATGGCCATGGAGACCCTGACGGCCACCACCCTGCGTAATATCATCGGCGATTTGGAGCTGGACCAGACCCTGACCAGCCGGGACGTGGTGAACACCAAGATGCGGGCCATCCTGGACGAGGCCACGGACCCCTGGGGCATCAAGGTCAACCGGGTGGAGCTGAAGAACATTCTGCCGCCGGCGGACATCCAGAACTCCATGGAGAAGCAGATGAAGGCCGAGCGTGACCGCCGGCAGTCCATCCTCCAGGCCGAGGGCCAGAAGAAGTCCGCCATCCTCATCGCCGAGGGCGAGAAGGAGTCCGCCATTTTGAAGGCCGACGCCGAGAAGCAGGCTGCCATCCTCCGGGCTGAGGCCGAGAAGCAGGCCGCCATTCTCCGGGCCGACGGCGAAGCCCAGGCCATCATGGCCGTGCAGAAGGCCATGGCCGACTCCCTGGCCATGCTGAACGAAAAGGCCCCCAACGACGCCGTGCTGCGGCTCAAGGCCATCGAGGCCATGCAGAAGGTGGCCGACGGCAAGGCCACGAAGATCATCATCCCCTCTGAGATGCAGGGCCTGGTGGGCCTGGCCAACGGCATCGTGGAAGGCGTGAAGGAGTAACCATGGCCGACGGGAATAAACGTTTCGTGAAAACCTACAGCCAGGGAAGCTCCTTATCCACCCAGACCCAGATCTGGGTGGATAAGAACACCGGCGTCAACTACCTGTGGCAGGCCAGCGGCTACGCGGGAGGCTTAACGCCCCTGCTGAACCGGGACGGCACCCCGGTGATCACCTCGGTGCCCCGGAACGAGGAATAAAAAAGAGGCCTCCGGCAGTGTAAGCTGCCGGAGGCTTTTTGCCGGGCCAGAAAAAACTTCTCCCGGCAGGTGACAAAAAAAGACTTGAATTTTCCATCTGGCTCTGCTATAATGCTCTTACCGATGCGGGTATAGTTCATCGGTAGAACGCGACCTTCCCAAGGTCGATAGGAGGGTTCGACTCCCTTTACCCGCTCCAGAAGAACCTCTTTTGCCCGCCGGAGCAAAAGAGGTTTTCTTGCATGGAAGCGCTTTTGGGCTTTTCAGGACGCGAGGTTTTGCAAAGGATAAGTTATTTCTTGATTGGATGGCAGGCATATGGATTTGGTAATTGAGAGATATACAAAAGACAAAATTCCGGATGTCTTGGATTTTGAGAGAAGATTGCGGGAAGAAGAGAACTTTTGGGGCTGGGAAATCAACGACGCCTACATTCAGGCTGTTGAGAAGAGCTTCGAGGACAGCGCCTTTGCCGCTTCCATTTCTCTATTGGCGTATGATCATCAGAAGGTGGTTGGGAGAATTGATTCCACAATGATCGCAAGCCATTTTGACGGATCGAAAAAGGCATATCTGGATTGGATTTGTGTCATCAAGAGTTACAGGCATCTGGGCGTTGCCCAGCGGCTGCTGGAAGCGCTGAGGCAAATGCTGAAGGACCGGCATATTGACACGCTGATTGCCCTGACTGCCTCCAATGAAGAGGCCCAGAGATTTTATAAAAGGATTCCCAATTCCGAAATGCGGGATGTGGGCATTTGGATTGACATCCCATGACTGTTCCCCTGACCCCCGGCAGGCTTTCGCCTGCCGGGTTTTTCGATGGCGGGGGGCTTATGCTGCGTCGTCCATCTGCTCTCGGACGATGTTGGCCAGCCGGGCCAGGAATTCCCCATTGGTGGGCTTGCCCCGCTCGGGGCTGATGGTGCTGCCGAAGTAGCGGTCCAGGGGCTCCCGATCCGCCCGGGTCCACATGACCTCGATCATGTGGCGGATGGCCCGCTCCACCCGGGCGGCGGTGGTGTCGAATTTGGCGGCCACCTGGGGATAGAGTCCGAAGGTGATGCTGCGGATGTAGGCCCGGTCCTCCACGATGAGCAGCAGCGCCTCCACCGTGTAGGCGTGGCCGCTGAGCCGGTCCGGGGCCCCCAGCTCCAGAAGCAGCTTGCGGATGTAATGCTCCGCCGTCCTGGACCTGGGGGCCAGGGCCAGCAGGGACTGAATCTCCTGCCGGGCGGCGGCGCGGGTGCTCTCCTGGTCCGCGGCCAGCAGCCGCAAAATGGCGTTCATTTGACTTTCCATGGACATAAATTTCTCCTCCTTGTATTTTACCCGTTTTTTTGGACCGGAGCTGTGGTATTCTGAAAGAACCCCAAAGCCCCTTGTGCAAGCCTACAAAAATCGACACGTTAGTTGACTTTAGTAATCTAATATGATAAAATTTAAGAGTCAAAAAAGTTGACCGGCGAGAAGCGATTACTTGAGTAGCTTGCTAGCCTGACTATACTACGACTTTAGTAGACTGTCAAGGCCTAAAATGGCTACTTTTGTAATCTTATGAAATCTGCACAAATGTAAGGGGGAGCTTTTGTGTTTTTTGAGAGATTCCAGGCGCTCTGCGACGAAAAGAAGATCAGCGTTTATAAGGCCTGCACCGACATCGGTCTGAACCGGTCGGCGGTGGCCAAGTGGAAGTCCGGCGGCAAGCCCAACGGCACCACCGCCGGGAAGCTGGCGGATTATTTCGGCGTCACCACCGACTATCTTCTGGGCAAAAGCGACCAGCGGGACGAGAAAAAAGTCAGCGACGAGGACATAAAGTTTGCCCTCTTCGGCGGCGATGGCGAGATCACCGACGAAATGTATGAAGAAGTGAAGCGGTTTGCCGCCTTTGTGAAGCTGCGGGAGGCCGATAAAAAGGAGTAGCCAAATGGGCATCCGAGAACTCTATGATCTGGCAAAGGGGGAGGGTATTGAGGTCCTGGTCTTTCCCCTGCCGAAAACCGGCTCCATGTCGGTGATGGGCGAGGGCGGGGCCTGCTGGGTGGGCATGGACCCGGCCCTCCGGGACGGGGGGCGGCAGGAGCGGGTCCACCTGAGCCACGAGCTGGGCCACTGTGTCACCGGCAGCTTTTACAACCGCTACGCCGCGGTGGACTGCCGCCGCCGCCATGAAAACCGGGCGGACAAGTGGGCGGTGGAGAAGCTCATCCCCGTGGACGACCTGGACGACGCCGTGGCCGAGGGCTGCACCGAGGTCTGGCAGCTGGCCGAGCGCTTCGGCGTCACCGAGGATTTTATCCGAAAGGCCGTGTGCTGGTATGTCCACGGGAACATGGCCACGGAGCTGTATTTTTGAACCGTCCAAAACGAAAGCCCCCCCTGTGACAAGCTATGGGCGCGATACCCCCACCCCGCCGCTGAAGTGCGATCTTCTGGCGGCGGCTGCGTGACGGAATCTTCGAATTCATAATTTTGTCGAATTTTGTTTTCAAATCCGTTATTGGCTGTTCAAAGGTGCCGGGTAATCTAAAGACAGAAAGGCAAGCGGAAGCCGTGAGCCGCCCCTTTCACTCCGTAGATCCTTCTACCTCTCTTCTTTCCAATTTTCCTTCGCAGGGAAGCCCCCGGTATCGCCGTGATGCCGGGGGCTTTTCTCCGGCGCTGTCCCGGGCCGGGGGATTTGGCAGGGCCTGCCCAATCTTTTCAATTTGTTCGCAATTTCGTTATTTGTTGTTCAAAACCGCCCTTTATACTGATCATCAGAAGGGCGGCGGAAGCCGTGAGCCGCTTCTCTTCTGTTCCGCAGAACCTCTTTTCTACCTCTCTTCTTTCCAATTTTCTTTCCAAAAGGGCGCGCCCGGTATCGCTGAGATGCCGGGCGCGTTCTTTTTTGGGGTTTCCGGGAATTTCTTGACATTTTTTCCAGGGGTAGTATAATGAAAACAGCACCGCGCAATGGGTGCTGCCTGAGAGAAATTTAAAAGAAAAAGGAGCGTTCTCCATGTACTATCATATGACGGTTGCGGGGCTGGAGCGGGACCTTCCCATCTGCCCTCTGAATGAAAACCTTTCCATTGCCGGCTTCGTTATTTTCGGCGACCAGGAGCTCACCGTGGCCTGCGCCCGGGAGCTGCTGAAGCGGGCCCCGGAGTATGACTACATCATCACCGCCGAGGCCAAGGGCATCCCTCTGGCCCACGAGATGGCCCGTCAGGCCGGGGACCGGAAATACATCCTGGCCCGGAAGGGTCCCAAGCTCTATATGCGGGACATTTTCAGCGTCACCGTCCAGTCCATCACCACCGCCAAGGAGCAGAAGCTGTTCTTGGACGGGGCCGACGCCGCCCTGATGAAGGGCAAGCGGATTCTCATCGTGGACGACGTGATCTCCACCGGCGAGAGCCTGAAGGCTCTGGAGGCCCTGGTGGAGGAGGCCGGCGGCAACATCTGCGGCCGGATGGCAATCCTGGCCGAGGGCGACGCCCAGCAGCGGGAGGATCTGATCTACCTGGAAAAGCTGCCCCTG
>DETX01000031.1 GCA_002362145.1 Clostridiales bacterium UBA3277
TCGGTCTCCGGCACCCGCTGGACCCGATGGACCCCGGACTCGTACTTCATCCGGGAGTAGGCCCCCCGGCCATTGAGCACGAAGTCCGCCTCCTTCACGCCGCCAAGCTCCGTCTCGTTGTAGTTGAGCAGCTCCAGGGTCCAGCCGTTTTTGGCGGCAAACATGGTGTACATCCGAAACAGGCTGTGGGCGAACAGGGCGCTCTCCTCGCCGCCCACCCCGCCGCGGATCTCCACGATGACGTTTTTCTCGTCGTTGGGGTCCTTGGGCAGGAGCAGAATTTGCAGCCGCTCCCGCAGCTGCTCCCGGAGGGCCTTGGCGGCGGCGAAGGTCTCCTGACAAAGCTCCTTCATCTCCGGATCGGACATGAGCTCCTGGGCGTCCTCCATGTCCTTTTCCGCCTGGCGGAAGCGCTGGTAGGCTTCCACGATGGGCTCCAAGTCGGCCTTCTCCCGAAGGAGCCTGGCCGCCCGCTGGGGGTCCTGGTAGAAGTCCGGCTGTTCGGACCGGAGGCAGAGCTCCTCATATTTATCACAAATGCCTTGCAGTTTTTCAGTCATGGCGCACTCCAAGAAGTTCAGGTTTTTCCAGGGATGAACCCTGCCGCTCTGGGCAAAGTAAGGAAGCTCTGATGAGATCGGCAAGAGCTGACAGCGAGGAATTTGGGCTCAGCCGAAAGTTCTGAAAACGCGGGAATACTGGATGTATTTCCCGTTTGCAGAACTGCGTGGCTGGGACAAAAGGCCCGCTGCTCAGCCGCAGACGATCTCTTCAGAGGTTCCTTAGGTCCGGCGAAAGACGTTGAGCATACAGCTTGCGCTGTCCGTCAGCCGGGTGGTGTTTCGCAGCCGCTCCGCGCCGGCCTTTCCGATGCGGTAGACGTGGGGGGTCATGGCCAGAAGGTTTTCCACCTGCTCCCCCTCCACGGTGAAGGAAAAGCGGATGGGGATGGACTTCACCCGCTGAAAACCGGCAAGGGTGGGCACCGTGTCCTTCTGCTTTAAGTCGATGTGGTCATAGATGATGGATTTGAGGCCCATCAGATGGTCCTGGGCCGCCAGCACCTGGAAAAAGAAGCCGTTTTCCTTTAAAACCCGCCGGTATTCCTCCGGCTGGGTCAGGGCGAAGAGACTGGTGAGCAAATCCACGCTGCCGCTGCCTGCGGGAATGCGGGCGGCGGAGGCGCACAGCCAGGTGGGGCCCTTGTACTTCCCGGCGGCCCAGCGGACGGCCTCTTTGGAGATATCCAGGCCGGTCAGCTCCATGCCAAGGGCCTGGGACAGCCGGGTGCAGTAGTAGCCCTCCCCGCAGCCCACGTCCAGAAGCTCTCCGGAGATTCCCAGCTCCCGGGCCGTCTCGATGAGGGTCCGGGCAATGGGGGCGTAGAATCCTCCCTCCAGGAACTCCCTCCGGGAGAGAACCTGCTGCCGGGTGTCCCCGGGGTGCAGGGAACGCTTGCGGTCCACGGGGAGAAGGTTCACATACCCCTGCCGGGCCACGTCAAAGCTGTGCCCCTCCGGGCAGACCCAGCGGTCCGGGCGTCTATCCAGTTGTTTCCCGCAGATGGGACATAAGATTTCCATGGCGCATCCTCCGCCCTCTAGTATACCCCATTTCCCCGCCCGCGTCAAATGAAACATGGAGCGCATACATAGAAAATGAAAGGAAGTGACGCGATGCGGCGGTTTTTGACGGCGGTGGCGGCGGCAGTGTGTCTGGCGCTTCCGGCCAGCGCGGCCCAGAGCCCCGGGTATGTGGCTCTGACCTTTGACGACGGCCCCTCGGGGCGGTTCACCCGGGAGCTGCTGGACGGGCTCTATGACCGGGGCGTAAAGGCCACCTTCCTGCTGTGCGGCTACCGAATCCGGCAGTATCCCGACGTGACCCAGCGGATTTATGAGGAGGGGCACGAGATTGGCTTCCACGGCTACAGCCACAAGAACATGAAAAACCTCTCCCGCCGGGACATCGCCTCGGAGATTCTGGACACCGAGGCCCTGCTGCCCGCCGGGTGCCATCCGGTTTTCCTCCGGCCGCCGGGGGGCTGCTGCAGCGACTCCGTGCGCCAGGTGGCCCAGGCCCGGGAGCTGGCAATCCTGGGCTGGTCCGTGGACCCCAGGGACTGGGAAAACCACGACACCGCCTCCGTGGAAAAGAAGGTATTGTCCCAGGTCCACGACGGGGACATCATACTTCTGCACGATATGTCCGACAGCTCGGTGGCGGCGGCCCTGGAAATCATCGACGTCCTCCAGGAGGAGGGGTGGGAATTTCTCACCGTGTCGGAGCTGGCCCGCCGCCGGGGGGCGGAGCTGAGGCCGGGACGGCGGTACGACAAATTTCCGGAGCCGGAGAGCCCGCCCCAATAAAGCGCGCAGAAACGTAAAACTGAAAAAACCGGCCGATCACAGGCCGGTTTTATGTAATGGCACCCAAGCCTTCCCCTCTGGGGACACCCCAGGGTGGCTTCTCTTGCCCCTGCGGGGCAATTCACCTTCAGGTGGCACGGACAAAGGCCGTGACGGATGAGGTCGTCTCTCTTTCGAACCAGTTCTAAACCTGCATCACCTCACCTGACCTCGCTGCGCTCGGCCACCCTCCCCAGAGGGGAGGGCTTTGGCGGTTCCCTTTACACAAGGGAGGCTTTGTGTTATGCACCCCAAGGGAGGCTTTGCTCAGCGGAAGGTGTAGCCCGCCTCCAGAAGCCTGCCCAGGGCCTCGTCGGCCTCCTCGTCGCAAAACAGGCCCGTGAAGCGGCGGTCCACCGCCAGAGCCTCCAGGCTCAGATCCAGCCGGCCCTGTTCCGCCAGGACGTTGAATCCGTCGCTGAGGCGGCGGCCCGACAGAATCCGGTGGGCGGCCTTCACAGCCTCCGCTGGGTCCACCGGACGCATCCGCACCCCCAGCCCTTCCGCCTCCGCCCGGGCGGCGGCCCAGGCGGCAATGAATTTCTCTTCCATAAATGGTCTCCTTACTCGGCAAAAATATAGCGGTACAGCAGCCGCAGCAGGGGCGGCCGCTTTTTCAGGGTGTCCCGGCCACGGCGCAGCCAGTCGTCAAACACCGCCAGCTCGTCACTGGTGAGGGTGTGCTGGCTGAACTTTGCCTTGTTCGCCAGAAGCACCAGCTCCTTTGGGGGCTTCTGCCGGAGAAGCCTGCTCAGCTTTTCCACCTCCCGCCAGCGGGCCAGAGCCCGGGCGTTGGGTCTGCCCCGCCGGGCCCGGCGTCCCCGCAGAAAGACGCGCAGGCGGAACTGGCCCTCCACCGCCGCCATGAAAAGAAGGGCGGCGATCAGGACCTTCCAGATCCCCGAAGAACGCCGGGAGACCGGGGCCTGGGACGGCGGGGCCGTCTCGGGGGCCTGGCTGGGGGGCGTCTCGGCGGCGGGAGCTTCGGTGGTGGGGGCAGGGGCCTCCGTCTCCGGGGCTGTGGTCTCCGGCGGAAGGGACTGCTGGGGGGTCTGGGTATCCGGGGCCTCCGTCAGGCCGTCGGCAGGGGTGGCCTCCAGAACGCGCCAGGTTCCAAGGCCCGGATCGTAGTATTCCGCCCAGGCGTGGGCGTTCTCTCCGGTGACGGTGACGGTCTCCCCGGCCCTGGCCGGGAGCATATAGCCGCTGACATACCGGGCAGGGATTCCCGCCGCCCGGAGCAGCACCACGGCGGTGGTGGCGAAGTGGACGCAGTAGCCCCGGCCGCCGCCCTCCAGAAACCACATGGCAAAGTCCGCCTCCCCGGAGGGCATCCGCCCGGGGGAGCGGTCATAGATTCCCAGGGACCGCAGATAGCTTCCGATGGCCTGGGCCCGGTCCCAGGTGGTCCCGGTGAGGTCCAGGTTGCCAAGAACCCCCAGGGCCCCCTCCCGGGCGGCCTGGGGAAGCTCCAGATAGGTCCCGCCAACGGCGGACTCCGCCCCGGGTGCTGCCGACAGCTGATCGCTGCCGTCGGGAAGGCCCAGCCGGTGGAGGGTGTAGCGCCTGTCCAGCCGGGTGTTTTCATACCGGCCCCCGATGAGGCTCATGCCGCCCCGGGGGTAGTAGGGGAGGTAGAGCTCCGCCATGGGGGTCTGGGTCTCCACGGTGACGGCGCCCAAATCGATGCCTTCATATTCCAGCCGGTCCACCCGCTTATCGGAGGTGGTCCAGTCCCGGCCGTCGTAGATGTCGTAGTCCCGGCCCCGGAGGTACAGCGTGCCCCCGGACTGGGCGGTGACGGTCATGACGGGAGCCGTTTGAGGCTGCCGGGGCCCTAAAGCGGCCAAATCCAGGCTCTCCGGCTCCCGGGGTGCCAGGAAGCTCTCGGAAAGCTGGGGCAGCTCCTGCCGGGAGACGGTCTGAAACCGGGCGAAAAGGCGGTTTCGCAGCTCAGCGGAGCGGTTGACATAACCATCCTGGGGCAGAAGAAAAAACAGCGCCCCCAGAGCGATGGCCGTGGGCAGCAGGATGCGCAGAATCAGCCGGTCCCCCTGGTAGCCGTTTTCCCGGCGGACGTGGCCCGTCAGCAGCAGAAGAAGATTCGAAAAAATGAGAAGATACAGATAGCTGGGGGCCGGAACGGTGTCCGTCACCACCAGGCAGGGGGTCAGGGTAAGGATGGAGGCGCAGAGGGCCAGGGCCCCGGTCTGCTCCCGGCAGACGGTCCAGCTGCCAAGCAGGGCCATGGCAGCCCCCAGCGCCGCTACGGGCAGGTCCAGCCCAGCGGGGGCGGGGGCGCCGCTTAGAAGGACCAGATAGCCCCAGTGGTAGGCCTGGTTGTAGACCTGGCTGATGAGCTCCAGAAGATACCGGGTCTGGTCCCAGAGGTCTCCCTGCCGCCACAGATATCCCCCGGCCAGGGCCCCCAGCAGCAGAAGCAGGGCCCCGCCCCGCTTTCCGGAAAAGGCCGCCGCCCCGAGGAGAGCCCCCAGAACGCAGGCCCCCACCACAGCGGGGAAGTGGAGCATGGGCAGCTGGAAGGCGGTGACCAGGGCCCCGGCGGCCCCCAGGGACAGCATGGTCCCGATGAAGAAGCCTATGGTGGCGTTTACCAGCTTACGCATGGTCCTCACCTCCGATGTGGTACTGCCAGGAGGCGGCAAAGTCCTGGTCCCGGATGGAGCCAGTCTCCGCCAGCGGGGCGCTGAGCAGGCTGTCCAGGGCCTTTTGCAGGTCCTTTTCCCCTGAGACGGGCATCTGGCGCAGGCCGTCGCCGGTGAGGGCCCGGATTTCGAAGGACACCTCCCGGGACAGAAGATACTGTCCCAGCCAGGTTAGCCGCCCCAGCTTTCGATCCAGCTCCTCCGGGGTTCCCCGGAGGGTCAGGGTCAGCAGCACCAGGCCCCGCCGGGGCTCCATGGGCTCCCGGATGGTGAGGGAGCCGGTCTTGGCGGTGAGCTTCCAGTGGACGGCGTTCATGCTGTCCCCCGGGCGGTAGGGCCGCAGCTCATGCTGCTCGGCAAAGCCCCCGCCGGGCTTGGGGACATAGGCCCGAGGGAGGAATTTTTCAATGTCCGGGGCATCCGAAACCGGCAGGGGCCGGGGCCGGACCAGGACGGTCTTTGGGTCGGAGCGCCGGGCGGGCAGGGCGAAGAGCCCCAGATAATCGCACACCCGGCCCCGGGCCGCGGCGATGGTAATCCGACCGCAGTGCTCCGTGGGCAGCAGGCTGTTGGGGGCCGTCCGCCGCCGCAGGCCGGTGAAGCTGTGCTCCAGCCGGAGCTTCCCCCGGAAGGGGGGCAGGGGATCGGGGCAGCTGCCCATGAGGGCCGCCTCCGCCTCTTCCCCCGTTTCCAGGGCCCGGGGGACCTGGACTTCCAGGCGGAATCGGACCATGGCGGGGATGCTCAGAAGCAGGGACAGCCATGGCAGCCCCGCCGTGACGGCCAGCACCACCCCGGCCACCCACTCGCCGTAGCACAGGTAAAAGCAGAAGGCCGCGCCCAGCCCCAGCAGGTAGAGAAATCGACGTCCCGTCATATCAGCGCAGCTTGGGGGCGGGGACGGTGGAGAGAATCTCCCGCAGAATCTGCTCCGGGGTTCTTCCCTGGGCCTCGGCCCGGGGGGACAGGAGCAGCCGGTGGGAGACGGTGCTGACAAAGACCTCCCGGACGTCCCCGGGGGTCACATAGTCCCGGCCCCGGAGCCGGGCCACGGCCTTGGCCATGGCGGTGACGGAGAGAGTGGCCCGGGGGCTGGCTCCACGGCTGAGGTCGGGGTTTCCCCGGGTGGCGGTGATGAGGGCGACGATGTAGGAAACCACGCTGTCGCTGAGGTAGGTGTCCTCCACCGTGTCCTGGATGGCGGTGAGCTCCTCCCGGGTCATCAGGGCCGTGAGATTCTCCAGGGGATTGCCGCCCTGGCGGTTTTTGATCATGGCGGCCTCGTCCTTGGGACTGGGGTAGCCCAGGGAGAGTCGCACCATGAACCGGTCCATCTGGCTGTCCGGCAGCAGGGAGGTGCCGGCGGCGCCGGTGGGATTCTGGGTGGCGATGACCACGAAGGGCCGGGGCAGGGGGTGGCTCACCCCGTCCACGGTGACCTGGCCCTCCTCCATGGCTTCCAGCAGGGCGGACTGGGTCCGGGAGGTGGCCCGGTTCAGCTCGTCCGCCAGGAAGAGGTTGCACAGCACGGCCCCGGGCTGATAGCACATCTCCCCGTCCCGGGGGACGCAGTAGCCCGTCACATCCGAGGGCAGAACGTCGGGGGTGAACTGGACCCGGCTGTAGCCCAGGTCCAAAACCCGGGAAAAGGCCAGGGCCATGGTGGTCTTGCCCACGCCGGGGATGTCCTCCAGCAAAATGTGGCCCCGGGCCAGAATGGCCGCCAGGACCCACAGCAGCACCGGGTCCTTGCCAACCACCACCGTGCGCACGGCGGCGAGAATCTGCTGGGCCCGGAGGGTGATTGAATCGTCTTTGGTCTGCATAGCGTTGTCCTTTCCGCATTCTAATCGGATTTGGGGCCATTGTACCGCTTTTTCGGGGGAAAAACAAGGGGAAAGACTTAGGCAGGACCTTAAGAATTTCTTGCCTGGGGGAAATTCCCGGAAGAAAACCAATTATTTGTTGCAAACTTACAAAAACATGGTATGATAAATGTGAGATGTTACAGGAGTGATACTATTACCTGATAAAAAT
>DETX01000096.1:0-4274 GCA_002362145.1 Clostridiales bacterium UBA3277
GATCTCCGAGCTGCTGGTGCGCTACCCCAACCCCGAGGCAGTGGGCTTCCACCCCGCGGGAGTGGTGCTGGCCCTGGTTGTGGGCTTTGCCATCGGCTTTTTCCTGCCCGCGGGGCTGTCCTTCTCCCCCACGGTCCACAAGGGCTTCGACCTGTACAGCGCGGCCCTGCCCATCGGCATGACGGCCTTCCTCTTAAACGCGGTGCTCTATAAGACCATGGGTCTGGCCCTGCCCGACGCCCCCGCCGGGGAGACCCTGAAAATTGCCTCCGCAGCCACGGTGAACATCTTCTGCCTGGTGTTCTTCGGCGTCTGCGTGGTCATGGCCCTGGCCATGGGCTGCAAGCCTCTGGAATACTGGAGATACCTGAAAAAAGCGGAGCGGGTCCCCAGCCTCTCCGCTGCCCGGGGCACCGGCATGTTCCTGATGAACGTGGGCGTGTTCGGGCTGTTCATTGTGGGGTATTACAACCTCATCGGGGCCAGCTTCAACGGCGTGACCTTCGGCATCATCTTCTGTATGCTGGCCACCTGCAATTCCGGCTCCAACCCCAGAAACGTCCTGCCGATCATGGCGGCCTACGCCCTGATGTCCGTGATCTGCGGCGGCCTTTCGACCCTGGCCGGGGGCGCCTTCAACGAGGCCCTCAACGCCCAGGCCATCTGCGTGGGACTGTGCTACGCCAACGGCCTGAGCCCCATCTGCGACAAGTACGGCTGGCAGTACGGCCTTCTGGGCGGCGGTCTGCACTATCTGCTGGTGACCTCTGTGCCCAACCTCCACGGCGGCTACTGCCTGTACAACGGCGGCTTCACGGCGGCGCTGATCTGTCTGATCCTGATTCCCCAGCTGGAACGCTTCGCCCACACCAAGGAGGAGCGGCTGGCGCTTAAGAAGTAAACAGGAAACGTCCCGGCAAACGCCGGGACGTTTTTCTATGAGAATTCATCGGGAAAAGAGAACGGGCCATTCGCTGCCCTTTTGGGGAAACCATCCTGGCCTGCCAGGGCCGGATATCCAGGAAAAAGCAGCCATTTTTTTGATGGCTGCTTTTTCTATGGAAATCATTGTGATCAGGCGGTGAGGGAGACCCGTTTTTTGCGGATCACCTGGGCCAGGAACATGAGGCCCACCAGGATGATGCCGGGCACATCGGTGGCAAGGCCCGGGAAGATGAGCATCAGGCCGCCCACCGCGCTGAACAGCCGCTCATACCAGGGCATATGTCCGAAGAGGTAGCCCTCCAGGGAGGCAGACAGGGCGAAGATTCCCAGGAAAGCGGTGACGCTGATGAACAGAACCTCCCACACGGTGGTGTCGATGAACAGCATGGCCGGGTTCAGGGCGAATACGTAGGGCACGATGAAGGCGCCAATGGCCAGCTTTGTGGAGGTGATGGCGGTTTTCATGGGGTTTGCCTGGGCGATGGCCGCGCCGGCATAGGCAGCCAGGGCCACCGGGGGCGTCAGGTCGGCCACGATGCCGAAATAGAACACGAAGAAGTGGGCGGCGATGGCGGGGACGCCCATCCGGGTGAGGATGGGGGCGCAGGTGGCGGCCATGATGCAGTAGGTGGCAGTGGTGGGCACGCCCATGCCCAGAACGATGCAGCAGATCATGGTGAGGAACAGGGCCACAAAGACGTGGTTTCCGGCCAGGGTCACGATGCCGTTGATAAGCATATTGGCAAGGCCGGTCATGGTGATGGTGCCGGCAATGATGCCCGCGATGCCGCAGGCAGCTGCCACGGTGATGGTTCCCTGACCACCGGCGGCCAGAGCCTCCAGAATCCGCTTGGGGGTGATCCGGTTGCCCTTATTGAAAAGAGATACGAAAATGGCGGCCAGGATGGCGAGGGCGGCGGCATACTGGATGGAGCGTTGGCTGGTGCCCACCAGGTAGATGAGCAGCAGCAGGGGCAGCAGCAGATACACCTGCCGCAGCAGGGGACGGATCTGGGGCAGCTCCTCCCGGCTCAGGCCCCGCAGGCCCAGCTTCTTGGCCTCCAGATGGACGGAGACGAAGATACCCACAAAGTACAGCGCCGCGGGAAGGATGGCCTTCAGGGCAATCTGACTGTAGGGGACTTGGACGTAGTCGGCCATGAGGAAGGCCGCCGCGCCCATGATGGGGGGCATGATCTGCCCACCGGTGGAGGCGGAGGCCTCGGCGGCGGCGGCGAACTCGGGCTTGTAGCCGGTTTTCTTCATCAGGGGGATGGTGACGGAGCCGGAGCCCACGGTGTTGGCCACGGAGGAGCCGGAGACCATGCCCTCAAAGGCGCTGGCCACCACGGCTACCTTGGCAGGGCCGCCGGAGAAGCCGCCGACTACGGCGTTGGAGATGTTGATGAAGAAATCCGCGATGCCCGTGCGCTCCAAAAAGGCACCGAAAATGATGAACACTACGATGAACTTGGAGCAGACGTTGATGGGCGTGGAGAAGATGCCCTCCTTGGAGTAGAAGAGGAAGCGGACGGAGTATTTGATCTTGCCCCACAGGCTGGGGTTGGAGAGGCCGAAGAGCAGGGCATAGAGGAGGAAGCATCCGGCCACGATGAGAATGGGCAGGCCCACACTCCGGCGGCACACCTCCGCCAGGGACAAAATGGCCACGATTCCGATGACGATCTGATACCATTCAAAGCGGGTGCCCTGCTGGATGATGGAAACCGCGTTGAAGGTGAAGTACAAAAAGGAACCGGTGCCCAGGATCATGAGAATGACGTCGTACCAGGGCAGGTTGTTGACCTTCTGGACGCCCTTTTTGGCGGGGAACACCAGATAGCCGATAAAGACGATGAAGGCCACGAAGGAGGTCAGCCGAAGCTCCTCCAGCCAGCTGGCGAACAGGGTCACATACAGGCAGAACAGGGAAAAGACTGCCAGAATGCAGGTGACCACGAGCTTGGGGGTGCCTTCCCAGAGGCGGACGTTGGATTCCCGGTCATACTTCTTCATGACGGATTCCAGGTCCATGGGCGCTTCCGGGACAGGGGACTTTTTCTGAAACAGAGCCATGGGTTGCTACCTCCTTGAAAAATTGGGAAAGGGGGAATGGGAAATCAACAATCATCTGCCTTTGCGCCAGCGGATTATGGATTGCTCATTCCGGGATTCTCCGGATTTTAAAAATGGCTGCGGCGACAGCGCCGCAGCCATTCCCTTTGGAAAAAACTCAGCCGACTTCCACGGTGACGCCCTTCTCGGCGAAGTACTTGGCAGCGCCGGAGTGGAAGGGAGCGGTCATGCCGCTGGTGGCGTTCTCAATGGACAGCTCCGCGCCCTTGCCGTTTTCGGCGGCGATGGCGTCGGTGTTGTCAAAGATGGCCTTGGTCAGGTTGTAGACATCGTTTTCGCTGGCATCGGCGGAGACGATGAGGGTGGCCTTGACGGTGACGGTGGCCACATCCTCGGTCTGACCGTTGTAGGTGCCGGCGGGGATGTTATACGCGGTGTAGAAGGGGCAGCTGGCCATCAGGTTGGCGGCCACGTCGCCGTCGATGGGCACCAGGAAGGCGCTGTTGGTGGTGCACAGCTCGGTGATGGCGGCGGTGGGGGCACCGGCCACGATGAAGGCGGCGTCAATCTTGCCATCCTTCAGGGCGTCGGTGGAGTCGGCGAAGGACTGATACTGGGCCTTGATATCGGACTCAGAAAGCCCGGCGGCGGTCAGAATGTCGATGGCGTTGAAATAGACGCCGGAGTTGGGAGCGCCGATGGAGACGGCCTTGCCCTTCAGGTCGGCAACGGACTTGATGGCGGGGTCCATGGTGATCAGCTGGACGGACTCGGCGTAGAGACCGGCCACCACCCGGAAGCTGTCCACCTTGCCGCTGTCGGCGAAGGAACGGGTGCCCTCCCAGGCGTAGGACATGACGTCGGACTGGACGGTGCCGAGCTGATAGTCGCCGGAGGCGATGCCTTCGATGTTGGCCTTGGAGCCGTCGGTGGAGACGGTGATGACCTCGATGCCGGCGTGATTCTTAATATACTGGCCGAGAACGCCGCCGAAGGCGTAGTAGGTGCCGGCGGTGCCGCCGGTGCCCATGGTCATTTTTGCGGAGCCGCTGCCGCCGCAGGCAGCGAAAGTCATGACGATGGTCAGCGCCAGGACAAGGGACAGGATCTTCTTCATTTTCATATTGTTATCCTCCTTTACCTCCGGACTGTGATCCAAGAAGTGATGATGGTGATGATTATACCCTGGATTCTGCATTTTTGCAAGTAGCAAAATTGCATTTTAAAATGGAGGCTCTGGGGCTAAATCGGCC
>DETX01000096.1:4605-4935 GCA_002362145.1 Clostridiales bacterium UBA3277
CCCTGCGGAAAAACGTTTTTTCGCCATGGACAAGCGGCCCGATTTTCGGCGAAAACAGCACGAGAGCGGGGCAGATTCCGGGGAGAATGGACGCAAAGGGAGAATTTTCGGAAAAATCAGCGGAAAAGAAGGGTATTTTTCCGCAAATCCCTCTTGCCAAACGGAAAAAAGAGTGGTATAATACCCCCGTAATAAGGTAGGATGTAGGAAAGAGAGGCGCCAGCGCCTCTCTTTCTTCTTAGCATTGCCGGAGAAAGGAACACCTGAATGAAAGTTACCGATGTGGTTACAGAAATCGCAAAGCCCATCGTGGAGGCCCGGGGCCTGGAA
>DETX01000096.1:5294-8680 GCA_002362145.1 Clostridiales bacterium UBA3277
GAGGGCGGCGTGGACATTGACGACTGCGAGGCCGTGTCCCGGGCTGTGGACCCCATTCTCGACGAGAAGGACCCCATCCAGGGTTCCTATCACTTTGAGGTCTGCTCCGCGGGCCTGGAACGGGCCCTGAAGCGGCCCGGGGATTTTGAGAGGTTCCTGGGAAGCCCCGTCACCGTGAAGCTCTACCGGCCCAGAAACGGGCTCAAGGAGCTGCCCTGTGTGCTCAGGGGCTACGAGGACGGCCGCGTCACCGTGGAAGCCGGCAAACAAATTATTACCTTTGAAAAATCGGAAGTCGCTCTGGTGCGGCTCCGTGTGGAATTCTGATAGGAGGAATCAGTATCATGGCCAGAAACAGCAGAGCCAAGAAGCAGGCGGAAGCCCCCAAGGTCGATATCGGCGCGGAGATCTTTGCCTCTCTGCGGGAGCTGGAAAAGCTCAAGGGCATCCCTGTGGATTATATGGTGGAGCGCTTAAAGCAGGCGCTGACCAACGCCTACCGGAAGGACCGGGAGGACCGGCGGGATGTGCCCGCCGACAACGTGGTGGTGGACCTCTCCGAAAAGGGCCTTTCCATGCACATTGTCAAGACCGCCGTGGAGGAGCTGGAGGACACCGCTCTGGAAATCCACATCGACGCGGCCCGGAACATTGACCCCACCGTCCAGGTGGGCGATCCTGTGAGCATCCCCGTGGACATTGCCAAATTCGGCCGCATCGCCGCCCAGACCGCCAAGCAGGTGGTCATCCAGGGCATCCGGGAGGCCGAGCGGGGTGTGATGTACGAGTCCTATTCCGATAAGGCCCAGGAGCTGCTCACCGGTACGGTGCTGCGCATCGATCCTGTTTCCGGGGATATGTTCATCCGCATCGGCCAGGGGGGTGACGCCTCCGACGCCGTGCTCCGCGCCAGCGAGCAGATCCCCGGGGAGAAGCACAAGGAGGGAGACCTGATCCGGGTCTACGTCCTGGAGGTCCATAAGATGGGCCGGGGCCCCATCATCCATGTGTCCCGGACCCACCCCAATCTGGTGCGGCGGCTCTTCGAGCTGGAGACCCCGGAGATTGCCGACGGTCAGGTGGAAATCCGCAACATCGCCAGAGAGGCCGGTTCCCGGTCCAAGATGGCCGTCCGGGCCACCATGGAGGGCATCGATCCCGTGGGCGCCTGCGTAGGTCCCCGGGGCGGCCGTGTGGGCGCCGTGGTCCAGGAGCTGGGCGGCGAGAAGATCGACATCGTGGTCTGGAGCGAGGACCCCTGCGAATATGTCCGGGCGGCCCTGAGTCCCGCCGACGTCATCTCCGTGACCCTGATTCCCGGCCAGAAGGCCTGCCGGGTGCTGGTGCCCGATGACCAGCTCTCCCTGGCCATCGGCAAGGAGGGCCAGAACGCCCGGCTGGCGGCCCGGCTCACCGGCTGCAAGATCGACATCAAGCCCGCCTCCCAGGCTGCCGCCGAGGAAGCGGAGGCCGGGGCGGAAGCCGAAGAAGAAAACTAAGGAACCTCTGAATCATAGTTACCGGCCAGATCAGAGCTTCCCAAACCCCCGCCTGGCGGGAGAGAAAAGGAGGCAGTCAGGATGCAGAAGAAAATTCCCCAGCGCCAGTGCATGGGCTGCCGGGAACGGAAAAATAAACGGGACCTCATCCGGGTGGTCCGGGGCACCGACGGGACGGTGAACCTGGACTTTGGGGGCAAGGCCCCCGGCCGGGGGGCGTACATCTGCCCAAATCCCGAGTGCCTGAAAAAGGCGCTGCGCTCCAAGGCTCTGGACAGGAGCCTGGAGGTGACCATCCCCGAGGCGGTTTACGACCGGCTGGCCAAGGAAATGGAGGGCGGAAATGGATAGAGCGCTGAATTATCTGGGCCTGGCCCGGAAGGGCGGCATGGCGGAGCTGGGCGAGGAAGCCGTGGGCGGCGCCGCCCGGGCCCATAAGGCCTACGCCATTTTGGTGGCGGCGGACGCCTCGGACCACATCTGGCGCAGGGCTCTGTCCTTCGCCGAGGGGACCGAGCAGCAGGTGCTGCGGGTAAATTATACGAAAGCCCAGCTGGGTCAGGCCGCGGGCCGGGAGACCCTGGCCATCGCCGCCGTTACGGATGTGCAGATGGCCCTGGCCCTGGTGAAGGCCCTGGAGGGCAGCCCCTGGACCGAGAAGGCTCTGGAGGTCCTCACCGTCAAGGCGGCCAAGGCCAAAAAACGGCAGGCCGAGGCCAGAGCTCACAAGCGGAATGTCCGCATGGGAAAGAAGAAGTAAGTAAGAAACCGACTTTGCAGACCGCACAGGGTGCGTGATGCGGAGCGCATCAGCATGGATGCTGCATTCCGCATTGCGTATCCGCAGGCGTGTCACATTTTGGAGGTGCGTTTATCGATGAGTTTTGTTAAGTATCGTGTCAAGGAGGTCGCCGCCGACTTCGGCGTGGCTCCCAAGGAGATTTCCGAGATTATTGGGAAATACTATGAGCGGCCCAAGTCCAACTCCCAGATCCTGACGGACGTGGAGCTGAACCTGGTGTTCGACTATATGACCCAGAAGCATCCCATCAGCTCTCTGGAGGAGGTGTTCGCCCAGAAGGCCACCCATCCTTCCAAGGAGGAGCCCAAGCCCGAGGCACCCAAGCCTGAGAGCGAGAATAAGCAGGAGAACCGGTCCGGCACCCAGAGCCGTCCCCAGAACCGGCCCGCGCCCGCCCCGGCCCAGCAGAGCCAGACGCCCCGGCCCCAGGGTGGCCAGGCTCAGCAGCCCAAGGCGGAAAAGCCCAAGGAGCCTGAACGGAAGCGGGAGCGCCGGGTGGTGGACACCTCCGCCGTCCAGGTCAACGCCAACCGGTTTGCTGACGTGGACAATCTGGTCTCCGAGCGGGTCCAGAACTTCCAGGGCGGCAAGCAGCGCATCGGCGGCGGCAAGGGCAAGCAGCAGCAGAAGCAGCAGAAGGGCAACTTTAAGGGCAACAAGTCCCGCTCCGAGGAGCAGGAGAAGATGCGCCGTCTCCAGATGGAGGTGGCCCGGAAGGCGCCCGTCACCGTGAAGATTCCCGAGGAGATCACCGTGGGCGAGCTGGCCTCCCGGATGAAAAAGACCGCCGGTGAGGTCATCAAGTGTCTCATGCGCAACGGCGTCATGGCCGCCATCAACCAGACCATCGACTTCGACACCGCCGAGTTCGTGGCCACGGAAATGGGCTGCAAGGTGGAGAAGGAAGTCACCGTCACCATCGAGGAGCGGATCATCGACGACCATGTGGATACCGCCGAGGAGCTCCAGACCCGGGCCCCCGTGGTGGTGGTCATGGGCCACGTGGACCACGGCAAGACCTCCCTTCTGGACTATATCCGCAACGCCCACGTCACCGCCGGGGAGGCCGGCGGCATCACCCAGCA
>DETX01000132.1 GCA_002362145.1 Clostridiales bacterium UBA3277
AAACTCCCAGGGCGAAACATACATTTCCGCGGTACCACCTGAATTCCCGAAAACCGGGCACTTGAAAGCCATAACGGGCTTACCCGTACTGCCCTACTGTCCTTCAGGCAGTCCGCTCCCGGGCGACCATCCACCGCTGCCCGGTATGTGCTCTCACCAATACGCACACTCTCTTTCCCGGTTTTGACGGCGGAACCTCCCGTTCCATGCGTTTTAACTTTGTTATAGTAGCGAAAAAAACCGGGTTTGTCAAGGGAAAATCAGCGGTTTTCCTGTATAATCCGGCGGACGGCCCCGGAAACGGCGGCAAATCTCTGCCCAGGTGTCCCATTGCCCCTTGCAAAGGCGGGGTACTTGCGCTATAATGAAATAAAACATTCCTTTTTCCGGGCCCTGGGCCCGGAAAACCGAGTGTGAATCTTTCAGACAGACTGTGAGCTGATACCCATGAAACTTTCCCTGGTGGTCCCCTGCTACAACGAAGCGGAAAATGTGAGCCTCTTTCAGGAGGCGGTGCTCTCCGCCTTCCGGGACTGTGGTTATGATTATGAGATCGTCTACATCGACGACGGCAGCAGGGATGCCACGCTGCACAACCTGAAAAAGCTCTACGCCGCCCAGAAATGCCCGGTGAAGGTGGTCTCCTTCTCCCGGAATTTTGGTAAGGAGGCCGGGCTCTACGCCGGGCTCCAGCACGCCTCCGGCGACTATATCGCCCTCATCGACGCCGATTTGCAGCAGCGGCCCGAGATCGTCCGGGACATGGTGCGGATTCTGGAGGAAGAACCGGAGTATGACGTGGTGGCCGCCTACCAGGACCGGCGGCGGGAGGGCAAGGTTCTCTCCTTCTTCAAGCGCTGCTTCTACCGCCTCATCAACCGCCTCTCCGATGTGACGCTCCAGAGCGACGCCAGCGACTTCCGGACATTCCGGCGCAGCGTTCGGGACAGCATTTTGTCGCTCCCCGAGTACCACCGCTTCTCCAAGGGGATCTTCTCCTGGGTGGGCTATGAGACCAAATTCATCCCCTATACCGCCTGTGAGCGGGCAACGGGCACCACCAAGTGGAACTTCTGGAAGCTGTTTGACTACGCCCTGGAGGGAATCATCGGCTTTTCCACTGCGCCGCTGCGGATGGCGTCGGTGCTGGGCTTTATCTCCGGGGTCGCCGCCATTATCTATCTCATTGCCGTCATCCTGGAAAAATGCATCTGGGGCATCGACACACCCGGCTACGCCACCATCATTGTCCTGCTGCTGTTCTTCGGGTCCATGCAGCTGTTCTGCATCGGCATCATCGGAGAGTACGTGGGCCGCACCTTTGAGCAGACCAAGGACCGCCCCATCTATATCTCCAAGGAAGTTCTGGACTACGAAAACAAGAATGAAAACAAGGATCAAGAGAATTAACCGGGAACATCCCAGCCTGCCTGCCGGCGGCTGGGATGTTTTGTCGCAGAATTCTATTTCTTTTCCAACTCAAAGCGCTGGATGCACTTGAGAAAGGCCGTGCCGTACCAGCTTGCCTTCAACTCGCCCACGCCGGTGACTTTCTTAAACTGAGACATGGTGGCAGGCCGTTTCTTCGCCATATCCGCAAGAGTGCTGTTGGAAAAGACCATGTAGGCCGGAATTCCCGCTTTTTTCGCCAGCTCCAGGCGGAAAAGCTTCAGTTCGTCGATCAGCTCCGCCGTATCGCCGGTGGCCGGGATCTCCTCCTGGGGGTTCTCGTCGCTCACTTCGACCTTCCGGCGCACCATCTTGCCCCGGTAGAGGACCTCCGCCGCCTGGGTGGTCAGGCCAAGGGTCTGGTGCTCCAGCTCAGTCCGCAGATACCCCTCCGCCTCCAGGTGGTCAATCATGGCGTGGAGCTCCGTCCGGGAACGGTCCTTCAGCAGGCCGTAGGTGCTCAGGCTGTCCAGCCCCAGCTCCCCGATACGCTTGAGCTTGCTGCCCCGCAGGGTGCTGGCCACCAGATTCACCCCCAGACCGCAGCCCAGCTTGTCGTGAATCCGATGGACACAGGAGAGGATGATCTGGGCCTCCCGTGTCATATCCACCTCCACGAAATTTCCCTTGCAGGTGCCGCAGTTTCCGCAGAGCTCCGGGTGCTTCTGGCCGAAGTATTCCAGGATATAGCCCCGGAGGCAGGTCTTGGTCTTGCAGTAGCCCACCATGGCGTCCAGACGCTTGAGATCCTGGCGGCGGACCTGGGCACGCTGCTCCTCGGTCAAATCCTCGTTCTCTCCCCCGTTCTTGATGAGGAATCTGGCGGTCTGCACGTCGGCGCTTTGAAACAGGAGGATGCAGTCCGCCGCCGACCCGTCCCGGCCGGCACGGCCCGCCTCCTGGTAATAGGCCTCCATGCTCTTGGGCATATTGTAATGGATGACGAAGCTGACGTTGGACTTGTCGATGCCCATGCCGAAGGCGTTGGTGGCCACCATCACCGTCTTGCGGTCATAGAGGAAGTCCTCCTGGCTCTCAGTCCGCTCCCGCTCCTCCAGGCCCGCGTGATATCGGGCGGCGGCGTAGCCCAAGTCCCGGAGGCGCTGGCAGACCTCCTCCACCTTCCGCCGGGTGGAGCAATAGACGATGCCGCTTCTGTCCCGGCGGGAGGCGAGCAGACGTCGCAGCTCCCGGTCCTTCTCGTCGGTTTGGATGACATCAAAAAAGAGGTTCGGCCGGTCAAAGCCCGTAACGGCCCTCACCGGGTCCTCAAGGCCCAGAATCCGCTCCACGTCCTGCCGGACGG
>DETX01000105.1 GCA_002362145.1 Clostridiales bacterium UBA3277
GACGTTGTAGACGATGGTGGGCAGGTCGTTGCCAGCGGGAGCGGAGATGACGACCTTCTTGGCGCCGGCGTCGATGTGAGCCTGGGCCTTAGCCTTGGAAGTGTAGAAGCCGGTGCACTCCAGCACAACGTCCACACCCAGCTCGCCCCAGGGCAGCTCAGCGGCGTTGGCCTTGGCGTAGATGGTGATCTTCTTGCCGTCGACAACGATGTTGTCCTCGCCGGCCTCGACGACATGGCCCTGAGCGGCGTAGTTGCCCTGGGTGGAGTCGTACTTCAGCAGATGAGCCAGCATCTTGGGAGAGGTCAGGTCGTTGATGGCAACGACTTCAAAGCCCTCAGCACCGAACATCTGACGGAAAGCCAGACGGCCGATACGGCCAAAACCGTTAATTGCAACTTTGACAGACATGGTAATTCCTCCATTTTTTATTCCTGCGCAGGCAGGATTCTAGACTGTAAATGTACGGTTTAATCGATATCTCCGTACGGAATTTATTATACTATACGCCGGTAAGGTTGTAAACTGTTAATTTCGCACAAATCCGGGGAAGTTTTTTCATGTTTCGGTGCATTTTGCTTACTTCAGGGGAGGGGCGGGGCTTTCCCCCGGGCAGATTCCCGAAACGACTGCCCCGCCCGCCCTCCGAAAGGGGAAATCGGAAGCCCTTTACTCAGCCTCGCCGGTCCAAACCACCGGGGACTCCGGGGTGCAGATAGCGATGTAGGTGTTGCCCCGGGTGATGGGCATGGGGTTCCAGTTTTCATCGCAGAACACGAAGGGCTCATTTTCGCCATTGCAGGCCCAGTTGATGGGGATGATCTTGCCGCCGCAGGCGTAGTAGCCGGTGCCGCCCTTTTCAAAGTTGGCGTTGTAGTAGATCCAGTCCTTGTAGATGTCGGCGTGCATGATGACCACATTCTGGAAGGCCTCAGGCTCGTCGGTGATCTGGTCATGCATCTCCTTGCCGTACTGGTTGAATACGTACTTATTCAGGCTCTCGTCATACTTCATGACGGTCTCCTTCTTGGTTTCGTCCCAAGTGAAGGTGACGGAGATGCTCTTTGCGTCCTCACCGGCGGTGGGGGTGGCGTCGTCCGCGAAGCGCAGGCCGTAGTCATGCTCGGGGTTGCCGGTGAGCTGCTGGCCCTTGGACTCGGCATAGGCCTTGACGCCGTCGCCGATGACGAAGAGGTTGTGCTCGCCGTGCTTATATTCCTTGTCCCGGTAGGCGGTTCCCTTCATCAGAGGATCGCCCTGGCGCATGAGGGAGTCCACGTTGTAGTGGGCGATGCCCCGGGCGTTGGCGTCCGAGATGACCATTTCAGAGCCGCCGCCGTGGCTGAGGATGGCGTTATAGTGCTGGGTGATGTTGTTGAACATCAGCCGGGTGGACCGGGTGGAGCCGATGGCCTCAATGCCGCCGATGTCGGAGAACAGAGCCAGGCACCGGTCGATGGAGTTGTTCACCAGCATCTCCATGAGAATATCCGCCTTCACCACGTTCACGTGGGGCAGGGCGTCGGGGATGTTGCTGATGGTGGAGGCGTAGATCCGGCCGTCAAAGGGGGCGTCCAGGATTTCGCCGTTGAGGGGATTGAAGGGGACGGGAGGCTCAGTGGGCTCCTCCGTGGCCGCCTCGGTGGTCTCGGGGACGGTGGCTTCCGTGGCGGGAGCCTGGGTCTGCTGGGGCACTGTGGTCTCCGGCTGGTTCGCGGCGGGGGTTCTCCCTCCGCAGCCTGCCAGCAGCAGCGCGAAAATCAGGGTCAGTGCAAGAATACGTTTCATGATGGTTTTTCTTCCTTTCCTAATCCGTGATCGGAAATTTATGGCAATACCGCCCGATGGAGCAAAAGATTCGGTGAAAACCGCCGCTCCCATTGTGCGGTGTTGCCTTATTTTTACGGGGCCATACAGCCGGTCCCGACGGGCTTATGGAATTGTTACTGGACGGTCTCCTGCACCTCGCACTCCTCCATGGTCTTGCCGATGGTGTAGAAGAACACATTGTCCCGGGCGGGGTCCAGGTTGGGGAGCAGGCCCCGCTGGGCGTAGACGGCGTAGTGGCCGAAGAGCAGGGGGATGATGCGGCCGTCCTCGCCCAGTTTTTTGTAGAGGTTATAGTAGTTGCCGGAGTTTTCCAGGGCGTTGAGGGCCATGTTGTTCAGGGTCTCGTTGGCAAGACCCCCCCGGCCCAGCTCGCCGTAGGGCCGAAAGAACTCCGTCAGGTCCATGGTGGGCGACAGCCGGGTCATGCCCACATAGATCTCATAGTTTGCCGCCACCAGGATGTCCTTATAGGTCCGGCCGGATTCCTCCACCGTCACCGCGTTGAGGCCCAGCTCCGTCAGCGTGGAGGCGATGGACCGGGCGATGGACACCCGGGCGGAGTCGTCGGCGTTGACCAGGACCCGGAATTCCCGGGTGCCGCCATTTTTGCTGGTGGGCACCCGATAGGACCGGAGCTTCTCCAAAAATTTCAGCGGCTCGTAGCTGTACTGCATGGCAAGGCTCTTATTATAGTAGGCCTCCTCCGGGGAGCAGGGCAGGGTCACCGGGGTAACCATACCCTTATACACATCCTTGGCGAAGCTCTCCCGGTCCATGGCGTAGGTCAGGAAGGTCCGCAGGGTGCCGTCGTCGAAGAAGTCGCTGTAGGAGATGTTGCAGCCCACATAGATCATCTGGCCGCTCTCCACTTCCCACAATTCGTAGTCGCAGCGGTACTCGGCGAAGGTGGCGCTCATGGGATTGGTGCACACCACGCTGACGTTGCCAAACTGGAACTGGTCCCGGACCTCGGACACGGAGTGGACCTCCACCAGATCGATGGTCTTGTCCACCGCGGGGATTTCCACATCGCCGCACCACCAGGCGGGGTTCCGCAGCAGGTTGGCGCCGCCGGCCCCCTCGGAAAACACATAGGGCCCGGTGCCCAGGGGGCGGTCCGCCTCCACCTCCTCCGCCTTGACGATGGGCACGTCCAGAAGCAGGGGGAAGTCGCCGTAGCGGGTATCTAAGTAGAAGGCCACGCCGCCGTCGTCGGTGGCGGAGACCTCCACAAGATGGCGGAAGCGGTATTTATAGTAGTCGTTTTCCCTGGCTCTTTCGTAGGAGGCCACCACGTCCTCCACGGTGACGGGGCTTCCGTCGGAGAAGGTGGCGTTTCCTAAGTACACCACCCAGGTCCGGCCGTCGGAGGCGGAGCGGTAGTGGTCGCACAGGATGGGATAGGCCTTTTTCTGCCGGCTCACCGCGAAAAGCCCCTGGTACATGAGGCTCATCAGCACCCGGTTGGTGTAGTCGCTGCCGAAGAGGGGATTTAAGGACCGGTCCGGGTAGTAGGCCAGGGTCAGCTCCTGGGTTTCCTCATCGCCCTTCGCGATGTCCTCCGGCTCCTGGCCCTCCATCAAAATGGCGTCACCGGTGGGAATGTAGCCGGAATTGTCGATTTTATTGGTGCCGCACCCGGCAAGCATGCTGAACATTAGGGCGGCCGCCAGGCTCAGGCAGAGAATTCTTTTCAAACGCGCCCACCTCCGCATACGATGACGGCCCCCTGGGAGCCCCGGATTCCCGCCGTCACCCGGTGGGACCAGAAGCGGCTACTCTGGCAGCAGGTGCACGCGTCGCTGATCTCGATGTGTTTCACCCCCGCCCGGCTTAACACCATGGCGTTGATGGCCTTCAGGTCCAGGTGATATTTTTCCCCCCGGCGCTCTATAAACGCCTCTATCTCCGGCCCGAAGGCCTCTCTCATGGCCTGGGGCACGTCGCCGTCGGTCTCAAAGTGGCACATGGCAATGTTGGGGCCGATGGCCGCGTGGATGTTTTCGGGCTTCGCGCCGTAGTTTTCTGCCATGGCCTCCACGCACCGGGCGGCAATGGCCTTGGCGGTGCCCCGCCAGCCGGCGTGGACCGCCCCCACGGCCCCGGTCACCGGGTCGTGGAGCAAAATGGGGGTGCAGTCGGCGGTGAACACCAGCAGGGCCACCCCGGGGGTGGCCGTCACCAGGCCGTCGCAGGCGGGATAGTCCCGGTGGCAAAGGCCCAGGTGGTCCTTTTCCGTCACCGGCCGGACAAGATTGGAATGAATCTGCCGGGTCATCACCAGCTTCTCCGGGTCAAAGCCCAGGGCCCGGCCCAGACGCCGCAGATTTTCCTCCACGTTCTGCCGGGTGTCCCGGTCGTTGAGGGCCAGGTTCATACTCTCATTGGCCCCGGTGCTGACCCCGCCGAGGCGGGTGGTAAAGCCGTGGGGCACAGAAATGCCCCCGGCGGTCAGAAGCTCCACGTTTCCTATTTTTATGGTTTCAACGGACATTTCGTCCCTCCAGTCTGTCTATGTTGAAAGCGGAATCTTATTAGGGCCTATCTGAAAACTGTCAAAACGCCCAAGCAGCGGCTCTTTTCGCCCTGCGCTGCCCCATTT